>JBOFTS010000039.1:0-3309 GCA_051652185.1 Aeromonas sp.
GAAATAATTTTGGGTTGTATGGTTAAGTGACTAAGCGTACACGGTGGATGCCTTGGCAGTCAGAGGCGATGAAGGACGTGCTACCCTGCGAAAAGGGTTGGTGAGCTGGGATGAAGCGCTATTAACCAACCATGTCCGAATGGGGAAACCCACCTAAGATAACTTAGGTATCGTTAAGTGAATACATAGCTTAACGAGGCGAACCGGGAGAACTGAAACATCTAAGTACCCCGAGGAAAAGAAATCAACCGAGATTCCGTTAGTAGCGGCGAGCGAACGCGGAGCAGCCCAGAGTCAACATCAGCCAGTGTGTTAATGGAACGGCCTGGAAAGGCCGGCGATACAGGGTGATAGCCCCGTACATGAAAGTGCACTGGTTGTGAGCTCGATGAGTAAGACGGGACACGTGGTATCCTGTTTGAAGATGGGGGGACCATCCTCCAAGGCTAAATACTCCTGACTGACCGATAGCGAACCAGTACCGTGAGGGAAAGGCGAAAAGAACCCCTGTGAGGGGAGTGAAATAGAACCTGAAACCGTGTACGTACAAGCAGTAGGAGCACCTTCGTGGTGTGACTGCGTACCTTTTGTATAATGGGTCAGCGACTTATATTCTGTAGCAAGGTTAACCGAATAGGGGAGCCGTAGGGAAACCGAGTCTTAATAGGGCGCTTTAGTTGCAGGGTATAGACCCGAAACCCGGTGATCTAGCCATGGGCAGGTTGAAGGTTGGGTAACACTAACTGGAGGACCGAACCGACTAATGTTGAAAAATTAGCGGATGACTTGTGGCTGGGGGTGAAAGGCCAATCAAACCGGGAGATAGCTGGTTCTCCCCGAAAGCTATTTAGGTAGCGCCTCGGACGAATACCTACGGGGGTAGAGCACTGTTTGGGCTAGGGGGTCATCCCGACTTACCAACCCCATGCAAACTCCGAATACCGTAGAGTACTATCCGGGAGACACACGGCGGGTGCTAACGTCCGTCGTGAAGAGGGAAACAACCCAGACCGCCAGCTAAGGTCCCAAAGTCATGGTTAAGTGGGAAACGATGTGGGAAGGCTTAGACAGCTAGGATGTTGGCTTAGAAGCAGCCATCATTTAAAGAAAGCGTAATAGCTCACTAGTCGAGTCGGCCTGCGCGGAAGATTTAACGGGGCTAAACCATGCACCGAAGCTGCGGCAATGACATTTAGGTGTTATTGGGTAGGGGAGCGTTCTGTAAGCGGTAGAAGGTGTGCTGTGAGGCATGCTGGACGTATCAGAAGTGCGAATGCTGACATAAGTAACGATAAGGGGAGTGAAAAACTCCCCCGCCGGAAGACCAAGGGTTCCTGTTCAACGTTAATCGGAGCAGGGTGAGTCGACCCCTAAGGCGAGGCTGAAAAGCGTAGTCGATGGGAAACGGGTTAATATTCCCGTACTTGTGGTGACTGCGAAGGGGGGACGGAGAAAGTTAGGCTATCCGGGCGACGGTTGTCCCGGTTTAAGCGTGAAGGTGGGAAGACTAGGTAAATCCGGTTTTCTGTATAACACTGAGGCGTGATGACGAAGCACTACGGTGCTGAAGTAGCTGATACTACGCTTCCAGGAAAAGCCTCTAAGCATCAGGTCACCAGAAATCGTACCCCAAACCGACACAGGTGGTCAGGTAGAGAATACTCAGGCGCTTGAGAGAACTCGGGTGAAGGAACTAGGCAAAATGGTGCCGTAACTTCGGGAGAAGGCACGCTGACGGTAGGTGAAGTCCCTTGCGGATGGAGCCGAAGTCAGTCGAAGATACCAGCTGGCTGCAACTGTTTATTAAAAACACAGCACTGTGCAAACACGAAAGTGGACGTATACGGTGTGACGCCTGCCCGGTGCCGGAAGGTTAATTGATGGGGTTAGCGCAAGCGAAGCTCTTGATCGAAGCCCCGGTAAACGGCGGCCGTAACTATAACGGTCCTAAGGTAGCGAAATTCCTTGTCGGGTAAGTTCCGACCTGCACGAATGGCGTAATGATGGCCAGGCTGTCTCCACCCGAGACTCAGTGAAATTGAAATCGCTGTGAAGATGCAGTGTACCCGCGGCAAGACGGAAAGACCCCGTGAACCTTTACTATAGCTTGACACTGAATATTGAGCCTTGATGTGTAGGATAGGTGGGAGGCATTGAAACGTGAACGCCAGTTTGCGTGGAGCCGACCTTGAAATACCACCCTTTAATGTTTGATGTTCTAACGTGGTCCCATAATCTGGGATGCGGACAGTGTCTGGTGGGTAGTTTGACTGGGGCGGTCTCCTCCTAAAGCGTAACGGAGGAGCACGAAGGTTGGCTAATCCTGGTCGGACATCAGGAGGTTAGTGCAATGGCATAAGCCAGCTTAACTGCGAGACGGACAGGTCGAGCAGATACGAAAGTAGGTCATAGTGATCCGGTGGTTCTGTATGGAAGGGCCATCGCTCAACGGATAAAAGGTACTCCGGGGATAACAGGCTGATACCGCCCAAGAGTTCATATCGACGGCGGTGTTTGGCACCTCGATGTCGGCTCATCACATCCTGGGGCTGAAGTTGGTCCCAAGGGTATGGCTGTTCGCCATTTAAAGTGGTACGCGAGCTGGGTTTAGAACGTCGTGAGACAGTTCGGTCCCTATCTGTCGTGGGCGTTGGATGATTGAGGGGGGCTGCTCCTAGTACGAGAGGACCGGAGTGGACGTATCTCTGGTGTTCCGGTTGTCACGCCAGTGGCATTGCCGGGTAGCTAAATACGGAAGAGATAAGCGCTGAAAGCATCTAAGCGCGAAACTTGCCCCGAGATGAGTCATCCCTGAGGCCTTGAGCCTCCTAAAGGGTTGTTGGAGACTACGACGTAGATAGGCAGGGTGTGTAAGCGTAGCGATACGTTGAGCTAACCTGTACTAATTGCCCGTGAGGCTTAACCATACAACGCCAAAGTTATGTTGGACGATGAGAGTCTGAGATGCGTTTTTAAGAGCGAACACAGAATTTATCAGTGAATTTCCGGATTTAGCGTAATGGCTATCAGATGATAGCGGTTATGTAGACGAATAGAAGAATTTGCCTGGCGGCGATAGCGCGGTGGTCCCACCTGACCCCATGCCGAACTCAGCAGTGAAACGCCGTAGCGCCGATGGTAGTGTGGGGTCTCCCCATGCGAGAGTAGGGAACTGCCAGGCATCAAATTTAGTCATCTGCGCAAGCGGGTGAGCAACAGAATCGGTGGTGTGGTAGTTCAGTTGGTTAGAATACCGGCCTGTCACGCCGGGGGTCGCGGGTTCGAGTCCCGTCCACACCGCCACTGATT
>JBOFTS010000040.1:0-3273 GCA_051652185.1 Aeromonas sp.
ATGATTAAAGAGTCAATTTGGCTCCAACCCTTGCCCTGACTGGCATGCAATAAAAAGAGGGAGGCATCATGCCTCCCTCACTCGTTAGCCCTTATACCCCGCGGGTTGGGACTCAAATTTTCTTAACTGACTTGCATTAGGCCAATGCCTCCCTGCTTTTTTTTATCTGCCATTTATGGCACAAATACCCAGCCAGTTGCGACCCGAGCTGTCGCGCTGCAATATGAAATTTAGACACGATAAACCTTTAGACGCTGACAGGACCTCTTATGGAACCCGCAATCATTACTGAAGCTCATACCTGGCTAATCAACAATCAGGGACTGCTGATCGAATATGGCGTGAACATTGCAGCGGCCCTGCTGACCCTACTGATCGGTTATATTGCTGCCAATTTGATCAGCAGTGGCGTGGTCAAAGTGATGCAAGCTCGCAAACTAGATCTCACCATTACCCACTTTATCGGTAGCATCCTCAAATACGCCATCTTGGTATTTGTGGTCATCGCTGCGCTCGGCCGCGTCGGGGTTCAAACTGCCTCCTTCGTCGCCATTATCGGTGCAGCAGGCCTTGCTATCGGCCTTGCTTTGCAAGGTTCACTCTCCAACTTTGCAGCTGGTTTTCTGCTGATTATCTTCCGCCCTATCAAAGCGGGTGAATTTATTGAAGTTGCGGGTAGTGCTGGTGCGGTGCAATCAGTACAACTCTTTACCACTGTGCTCACCTCCGCAGACAATAAAATGGTGGTAGTACCAAACTCCGCCATCCTTAATGGCACTATCGTTAACTATTCGCGCATGGATACTCGCCGAGTCGATATGACCTTTGGCATCGGGTATGGCTGCGATCTACGCAAAGCTAAGCAGATCCTCGAGCGGCTGGTAAACGAAGAGCCCCGTATCCTAAAAGATCCCGCAGTGACCATTGCCGTTAGTGCGCTGGCAGACTCTTGCGTCAATATCGTGGTGCGTCCCTGGGTTAAAACGGGGGATTACTGGGGGGTGTGGTTTGATTTTCACGAGAAAGTAAAACTGACCTTTGATGCGGAAGGTATCGAGATCCCCTTCCCACAAATGGTGATGCATATGCAAAAATCGCAAGCCTAATCGCGGTTAACTGCGACTAACAATGCCAACCCTCGGGTTGGCATTGTTGTTTGTAGCTCATCACCACACTCAATAAACCAACAAGATAAACGTCACATTAGGCCCCTGGGTTGGCCCCAATCATGAGCAAGCGCAAGATCTGCCTTGCTTTCGTGACTCATAATCCCAATCTTCTCGTTATATGATCCCTGCAGTAACCCATTGCGGTAAAAGACAATCGGTAAAATCTGTTGCACCGGCCGCCCCATCGGCTCGCTATAATGCTCGGACAATAAAATTTGGCGGGTCTTGCTCTTGCCTGCAAGGCCCAAACATAACTTGGCATTTCAGGAACCCTATGAAAAACATTAATCCAACCAAAACCCAAGCTTGGCAGGCATTAGAAGCTCACTTTTCTACATACAAAGAGATGCAGCTCAAAACGCTATTTAGCCAAGATCCTGCGCGTTTTAACAAATTTTCCCTTACCTTTGGCGGCGACATTTTAGTCGACTACTCAAAGAACCTGATCACCGAAGAAACCCTCACGTTGCTGGTTAATCTGGCCAAAGAGACCGATCTTCGCAGCGCGATCGATGCCATGTTCAATGGCGAGAAGATCAACATGACCGAAGGTCGCTCTGTCCTGCACGTGGCCTTGCGCAACCGCTCCGACCGCCCCATCGAGTGCGATGGCAAGGACGTGATGCCAGAAGTGAACGCCGTACTGGCCAAGATGAAGGGCTTCTGCGAGAAGATTATCTCCGGCGAGTGGAAAGGCTACACCGGCAAAGCGATCCAGCACGTGGTCAACATCGGTATCGGTGGCTCTGATCTGGGCCCGGTAATGATCACCGAAGCGTTGCGTCCTTACAAAAACCACCTGCAGATGCACTTCGTCTCCAACGTCGATGGCACCCACATCGCCGAGACCCTGAAGAAGATCGATCCGGAAACCACCCTGTTCCTGGTGGCCTCCAAGACCTTCACCACCCAGGAGACCATGACCAACGCTCTGACTGCCCGCGATTGGTTCATCAACATCGCCGGTGACAAGGCTCACGTTGCCAAGCACTTCGCTGCGCTCTCCACTAACGGTAAATCCGTGGCCGAGTTCGGTATCGATACCAACAATATGTTCGAATTCTGGGACTGGGTGGGTGGTCGTTACTCCTCTTGGTCAGCCATCGGCATGCCCATCGCCCTGTCTGTCGGTTTCGAGCACTTCGAAGCCCTGCTGCAAGGCGCCTTCGAGATGGACATGCACTTCGCCACTGCCTCTTATGAGCAGAACGTGCCGGTGCTGCTGGCACTGATTGGTCTGTGGTACAACAACTTCTACGGCGCCGAGTCCGAAGCCATTCTACCGTACGATCAGTACATGCACCGCTTCCCTGCCTACTTCCAGCAAGGCAACATGGAATCGAACGGTAAGCATGTAGATCGCAGTGGTAACAAGGTTGATTACCAGACTGGCCCCATCATCTGGGGTGAGCCAGGCACCAACGGTCAGCATGCGTTCTACCAGCTGATCCACCAGGGCACTAAACTCATCCCCTGTGACTTCCTGGCGCCAGCCATCAGCCACAATCCGATCGGCGACCACCATCCAAAGCTGCTAGCTAACTTTTTTGCGCAAACTGAAGCATTGGCCTTCGGTAAGAGCAAAGAACAGGTCGAAGCCGAGTTCTTGGCTACAGGCAAAACCCTCGAGCAGATCAAAGATTTGGTACCGTTCAAAGTGTTTGAAGGCAACCGCCCAACCAACTCCATCCTGTTCAAGAGTTTGACCCCGAAAACATTGGGCTCCCTGATCGCTATGTACGAGCACAAGATCTTCGTGCAGGGCGCAATCTGGAACATCTTCTCCTTCGATCAGTGGGGTGTGGAGCTAGGTAAACAGCTAGCCAACCAGATCTTGCCAGAACTCAATACCACTGAGGCTGTCACCAGTCACGACTGCTCCACCAACGGCCTGATCAATACCTGGAAAGCTTGGAAAGCCTGATACCTCTTCGCTTTCTAAATGCAAAAGCCCCGCTCACAGAGCGTAATGCCAGTCAGTTAAGCACTTTTATGACTAAATATTCGAGATATTGAATATCAAAAGTAGCTCCATGATTAAAGAGTCAATTTGGCTCCAACCCTTGCCCTGACTGGCATGCAATAAAAAGAGGGAGGCATCATG
>JBOFTS010000041.1:0-2861 GCA_051652185.1 Aeromonas sp.
GTCACAGTAACCTTTATCGAAAACGTAAGTGGCATATTCTTCGAGATTGAGCTTCATCCCTTCAGTCAAATCGTTCACGTTTGCGTGCGTAAATGAACAATCAACCGGTGATGAAACATTAGCGTTATAGAGTAAATGCAGTTTAATCCCTTGGGTAAAGCCGTTTCGAGATAAACGCGTCCATGGGTCAAAATATCGGCCCTTCAGAGTAAAACTGGTGGAATCAATGAGATATAGCGCATGCGTGTAGTTTTTACGGATACGGTGTAAAACAGCGTGCAAAAGTGAGCAGGTTTCCGGGGTGATCAGCGTCCAATTTTGACCACCCCGGGTGTGTGTCACACTCCTCCTTTTCGGGGGAGTAACCTGGAATGCTTATTATGGAAACTATTGCCAAGATCCGCCGCCGACATCTCATCAACGGCGAAAGCATCAGTGCTATCGCTCGCTCTCTCAACTTGTCCCGTAATACCGTCAAAAAATATATCAACACTTCCGATGAGCCCGGATACCAGCGGCAACGCCAACACAAACCCCAGTTAGGCCCTTTCCTCGATATTCTGGATAAATGGTTAGAACACGACCAACGCCTTCCAAAACCCCGGCGGCGGACTTCACGCCGGTTATTCGAAGGTCTGCAAAATGAGGGATATCACGGCGCCTACGACAGTATCCAGCGACATGTCAAAATCTACAAGGCAAGCCGTAACCCCAGTAAACTGACACAGGCTTTTGTCCCTCTCTCCTTTGCTCCCGGCGACGTCGGACAATTTGACTGGAGCTACGAACACGTTGTTCTCGGTGGTATTTCCCAGACCATTAAACTGGCCCATTTCCGTCTGGCCTACAGCCGTCAGATGTTCGTCATTGCCTATCCCCGCGAAACTCAGGAAATGGTCCTCGACGCCCACGTAAAAGCCTTTACTTTCTTCGGAGGGGTTCCCCACAAGATGATTTACGATAATCTCAAGACCGTAGTCCAGACCGTGTTTGCCGGAAAATCACGCCGCTTCAACGGCCGTTTTATGACGCTTGCCAACCATTATTTGTTCGAGCCCGTGGCCTGCACTCCAGCATCCGGCTGGGAAAAAGGTCAGGTCGAAAATCAGGTGGGTAATATCCGTGAGTGGCTTTTCACTCCAACGCCCCACTTCGCAGATTTTATCGGGCTCAATGCGTGGCTGGCTCAACGCTGCAGGGAGCTAACCTCACGTCGCCATCCGCAACGGGCAGAAACGATTGCTGATGCCATGCAGGATGAAAAATTGGCCTTAAACCCAGTATCTATGCCGTTCGACAGCTATGTAGAACAGCTCATGCGGGCTTCCAGCACCTGCTTAATCACTATAGATCGCAACCGCTACAGCGTGCCGGCCGCGTGGGCGGGTAAGATTATTTCGGTAAAGCTGAGTGCGGAGCGTGTCCGGATCGTTGCTGAGGGGTTGGAAATAGCCTGTCACGCCCGCGTTTTTGGACGCGATCAGGTTTTCTGTGATCCCTGGCATTACTTGCCCATTCTGGAGACTAAGCCGGGCGCTCTGCGCCACGGTACGCCGTTCGTTAACTGGGTCCTTCCCCCGTCCATTGAAAGTGTTCGCCAGACCTTACTTGCCCAGCCAAAGGGGGATCGTGCTTTTGCTGATATCCTGCTGGGCGCCCGTGACGCCGGACTGGAGGCGCTGGATGTGGCTTGCCAGTTAGCGCTGGAATACGGCAAACCCAGCGCGGCGGTGATCCTCAACGAGCTTCGGCGATTAATTGAGCCGCCCCGCAGCCTGTCGCTGGACGTCCCTGACTATTTACGTTTACTTACCGAACCGCTGGCGGACTGCACCCGTTATGACAGCCTGCTGGAGGTGAACTATGTCTGAAGATAATCTGTCGCGGCTGAAGGCGTTGAAACTTTATGGTATGGCGGAGGCCTGGAGCGAGCTGCGGGCTGAGGCAGGACGTCAGCCGGTGTCAAATGAAGGGATGTTGCTAAAATTGCTGGACGCAGAGCAGGCGGACCGCCATGTTCGAAGTTTACGCTATCAAATGAAATCGGCACGCTTTCCACATCACCGTGACCTGACAAACTTTGAATGGCAGGAAAGTCCATTATTAGCGGCGCACATCGGGCAGTTGGCGTCAGGAGAATACCTAGAGTCAGCCTGCAATCTCATTTTAGTGGGAGGGACAGGAACAGGTAAAACCCATCTGGCGACAGCACTAGGGGTAGCAGCAATAGAACAAGGTAAGAGGGTGCGTTTTTACAACGCAGTAGACCTGGTCAACCAGTTAGAAAAAGAGAAGCTGGCAGGAAAAGTAGGTAATTTGGCCCGACAACTGATGGCAATAGATGTTGTGATCTTAGATGAACTGGGTTACCTGCCATTCCCTGGTTCGGGAGGTGCACTCTTGTTCCATCTGATAAGTCAGTTGTACGAAAAGAGCTCGTTGATCATCACAACCAATCTGAATTTTGGGGAATGGGTGAGTGTTTTCGGCGATGCGAAGATGACAACAGCGCTGTTGGACAGGGTAACGCATCACTGCGAGATATTAGAAACGGGAAACGATTCCTATCGTTTTAAATCACGCAAAAAAAGGGCCTGACCCCTGATCAATATTCGACGCTGTTTGCTGGTCAAAATTCAACGCTGATTGACATTGTGTGTCTAAAGCCATGTCCTGTCGTTCGACCTTTATATCCTAAAAGCTCAATAACCTGATTCACACTCTCTTTACTAATAGGCTTACTATGATCATTTCTACCAATAAAGACTAAAGGGTAGCGACCAGTAATTGGCTGTAGCTGGAGAATTACATCAATGGCCTGCTGGGATAATGGGACAATATGAGGACGGCGCTTTTTCATG
>JBOFTS010000042.1:0-28176 GCA_051652185.1 Aeromonas sp.
TGACCGCTACACTCTGGGCTTTCTTACAGGCAGACCAAGGGTGTTCAGTTTGTTTATCGCGCTCACATACGCCATCACTTCTCCCACTTGCCCGTTGTAGTTACGCACACTGATTTTCCCCGTCAGCAACTGCTTAAACCGATACATCGCCATCTCTGCCAGCGAACGACGGTGATACCCCGAGGTCTTCTTCCAGTGCGCCAGCCCTTCCTTGTGCATCACCTGCACGGCCTCATTTCTCGGATGTCCCTTTTTCCATAGCCCTGCATTCTTGCGAGGCGGGGTACACTCCGTCGCCCCTTTACGCGCAATCAACCGATGGCTGGCTTTGCTGTCATAGGCGCCATCCGCGTAAACACGCCCCAGCTTGCGACGCAGCGGATTGAGTAAGGTCGGCAACACCTCTGCGTCATGCACATTCTCCAGCGATACTTCTGCCGCCACGATATCGTGAGTCACCGGCTCTACCGCTAGATGCAACTTGCGCTAGCCTCGACGTTTCTCAGCGTCGTGTTTTCTGACTTTCCACTCGCCTTCACCAAACACGTTCAGACCCGTCGAGTCGATAACCAGGTCGGTAATACGCCCCTTAGGGGGCTACCGATAGGCCACCTTCACTGTGCGTGCGCGCTTGCTGACACAACTGTAATCTGGGGCACACAGCGGCACATTCATCAGCTCGAACAAGGAGTCGAGTAGCCCCTGAGTGGCTCGCAGCGTGAGGTTGAAAATCCCTTTGAGCATCAGAAAGGTACAGATGCTCTGGTCGGTGTAGAGCTGGCTGGGTCCCCGTTTTCCGTGATGGTCTTGGTGAAACCAGTTATCCATGGCCTCGGCATCAACCCAGAAAGTGAGAGAGCCACGGTTGATCAGAGACCTGTTGTATTGAGGCCAATTGGTGATGGGGTGAAGCGCTTTACCCATGATGCAGACTTGAAGGGGATGGTGGTGATCAGATCACTGGGTTTTCAATTGGCTCCATTAAGCTGCATCGATTTAGGAAACAACGCCTCTTTTTACTCTCTTTTCGGATATCTCTTCACCTACCACCATCTTTAGTACTTGAACTTGCGTCATATCACCGCTCATCGATGCCTCTTTCGAATCGATTTTTGTATGGCAACCTCCCCTAAATGACCCTTAGCGCTGACTGATCTCGATCACAGTTCTTGCTAAAACTTTCGACAGTTATGTGCCATAATGCGCGCCATTTGATAGATCAACCGGGACACTCATCTTGTTAAGCAGCAATAACATCACCATGCAATTCGGCGCTAAGCCGCTGTTTGAGAATATCAACGTCAAGTTTGGCGGCGGCAACCGCTATGGCCTTATTGGCGCCAACGGCTGTGGCAAGTCCACCTTTATGAAGATCCTCGGCGGCGACCTTGAGCCCAGCGGCGGTAATGTAAGCCTCGACGTCAACGAGCGGATAGGTAAGCTGCGTCAGGACCAATTCGCCTACGAAGATACCCGGGTGCTAGATGTGGTCATGATGGGCCACGGCGAGTTATGGGCAGCCATCGCTGAACGTGATGCCATTTATGCCAACCTCGAAGCGACCGATGATGACTATATGAAAGCGGCTGAACTGGAAGGATTGGTTGCTGAATATGATGGTTACACCGCAGAAGCCCGAGCAGGCCAGTTGCTGCTAGGTGCTGGTATTCCTATCGAACAGCACAGTGGCCCAATGAGCGAAGTTGCACCGGGCTGGAAATTGCGGGTGCTACTGGCACAGGCGTTGTTCTCAAACCCTGATATCTTGCTGCTAGATGAGCCGACCAACAACTTGGACATCAATACCATTCGCTGGTTAGAGCAAGTGCTCAACGATCGTGAAAGTACCATGATCATCATCTCCCACGACCGTCACTTCCTAAACTCGGTCTGTACCCATATGGCAGACTTAGATTACGGCGAATTGCGGGTATATCCTGGCAACTACGACGACTACATGACGGCGGCAACCCAAGCTCGTGAGCGCCTGATCTCTGATAACGCCAAGAAAAAAGCCCAGATCGCCGATCTGCAATCTTTCGTCTCGCGTTTTAGTGCTAACGCATCAAAATCTAGCCAGGCAACCTCTCGCCTCAAGCAGATCGACAAGATCAAAATTGAAGAGGTGAAGGTATCAAGCCGTCAGAACCCCTTCATTCGTTTTGAACTCGAGAAGAAGCTCTATCGCAACATCTTAGAAATCGAAGGCGTAGCCAAAGGCTACGGCGAAGGTCCACTGTTCAAGGGCCTCAATATGATGTTGGAAGTGGGTGAAAAGGTCGCAATTTTGGGTACCAACGGTATCGGTAAATCGACCTTAATCAAAACCCTCGTTGGCGATTTAACGCCAGATGCGGGTGTGATTAAATGGTCTGAAAATGCTCAAATTGGCTATTACGCTCAAGATCACGCTGAAGATTTTGACACCAACCTTAATGTATTCGATTGGATGGCCCAATGGAAACAAGAGAACGAAGATGAGCAAGCTGTTCGCTCTATTCTCGGTCGGTTGCTGTTCACCCAAGACGATATCAAAAAGCCGGTTAAGGTGCTCTCTGGTGGTGAACAAGGTCGGATGCTGTTTGGTAAGCTGATGATGCAACGTCCTAACATCCTGATCATGGATGAGCCAACTAACCACTTGGACATGGAATCTATCGAATCCTTGAACATGGCGCTAGAAATGTACAAAGGCACCCTGATCTTTGTCTCTCACGACCGTGAATTTGTCTCCTCTTTGGCGACGCGCATCGTTGAGCTGAGCGAAAATGGCATCCGCGATTTCGGCGGTAGCTACGAAGATTATCTGCGCACCCAGGGTGTGGCTTAACACTTCTGCTTGTTACTTGCTGTTCCCAAAAAACCGGCTTAACGCCGGTTTTTTATCGCCTATCTGCTGGCTATCCCAGCTAACAACATCTGCTAACGATGAGTTAGTAGGCAGATTAAGATCTCTTTGCATCGCATCACTACAGGAACTGCCATCTTGGCAGATGGCGCATAACTATAGATAACGTGCGAGAGATAAAATAATCGCGATAAAAAAAACGGCTCCATCAAGGAGCCGTTTTTAATAAGATGCACTAGCCAATCACTCGGCACTTGCCTCTTGGTCAGTAAAGTACTCAACCTTAGCAGTTTTACGCAGCTCAGTGAGCAGCGACTTGTAGTCCGCCTGCGTCTTGCCTTGCGCAAGTTGCCCCTGCAGCATACTGACCATCTTAGATGGCGCTGTGGGCACGTTAACCTTATCTAGGATCTCAACCACACGATTACCATTGCCTTCCGTGACCATCGCCACGCTTGGCTTGCCATCCTTAGGATGAGGCAAGCTAAAGGCTTGGTTCACCAAGTTTGGATCCATTGCGCGATCAAAACGGCTCACCCCTTTATGGTTGTCAATAGTCAGACCCAGAGCAGTAAGCTCAGGCTGAATATCTTCGCCAGCTTTGAGTCTATCAACCAGCCCTTGCGCCTTGCCTCGGGCGACTTCACTCGCCTTATCATGCTTGATGGCTGCGATCACTTGCTCTTTCACTTCCGCCAGCGGTTTAACTGCTTTAGGACGATGGCCAGTAATGTGCAGCACCAACGCTTTGCCATCACCTAACTCAATCACATCAGAGTTGGTGTTGTCATCACGCAGCTGCTCAGAGAACGCTAAAGCAAGCACTTTAGGATCGTTAAGCGGCGCAGGCACATTGGCTTGGTTGAAGTAATCGGTAGATTGAACCTTCATCCCCATGGCATCTGCGGTCAAGTCCAGCGAGTCTGGATTTTCAAAGCTGTTATCTGCCATCTTCTGCTGCTCAGCAAAGAATGACTCTTTGGCCTTGTCAGCTTGCAGGCGGGTGATGGTCTCGGCTTTCACATCAGCAAATGCCTTGGTCTGAGCAGGCTCAACCGCAAGCAGCTTGATAATATGAAAACCAAACGGGGTTTTAACCACCGCAGAGAGATCCCCTGCTTTGTTCAACGCAAAGGCGGCCTTCTCAAACGCAGGATCCATCACCCCTTGTTCAAACCAGTCCAGCTCCCCCCCCTTCTTGGCAGAAAAAGTATCAGACGAGTTAGCCGTAGCAAGAGCGGCAAAATCTTCCCCCCCTTTTGCTTGTGCGAGCACCGCTTCTGCTTTTTTCTCAGCTGCTGCTTGATCTTTACCAAATGGGATCAAGATATGGGCTACATGACGACGCTCAGCACGCTGGAATTGGTCCTGATGTTGATCGTAATAATCTTGGGCATCTTGTTCGGTGACCTTGATATTTTTGGCAAGCGCGGCAGCATCAAGCAACAGATAGTCAACCTTGACCTGCTCGCCATTCATAAAGCGAGGACTATTGGTCTTGTAATATTGCTCAATGTCGGTATCAGATACCTGAACGTCACCGGCATAGTTGGCTGCCACTAAACGCACCAGACGCAGATCACGGGTTTGGTTTACTAGCTTATCAAGCTGCAGTGCCTCGCCATTGAGTGCAAACTCAGTGCCAAGCAGCGCACTCGTCAACTGTTGACGGATCATGTCTTGACGCAACGACTCACTGAACATCTCAGGGGTCATGCCTGCGCGGCGGATCAGCTGCAAGTAGCGATCATTGTTAAACTTACCGTTTTCGGCAAATTCAGGCATCGCCACAATGGCTTGCTTGATCTGTTCATCACTGACCCGCAGGCCAAGTTCACGCGCTTTGCTGTCAAGCAAGGCTTGATCTATTAACTGATCCAGCACGCCACGGCGAAACTGTTTCATGTATTCCGGGTTAGCCGCTAGCTGGCTGAATGATTCTCCCATTTGGGACTCCATTCTAGCGCGCTCATTGCGGTAAGCATTTTCCAACGCCGCAGCACTGATCTCAGTGCCATTAACAGTGGCAGGAGAAGTACGGGCAGGGCCGTTGAGGTAACTACCTACACCAGCTAAAGCAAAAGAGAGAATGATCAGGCCCAAGATAACCTTGGCTACCTTACCCTGCGCCCCTTCGCGTAGTTTATCCAACATCATGTTTGTACTTTGCTCCGAACTCGATGGGCGTAAATAGTAAAAAGGCGCACCGATTGCGATGCGCCTTGGTCAATCAGTATGAGAGTAAACTCTCTAACTTGTCTGGTCTGCGACCAAGGACGGTTGCCGAGGAAGATCAGCGCCCGGCTTAGTTGACCGCGTCTTTCAGAGCCTTACCGGCTTTGAAGGCAGGCACTTTACCGGCAGCGATTTCGATGGTCTCGCCAGTTTGTGGGTTACGGCCTGAGCGGGCAGCGCGTTCGCGCACGGCAAAAGTACCAAAACCAACTAGCGCAACCTGGTCGCCCTCTTTGAGCGCTTCACCTACTGTCTCAATAAAGGCATCCAACGCACGGCCAGCGGCCGCCTTGGAGATATCAGCACCATCTGCAATCTTGTCAATCAGTTGAGATTTATTCACTCTTAAATTCCCCTTTTATCAAATGCTGCTGCGACGTCGATTTCCCTGGCCACAACAAATGGAGGTTTTACAGCAAGCCTCCTGAGCAGTTGCAACTTACGATCTGACGCAAGCCCGCGCCACATAACGCATTGCGACTCATCATGAGTACCCGATCGGTGGTCAAGGCTACTGCCGTTACCCACGGCTTGCAAGCCTTAACCACCCATCGAATGCACCAAATTTGCGGCGCATCAACATTTACACGACAGAAACGCGCTCAAAGCCCTGCGGATTGTCCTGTAATGCCAACTCTAATACCTCGTCAATCCAGCGAACCGGATAAATTTCAAGGTCTTGTTTGACGTTAGCAGGGATCTCTTCAAGGTCGCGCTCGTTCTCTTTTGGGATTAGCACTCGCTTGATACCGCCGCGATGGGCCGCTAACAATTTCTCTTTAAGGCCCCCTATGGGTAGCACTTCACCGCGCAAGGTGATTTCACCGGTCATCGCTACATCGGCGCGCACCGGGTTTCCGGTCAAGCTTGAGACCAGCGCGGTGCACATCGCAATACCGGCACTCGGCCCATCTTTAGGGGTGGCCCCTTCTGGCACGTGAACGTGGATATCCCGTTTTTCGTAAAAATCGGCATTGATGCGCAGCTTTTCAGCACGGGCCCGCACGACCGTCATCGCCGCTTGGATGGACTCTTGCATCACATCCCCAAGAGAACCGGTGTAGGTAAGCTTGCCCTTGCCTGGCATACTGGTGGTTTCGATGGTGAGCAGCTCGCCCCCCACTTCCGTCCACGCCAAACCACACACCTGCCCAACTTGGTTTTGATCAGCGGCTTTGCCGTAATCAAAACGCTGTACCCCAAGGAACTCTTTGAGGTTCTCCTGATTAACCTGAATATGCTTGATGCTCTTATCTAGCAAGATGCGCTTAACCGCTTTGCGACAGATCTTAGAGATTTCTCGCTCCAGACTTCGCACGCCCGCCTCGCGGGTGTAGTAGCGGATAACCCCAACCAATGCAGAATCCTCGATAGTTATCTCGGATGCTTTCAAGCCATTGCGCTGGATCTGCTTCGCGGCCAAATGCTGCTTAGCAATGTTGAGCTTCTCATCTTCGGTATAACCAGACAAACGGATCACTTCCATCCGATCCAGCAAAGGACCCGGAATGTTCATGGAGTTAGAGGTGGCCACGAACATGACGTCCGACAGGTCATAATCCACTTCCAAATAGTGATCGTTAAAGCTGTTGTTCTGTTCTGGATCAAGCACTTCTAGCAAGGCAGAAGCAGGATCGCCACGCATATCCGAGCTCATCTTATCGATTTCATCGAGCAAGAACAGCGGGTTTTTCACCCCGACTTTGGCCATTTTTTGGATTAACTTACCCGGCATAGAACCAATGTAGGTTCGGCGGTGACCGCGAATTTCCGCTTCGTCACGCACCCCGCCAAGGGCCATCCGCACATATTTGCGGCCCGTCGCTTTCGCGATGGATTGGCCTAGCGAGGTTTTACCTACACCAGGAGGCCCCACCAAACACAAGATAGGTCCCTTAAGTTTGTTAACCCGCGCCTGTACCGCCAGATACTCAAGAATCCGATCCTTGACCTTCTCAAGGCCATAGTGATCGGCATCTAACAACTCTTGCGCCTTGCCTAGATCTTTTTTGACCTTAGAGCGTGCACGCCATGGCACCTGCACCATCCAATCCACATAACTGCGAACGACGGAGGCTTCAGCAGACATCGGGGACATCATCTTTAGCTTAGCAAGCTCAGCTAACGCCTTTTCACGGGCCTCAGCCGGCATGCCTGCCTCTTCAATTTTGCGATGGAGCGCTTCAAATTCGTCCGGGCTATCTTCAAGCTCACCCAACTCTTTTTGAATGGCTTTCATCTGCTCGTTGAGGTAATACTCGCGCTGGCTCTTCTCCATCTGCTTTTTGACGCGTGAACGGATCCGCTTTTCAACCTGTAGCAGGTCAATTTCAGACTCCATCATCGCCATCAAAAACTCGATTCGCTCACTCACTGAGACGATTTCGAGCACTTTTTGCTTATCTTCAAGCTTGAGCGGCATGTGGGCAGCCATGGTATCGGCCAGCCGTGCTGCATCATCGATCGCCGAAATCGAGGTCAGAACCTCTGGTGGGATCTTTTTATTTAACTTGATGTAGCCTTCAAACTGACCGATGGCGGTGCGTACTAGCACATCTTGATCTTTCTCTTCAATGGTGCTCGCCGCAATATATTGCGCCTCACCCATGAAGAACGCGTGATCATCGATCATTCGCTCTAAGCGGGCTCGTTGCCCCCCCTCTACCAGTACCTTAACGGTGCCATCTGGCAGTTTGAGCATCTGCAAAATATTGGCGACGGTACCCACACTAAAGATCTCGTCGACCGTCGGTTCATCGGTTGATGCGTCCTTCTGAGCCACCAGCAGTACTTTTTTGTCCTGCTCCATGGCTGCTTCTAGACAGCGAATTGATTTTTCCCGCCCCACAAAGAGTGGAATGACCATGTGGGGATAAACCACCACGTCACGAAGAGGCAGGACGGGAATCTCGATGCGTTCTGAACGCTCTAGGTTCATATATGTCCTCTCGGCTTGTTATACCGTTGGCAAAGCGCTTGGCAGAGTATATGGGGGCGCAGAGATGAGATTCAATCGCCGAAGCGGTAAAATGCATGAAAGGGGCCAAAAGCCCCTTTCATTTGATTAAAAATCAAACATTTACTCTGTACCAGCCACTTGGGTCTCTGATTTTTCGTAGATCATTAAGGGCACTGCGTCCCCTTTAATTACGTTTTCATCAACCACAACCTTGCTGACACCTTCTAATGAAGGAAGGTCATACATGGTATCAAGCAACACCGCCTCTACGATAGACCGTAGCCCGCGAGCGCCGGTTTTACGTTCCATCGCTTTGCGAGCAATCGCATTGAGTGCATCGTCTTGAAACTCAAGCTCAACCCCTTCGAGATCAAACAACGCAGCATACTGTTTAGTCAGTGCGTTTTTCGGCTGCTTAAGGATTTGGATAAGCGCAGCTTCATCTAACTCGGTGAGCGTTGCAACCACAGGCAGCCGGCCAATGAACTCAGGGATCAAACCAAATTTGATCAGATCTTCTGGCTCTACTTTGGCAAAGTTCTCACTCAAGGTTGCTTTGGAATCTTTAGATTTCACCTCAGCATTAAACCCGATACCGGTTCCCTTGACTGAACGCTGCTCAATCACTTTATCCAATCCAGCAAATGCGCCACCACAGATAAAGAGGATTTTAGAGGTATCGACCTGCAAAAACTCTTGTTGTGGATGCTTGCGACCACCTTGCGGTGGCACTGACGCTATGGTGCCTTCAATTAGCTTGAGCAGTGCCTGCTGAACCCCTTCCCCGGATACATCGCGGGTAATAGAAGGGTTGTCTGACTTACGAGAAATCTTATCGATTTCGTCAATGTAGACAATGCCACGCTGGGCCTTTTCTACGTCATAGTCACACTTTTGCAGCAGCTTCTGGATGATGTTCTCAACGTCTTCACCCACATAACCGGCTTCGGTCAAGGTCGTGGCGTCGGCCATGGTAAATGGCACATCGAGCAGCCGCGCGAGGGTTTCTGCCAATAAGGTTTTACCGCTACCGGTTGGGCCTATCAGCAAAATGTTGGACTTGCCAAGCTCTACACCACTGTTTTCGCCGCTATTACGCAGGCGCTTGTAATGGTTGTAAACCGCAACAGCCAACACCTTCTTGGCATGATTTTGCCCAATCACATAATCATCGAGATGAGCACGGATCTGATGAGGAGTGGGTAGCTCGCTACCGTCACCCTTTGGCGATATTTCACTGATCTCTTCGCGGATGATGTCGTTGCATAACTCAACACACTCATCACACACGTAGACGGAAGGGCCAGCGATCAGCTTACGCACTTCATGCTGGCTTTTGCCGCAAAAAGAACAATAAAGCAGCTTGTCACCCTCACCCTTGCGTTTATCTGTCATTCAGCAACCTCGTTTTATCAATAGAGGATTGATCGGCCTATTGCATGGGCAACAGACCGAAGCAGGCGGCTCAGCTACGCTGGCTCAGCATACCGTCTACCAAGCCATAGGCGACAGCCTGCTCGGCGGACATGAAATTGTCACGATCGGTATCGCGCTCAATGTTAGCGAGATCTTGACCGGTATGAAATGCCAGACGATCGTTCAGGGTATTTTTGATCTTTAAGATCTCCTGAGCATGGATCTGGATATCTGATGCCTGACCTTGGAAACCACCCAGCGGCTGATGGATCATTACCCGGGCACTTGGCAGACAAAAACGCTTGCCCTTAGCACCTGCTGCCAGCAAGAACGCGCCCATAGAACACGCCTGCCCCATGCAAATCGTGCTGACATCGGGCTTGATAAACTGCATGGTGTCATAAATAGACATGCCTGCGGTGACCGACCCACCCGGTGAGTTGATATAGATGTAGATGTCTTTGTCTGGATTTTCAGACTCAAGAAACAGCAGCTGGGCAACGACGAGGTTGGCCATATGATCTTCAACCTGACCGGTTAGAAAAATCACCCGCTCTTTCAGCAAACGGGAATAGATGTCGTAGGAACGCTCCCCTTTTGCCGTTTGCTCTACCACCATCGGGATAAGTGCATTGCGTGGAGATTCTGTTACATCGTTATAGTTTTTATACATAAGGCATTGTCCCTAAAATAAAATGGCCCGAGTGGAGATCACACGAGCCATTATACTTAACAGTCTTGACCTTAAGTCAAATGTTCTTAGGCAGCAACACCGGACTTGTTGATCACATCGTCAAAGGCAACTTCTTTTTCAGTCACTTGCGCTTTAGACAGGATCAGGTCGATGGCTTGATCTTCTACTGCCAAATTGCGAACGCCATTTAGCATTTGCTCGTTTTTCTGGTAGTGCTCAATCACTTCCTTCGGATCTTCGTAAGCGGTGGCCATCGCTTCGATGATGCTGGTTACCCGCGCATCGTCAGCCTTGATTTCGTTGGTACGGATCACGTCGCCTAGCAGCAGACCTACGCGTACACGACGCTCAGCTTGTGCTTGGAACAGCTCTGCTGGCAACTCAGGTGCGTTACCGCCTTGGAAACCACCAAAACGCTGCAGCGCTTGCTGACGCAATGCATCAATCTCTTGCGCAACGGCCGCTTTTGGCAAATCAATCAGGTTGGCTTCAACCAGACCGTTCAGCACTTGCTCTTTCACGCTGTTTTTCAGCGCCTGCGCCAATTCGCGCTCCATGTTTTTACGCACTTCAGCTTTTAGCTCTTCAACGTTGCCGCTGTCGATGCCAAAACGCTTAACGAACTCTTCAGTCAGCTCAGGCAAAACCTGCTCTTCAACCTTGGTCAGCTTAGATGCAAACTTAGCCGCTTTGCCTTTGAGGTTTTCAGCATGGTAGTCAGCTGGGAAGGTCACATCGATAGTGAACTCATCACCCGCTTTCTTGCCCATGATGGCGTCTTCAAAGCCTGGGATCATCCGGCCAGCACCTAGCACTAGGTTGAAACCGTCAGCTTTACCACCGTCAAACTCAACACCGTCGATAGAGCCGACGAAATCGAGGGTCACACGCATCTCATTGGCAGCGGCAACGGCCACTTCTGCCCATGTTGCATGCTGCTTGCGCAGGGTGTCGATCATGTTAGCCAGATCCGTATCCTTCACGGTTGCCACTGGCTTTTCAACCTTGATGGACTCAAGACCGGCAACTTCAAACTCTGGATACACTTCAAAAGTGGCAGTGAATTCGAAATCCTGACCTTCTTGAATCGCTTTAGGATCCATGGTTGGGGCACCGGCTGGGCTCAGCTTGTGCTCGATGATGGCTTTGATGAAGTTGTTCTGCATCAGCTCATCAGCAACCTGGGCGTGAGCCATGGCACCAAACATCTTTTTGATGATGGCAACAGGAGCTTTGCCAGGACGAAAGCCGTCGATACGGCGAGTTTTGGCCAGGCCATTCAATTCTTTACGCACAGCGGCGTCAACGGTAGCAGCTGGTACGGTAATGGTAAGGCGGCGTTCCAGACCCTGGGTTGTCTCTACAGAAACTTGCATTCTTCTACCTCGTTCAACTCAGCACTGTGTGCTGACCCTTTATTGCCCCAGGGCAAAGCCCGGAGTCGTCCTGTTTATAAAGACAACAAATGTCTTTGTGATGAGAATTTATGACGCGGCATTATAACGGCGCTCGTTAGTTGAGTCGAGCTAGACATCCCCCACAGAGTGCAGCTGTCAGCATAATTACCGCAATACTGGCCTATATATGGGGAGAGTTGCCCATAACTTCAACCATTGGAGACGATAATTTTGTATTTGTTCCACGCTTTTTAGCTAGATGCTGATTTATTGCTCATTTTGGGGCCAACATGAGCCATTTAATCGCCACTTGCGACAAAGAGTGTGCAAATGACAGAACTAAATACCGATAGTTCCAAACAAGCATTGCGTCCCCTGCCCTCCCTCGCTATGGTGGCGGCCAATTTGATCTTCTGGAGTTCCACGCATGGCCTTTTTTCGCTTCTTGTTCAATCTGATCTGGTTTGTACTGGGCGGTGTCTTCATGGGCCTGGCCTGGTGGCTAGCAGGTCTACTTTGCTTTATTTCGCTCATTGGCATTCCTTGGGGACGCGCGTGCTTTGTCATCGGTACCTTTGCCTTCTGGCCATTTGGTAAACAGGCCGTGAATCGTCAAACGGTCACCCGTTATAGCGATATCGGCACTGGTGCCCTTGGGCTCGTGGGTAACATTATCTGGTTTGTGCTGATCGGGTTTTGGCTGGCTGTTGGCCATCTTCTCTCAGCGCTGGCCTGTTTTGTCACCCTTATCGGTATCCCATTTGGGATCCAGCACCTTAAGCTTGCCCTCATCAGCATTGCGCCTATCGGCCAGATGATTGTGACCAACCAAGAGGCTGAATCTGGCCGCTATATTCGCTAAGCCAGAAAAAATAGCAGGGCCATCGCTGCCCTCTCATGAAAAAAAGGGCAGACTAGGGTCTGCCCTTTTTTATTGTCCTGTTATCGCAACGTGTAGAGGCCTCCATGTTACCCAGTCATTTTTTCGCCAATCTCGCCCGTATGAAACTCATTTATCGCTGGCCGCTGATGCGCAACATTCAGCCCGAAAACATTGCCGAGCACAGTTTGCAGGTGGCCATGGTGACCCATGCCCTTGGCATCATTAAAAACCGGCTATTTGGTGGCAACGTTGATGCCTGCCGCGCCGCAGTGATGGCTCTTTATCACGACAGCAGCGAAGTATTGACCGGCGATTTACCCACGCCGGTGAAGTACTTCAATCCTGAAATTGCCCGTGAATATAAAAAAATTGAGTTGGCCGCAGAACAGCGCCTACTTGCGATGTTGCCTGCTGAGCTGGTGGAAGATTTTCGCCCGCTACTGCATACCGGGGCACAAGACGCCGAACTGGCAACCTTAGTCAAAGATGCAGATACCCTGTGCGCATATACCAAATGTCTAGAGGAGATCAACGCTGGCAACCGAGAGTTTGAACCGGCAAGCAAACGCCTCCATGCCATGCTCGAAGCACGGATGAGTGAAGAGATGCGCTATTTTATCGATACCTTTGTAGCGAGCTTCTCTTTGCCATTAGATGAGATCAACGGCTACTAGCCCTCTGCCACTTAACACCACTCATTTATGCACAACACCCGCTAACAATTTATTAATAACAACAGGGCCCGTCGATCTTCATCGCCGGGCCCTACTTTTTTATTAACAGCTAGTCATTAACAGATAGTGATTAACAGAGAGTGACTAACAAATAGTGACTGGCAGATAAATGCCTCGTTATCAGTGGGCTAACTCCCGTGATGGCACCAAGCCACTTGCCCGCCAAGCAGGATAGAGGGTCGCAAGCAGACTCATCAAGATGGCGGCACCCGTCACGATCAGCAGATCCTGCATATGTAACTCGGTCGGCAAAAAATCGATGAAATAGATATCAGGATTAAGAAAACGATGACCAATGAGGGTCTCTATCACGCTCAAGATTTGGGTTAGCTTACTAGAGAGCAGTCCCCCAAGCAGTGCCCCAAGCAGTGCCCCTGCTACCCCATTGACCATGCCTTGTATGACAAAGGTCAACCTGATCTGGCCGGGGCTCGCCCCCATGGTTTTCAGGATAGCTATCTCGCTGCGCTTCTCGTTTACCGCCATCACCAAAGTAGAGACGATATTAAAGCAGGCTACCGCCACCACCATCAGCATCACCACATACATCACGGTTCGCACCATCTGAATATCTTGATAGAGGTAACCCTGACTGTTCATCCAGCTGCGAATATACACATGGTAAGGAAAGTGCTCAGCAGCAGCCATCGTGATCGATTGCGCTTTGAGCACATCGTTCACCCGCAGGCTAAAACCTTCAACATCACTGCCCATCCCGGTGATCGCTTGGGCATCGGCTAGATGCATAAAGCCAAGTAGCCCATCAAGTTGACCGCCTATCTCGAGCAGCCCAACCACGGTCAGCGCTTCACGGCGTGGGTTTTTAATGCCCGCCTTATCTCCCCCTTGTGGCAGTAATATGGCGACCTGATCCCCCACTTTAACCCCGAGTTTATCGGCAATGGTTTTACCCAAGATCACCCCATGGCCGCCAGCTTTGAGCTCACTAAAACCACTGCCCGTCATATATTTGTCAGCATCTGACAAATTGGCCTCTAACTCAGGCAGCACCGCACGCAATTGCACCCCTTTAAGGGCCGCACCGTGCTCCAGTAAGCCATTTAAGCGGATCACCGGCGCAGCTGCATCCACCCCCGGCTGTGCCAGTAAATAGTCTCGCAGCCGTGGCCAGTCTGGCAATGGCTGCTCGACAGCATCCAGTTCCCCTTGGGGCACCACCGACAGCACTCGGTCTTTGAGCTCGCGCTCAAAACCATTCATGGCAGACAGCCCTAAGATCAACGCCATCACCCCAAGGGCGATCCCAATTAGCGATGATGCAGAAATAAAGGCAATAAAGCCGTTACGGCGACGGGAGCGGCTGTAACGCAGGCCCAAAAAAAGGGGCAGCGGTTTAAACATCACGCAATCTCCGTCATGATGCCGCTGACCAAGGTCACCCGGCGATGAAGCTTAGCGGCCAAATTCAGATCATGGGTCACGACCACAAACGCCGTGCCGAGCTCACGGTTGAGTTGGCACAATAACTCATACACCGCCTTAGCACTGGCATGATCCAAGTTACCGGTGGGCTCATCTGCCAATACGAGGCTTGGCTTGTTAACCAGCGCTCTCGCTATCGCAACCCGCTGACGTTCGCCACCAGAGAGCTCCGAGGGACGATGATTGAGGCGATGAGACAAGCCAACCCGCGCGAGCATTTGGGTCGCTTTTTCAGTGGCCACTGCCACTGATTCACCGGCGATCAATAGCGGCATCGCCGCGTTTTCCAGCGCACTGAACTCCGCTAGCAGATGGTGAAATTGATAGATAAAGCCCAGTTCACGGTTACGAAAACGCGCTTGGGTGCGGCTATCCCATTGATGGATATTTTCCCCTTTAAATAGCACTTCACCACTGGTGGGGTTATCTAACGCCCCCATCATATGCAATAGGGTGGTCTTACCAGAGCCAGAGCTGCCCACTACTGCGAGCATTTCACCCGGGGCGACGCAAAGATCAATCCCCTTGAGTACTTGGGTCGTTAACTCGCCCTCTTTAAACCGATGATTAATGGCCTGACAGCGCAGCAGTGGTTCAGGGGATACAGCTTCATTCATAACAGGGGCTCCACTTGCCTGGGTAACAACGCCGGCAGTTGCACCGGTAGTAACAACAGTAGTCACAACAGAAGAAAGATTAACAGCACTACTCATAACGTAATGCCTCAGCCGGTTTGACCCGCGCCGCACGCACAGCAGGATACAAGGTGGCACTAAAGCTCAGCAGCACGGCTCCAAGCAAGATAACCATGACCTGGGTTGGGTCAACAATGATGGGTAAACCACTGCCACCTGCCGCCATATAGAGATTCAGTCCCACCGCATTGAGTAGTGGATTGAGCCCTAACGATAATCCTAGGCCCACCACGCCCCCAAACAGCGCCCCCACCACACCACTTGAGGCGCCAAGTACCATGAAAATCTTCACGATCCCTGACTCACTCATCCCCATGGTGCGCAAAATAGCCACTTCGCCCTCTTTATCACTGACCACCATCACCAATGCCGACAAAATATTGAACGTTGCCACGGCAATGATCAGCACTAGCATCAGTCCCATCATCCGTTTTTCCATCGCGACCGCTTGGAACAGCTCGCCCCGCTCGCGGCGCCAATCTTGCCACTCCAGCCCATCGGGCAGTGGCGTTTTGATCACCTCATCGACGGCAAAGGGATCATCAAGCCAAAGCCGAATGCCGCCGATGATATCGGTGGGTAGCCGTAGCAGGCGCTGGGCATCACCTAGTGCAATCAGTGCAATTTGGTTATCAACATCAGCGCCGACCCCAAAAATGCCTGAGACCGTAAACAGACGCTGGGCCGGGACTCGGCCAAACGGCGTAAAACGGGTGCCTTCGGTGAGGATCAGTCGAACCTGATCACCAATAGACACATTGAGGCGACGGGCCACTCCCTGCCCTAACACAATGTGGTATTGGCCCGCTTGTAAGCTATCGAGCCGCCCGCCCTGCATTTGGCTATGAAGGATGTCATTTTTAGGCCAGAGTGCAGGATCAATGCCCTGCACACTCACCCCCGTCAGCTGACCTGGGCTTTGCAGCATCCCTTCGCTATCGAGCATCGGCGCGGTTGCCACCACGTGGGGCAATTTAGCTAAGTCAGGTAACCCGGGAGGATGCGCGCTCATGCGACCCGCCTGATTGGTCACCACCAAATGGGGGATCACACCCAGGATGCGCCCTTTGAGCTGACCTTCGAAACCGTTCATCACCGAAATCACCACCATCAGGGCCGCAACCCCAATCGCAATGCCAAAGGTAGAGAACAACGAGATAAATGAGACGAAGCGATTACTGCGCTTCGAGCCGGCATAACGCAGACCGATGGCCAGCGAAAGGGGCTGAAAAAGTCCAGTCTTCAAGGATATGTACGTTGCCAACAAAATAAGATACCGGATAATAAAGGGAAACCCGCTATGACAACAAGGGATAGCCGCTATGCAGTACCCGTTCTTGTGCGCAATTGATGCCCTATCGGCTCACGCTATCTCATTTTCGTGCCCCTTGTTGATCCTGCGACCAGCTGATCTGCCGCGGCCTGTTTACGATCTTGCGCTAACGGATGACCCCGTTGCGTTCACCCAAGGCCTGCTCAGCTCGATGAACAACACCTCACGTCAACGTTAAAAGAATCGAACAATGCCCATAACACTTCCCGCCTTACCCGCCAAAGCGGGCCAAAAGTTAACCTTAGGTCAACTGGTCGGCAGCAGCTTGTCGCTTATCGCCGCTCGCCTCACCCACCAAACCCAAGGGCCAGTGCTGCTGATCACCGCTGACACCCCGAGCGCCCTGCGCCTTGAGCAAGAGTTACATTTTTTGTTGGCCAACACCTCATCACACAGCCAACCGTGTCCGGTGTTACTGTTCCCCGATTGGGAAACCCTGCCCTACGATACCTTTTCGCCCCATCAAGACATTATTTCCCAGCGCCTTGAAACCCTGTACCAGCTGCCGCAGATGAGTAAAGGGGTGCTGATCGCCCCCATCTCGACCCTCATGCTGCGCTGCGCCCCGCGCGCGTATCTTGATAAATACAGTTTGGTGATCACCAAAGGCCAACGGCTTAACTTGCAACAGCTGCGAGCGCGATTAGCCAACGCTGGCTACGTGGCGGTAGATCAAGTGCTCGAGCACGGCGAGTTTGCCGCCCGTGGTTCCTTGCTCGATCTGTTTCCGATGGGTAGCCGCAGCCCCTATCGCATCGATTTTTTTGATGATGAAGTGGACTCCATCCGCCCGTTTGACCCTGAAACTCAGCGATCGAGCGATCCAATCCACACGGTCAGCCTGCTGCCTGCCCGGGAATTTCCCACCGATGAGGCGGCCATTGAGCTCTTTCGTGGGCAATATCGCGAGCAATTTGAGCTGTCACGGGCCGACGGCTCTGTTTATCAAGAGGTCAGCAAGGGGCGTTGGCCTGCGGGTATCGAGTATTACCAGCCATTATTTTTCACCCAAACCGCCAGCTTGTTTGACTATCTGCCAGACCACACCTTGCTGCTCACCGTGGGGGATATTTACCCTGCTGCACAGCGTTTTTGGAATGACATCGGCCAGCGCTATGAAGATCGGCGTTGGGACACCACTCGGCCATTGCTACCCCCAACTCAACTCTATTTACCGGTAGAGCAACTCTTTTCCGCCCTTGGCCGTTATAGCGCGGTGCGACTGCAAGAAGCGGCCACCACCAAGGATGCAGGCCAATACGATCTACCGATTGCTACGCTGCCAGATCTGCAACTGGATCACAGCAAAGAGCAACCGCTGCTGGCCTTAAACCAATTTTTGCAAGGTTTTACTGGCCGAGCCCTGTTTGTGGTGGAATCAGAGGGACGCCGAGAAGTGCTTGGTGATCTGCTCGCTCGGATTTCGCTGCAGCCTAAACAGTTCCCATCGCTAAGTGATTTCATGGCGAGCGCCGCCCGCTACGGTCTGTTAGTTGCGCCACTAGAGCGCGGCTTTTTATTGCAAGAAGCGCCAACGCCCCTCGCACTGATCACTGAAACTGAGCTGCTTGGCGGCAAGATGCGCAGCAAGCGAGCACGGGATAAGAGCAAGAATTTAAGCTCCGATGCAGTGATAAGAAACCTTGGCGAGCTCACTCAAGGCCAGCCCGTGGTGCATTTAGATCATGGGGTAGGCCGCTATTTAGGGTTAGAAACCATCACGACCGGTGGACTACCCACTGAGTTTGTTACCCTCGAATATGCCGGTGGTGACAAGCTCTTTGTACCGGTCACCGGTTTACACCTGATCAGCCGCTACACCGGCTCTGACAATCCCCCAAGCCATAAACTCGGCGGTGAGGCTTGGGTCAAGGCGCGGCGTAAAGCCGCCGAAAAGGTACGGGACGTCGCCGCCGAGCTGCTCGATGTCTACGCTCATCGCGCCGCCCGTGCCGGCTTTGCCTTCAAACACGACCAAGAGGCCTATCGCCAGTTTGCCACGAGCTTTGCATTTGAAGAGACCTTTGATCAACTCAACGCCATCAATGCGGTACTCGGCGACATGTGTCAGGCCAAGAGCATGGATCGCTTAGTGTGTGGCGATGTGGGATTTGGCAAAACCGAAGTGGCCATGCGCGCGGCCTTTGTGGCGGTTCATGGCGGCAAACAAGTCGCGGTGCTGGTGCCCACCACCCTGCTTGCCCAGCAGCACTATGATAACTTTCGCGATCGCTTTGCTAACTGGCCAGTACGAGTTGAGGTGCTCAGCCGCTTTCGCTCTACTAAAGAGCAGACCAGCGTCTTGAAAGAGCTGGCGGAGGGCAAGGTGGACATCATTATCGGCACCCACAAGCTGCTCGGCTCCGAACTCACCTTCAAGGATCTGGGGCTGCTTGTTGTGGATGAAGAGCACCGATTTGGGGTGCGCCAAAAAGAGAAGATTAAAGCACTGCGCGCCGATGTGGATATCCTCACCCTCACCGCCACCCCCATTCCACGCACCCTCAATATGGCGATGTCTGGCATGCGGGATCTCTCCATCATCGCCACCCCACCGGCTAAACGCCTCGCCATCAAGACGTTTGTCCGCCAGCATGAACCCGCGGTAGTACGTGAAGCGGTGCTACGGGAATTAAAGCGCGGCGGCCAAGTTTACTACCTGCACAACGATGTCGAGAGTATTGAAAAATGCGCAAGCGATCTGGCCGAACTAGTGCCTGAGGCCCGCATCGGCATCGCTCATGGTCAAATGCGCGAGCGCGATCTTGAACGGATCATGTCGGACTTTTACCACCAGCGCTTCAACCTGTTGGTCTGCACCACCATTATTGAGACGGGCATCGACGTGCCAAGCGCCAACACTATTATCATGGATCGGGCCGATCACCTCGGATTAGCCCAGCTGCACCAGCTGCGGGGCCGAGTTGGTCGATCTCATCATCAGGCCTATGCCTATCTACTGACTCCACACCCTAAGCTGATGAGCAAAGATGCGGCTAAACGGCTAGAGGCCATTGCCTCCCTTGAAGATCTGGGGGCCGGTTTTGCACTAGCAACCCACGATCTGGAGATCCGTGGCGCCGGTGAACTACTTGGCGACGATCAAAGTGGCCAGATCCAATCGGTGGGTTTCACCCTCTATATGGAGATGCTCGAACAAGCCGTTGACGCCCTCAAAAACGGCAAAGAGCCATCCCTTGAGCAATTGATGAGCCAACACACCGAGGTGGAGCTGCGCCTGCCTGCGCTGTTGCCAGAGGACTACATTGCAGACGTCAATATACGCCTCTCCATGTATAAACGAATTGCTAGCGCCGTCGACGAACAGGGGCTGCGGGAGCTGAAAGTGGAGCTGATTGACCGCTTTGGGCTGTTGCCAGAGGCGACCAAAACCCTCATCGAAATTGCCGCCTTCCGCCAGCGGGCAACGGCGCTCGGTATTCGTCGAGTGGAGATGAGCGAGCGCGGTGGTTATCTGGACTTCACCCAAGAGACCCGCGTCAATCCTGCCTATTTAGTCAAGCTGCTCTCAAGCCAGCCTCGGGTCTATAAAATGGATGGGCCGACCCGGCTGCGTTTTCAGCTACCCTGCCAAAAGCGGGCGATGCGCCTACAGCTAGTCGATGGTTTATTAAAGGATTTAGCGAGCCATCTTCAATGAGGGAATAACCTTCGCACCAGGGTAGTGGCCATTCATTACGCCAATTTATTGTGCTAGAGCATGGTGTTACAGCAAGGTACTAGAGCAAAGCGCCAGACCATGGCGCCACAGGCTTCGCCCACCCCTTTTGCTCAAAAAAACAAACGCGCCAGCATCACTGCTGGCGCTTTTTATGGATTGGCGATGATTAAGCGGCAACGCATTCATTGGCCACGAGGTGATCCGTGATCAACGTTGCCCTATGACACTTGCAGACACCTCTGGCTGGCACGCGGCCATCACCACCGAGCGGCGACCCAATGCAACGGGACGTACCAACAGTTGAGCCAGCAAAACGCCAAACAACGTAAGGCCCCCACCCATTAAGTGATAGCTGGTCAGCCGCTCCCCAAGCAGGGTAATCGCTAAACCGGCAGTCATCACTGGCAACAAATTCATAAAAATGGCGGTACGGGTAGCCCCAAGCAACGAGATCCCCTGCATCCAAAGCCATGGGCAGATGGCTGAGGCCGGGATCCCCGCATATAAGATCAGCCACAGCGCCCGCTTGCTTGGCAGCTGGCCGTCCACTAGCAAATAAAAGGGGGTCAAGATCACTAAGCTGCACAGCACTTGGCCATAAAGCAGCGACCAGTTATCCAGTTTTAAATCCCATTTTTTTAGTAGCACACTGTAAAGGGCATAGGTCCCAGCCGACAGCAGCATATACACCGATCCGATATGAATGCCTTGGGTAAATAAGCGGGTCGGATCCCCCTGCCCTAGCAAGATCAACAAACCTAAAATAGACAATAGCGCTCCGAGCACGGCGCCCCACGTGGGTCGCTCGCGCAGCAACCAAATGCTAAGCAACACAGTCAACAGTGGCGTTAACCCCATCATGAGACCAATTTCCGTCGCCCCTAATGTTTGGGCCGCGTAATAGCAAAAAGTTTGATTGAGCACCATGCCAAGCAATGCCAGCAGGGCGATTTTACCCAGCCCTGCCCACAAGCGATCTCGCACTCGCCATGCGCGGCGGGCCAAAAACGGGCTGAGAACTAAGGCTGCCACCACCCAGCGTGACCACGCCATCGCCGCTGGCGATAAAAGGCCCACCGCCAGTTTACTGACGATGCCATTGCCAGCCCAAAGGGCAATGCAGGTGAAGGGGAAAAGTAAAGCAGAAGGCATGCAACAATCCTGATGAAAGGGATAAGCGCGCCAGTATAAGGAGATGAACAGGATAAAAAAAGAGAGGGGCCAATAAGCTCTGCTACCGGTTTTTTACAAGGCCTTGGCGCAACAGGCTACGCCGCTACCCATGCCCCTAATACGGCTCATCTGGTTATGCATCTGGTTATGCATCTGGTTATGCATCATAGCCACCATATTGCAGACGTAATGAGCAACATGATGGGCCCATTAGGGGGGTGTAAAGTGCCCGCACATCGATACTATTTCATTAACTTTTTCGTTAACTTTTAGGTTAACGATCGCGTTAACCGCCTCTCATGCAGCCTCCATCTGCAATCGATAGATCAGCGCGTTAACCTCGCTGACAGTCCGGCGTGCAGAGATATCCGCGGGGCTTGGCATCAGCAAGACTCCCGCCTGAAAATCAAATTGGCCTAGGCCATGAATATAAATCCGACCTTTAAAGAAGGTTTTTACATGTTTTGCCACCATCAGCGGCAGGTACTTTTTGAACACTCTCATGGTTTGCAACCTCTTGCAGTCGTATCCATATGACAGCAAACTCTGCGAAATAACACTGTGATCTAATTACAAAAAACTAAATAATTTCTCATTTACCCACAAAGAAACCAAAGGTTACACCTTTGTTAAATTTTTGGCGATTGTATGGGGTCCTTCAAGCCAAAGCAAGGATCCATTACCTTGATGCCACTCAATACATGCGATGCCTGAGGTCGCAAACATCGGCGCGCCAGCGGCAGGACACAGGCTCTGAACCAGATAGCCCACGAGCGGCAGGTGACTGACTATCAAAATTTGCTGGTGGTGCTCTGCTAATACGCCAAGATAACTGGCCACCTGCGCCGCATCGCCATAAGGGGTAATCTCGCCACTTTCTTCCACCACTTGCGCCTTAGGCAAGAGCGGGCAGATGGCTTGCCATGTTTGACAGGCTCGTAAATAGTTGCTGTGGATCACCCTATCTAGCGGGCCAGTGAGCGCAGGCGCTAACCAGTTCGCCATCTTAATCGACTCTTCAACACCCTGCTCCGTCAATGGTCGCAGTTCATCAGTACTTGCATTCATGCCCGCTTGGCCATGACGCATGATATAAATCTTCATTACAACCTCGCCCAACGGGCCTATTTTGATAGCACGGCGATCTTACCGCGCAACGGCTGGGTAAACAATTGTGCTACCTCGTTGAAAAGGATTTGCCTGACTAGATAGCGGCGCCGATAATCATGATTAAATTCAAATAAATAAAGCGGGAGTCACACGCCAATGAGCCCATATGCCAGTCCCAACGACCATCGGCAATACCATTTTCTGGTGCTGGCTAACCAGCTCAGGGTATTGTTAATTTGTGATCCCAAAACCGATAAATCCGCCGCATCATTAGCGGTCAATACGGGCCATTTTAATGATCCGGCCGACCGTCAGGGGATGGCCCATTTTCTGGAACATATGCTGTTCCTTGGTACCCAAACCTATCCAAAACCCGGTGAATACCAGCAGTTTATGAGTCGCCATGGTGGTCGCCATAACGCTTGGACCGGCACCGAATTTACCAACTTCTTTTTTGAAATAGACAACGACTTTTTTGAAGCGGGACTAGATAGGTTTTCCCAATTTTTTATCTGCCCAACCTTTGATGCAGACTCGGTAGACAAAGAGCGCCACGCCGTCGACTCCGAATATCGTCTAAAACTCCAAGATGACATGCGCCGCTTTTATCAGGTGCATAAAGAAACCGTGAATCCTGCGCACCCTTTTGCCAAATTTTCAGTCGGTAACCTCGATACCTTGGCCGATCTACCGGGTCGGGATCTGCGCGCTGACCTTATCCACTTTTACGAAAGCCATTACAGCGCCGATCGCATGGCGCTGGTCATGATCTCCCCTGCATCTATCCAAACTCAGCTGCAGTGGTGCCATCACTACTTTGCCGCCATTGTGAACCGCCAAGTGGGCTCGCAATCCCTTACTATGCCCCTATACCGGCTTGAGGATCTGGGTCTTCGTATCCAGATAACCCCTGTCAAAGAGACCCGTAAGCTATCTCTTTGCTTTCCACTGCCCAATGTTGATGAGTTTTACCACCAAAAGCCGCTGACTTTTCTTAGCCATTTAATTGGCTACGAGGGGGATGGCAGCCTGCTCTCTTTGCTAAAAGCCCATGGCTGGGTCAATCAACTCTCTGCTGGAGGCGGCATCAGTGGCGCTAATTTTAAAGATTTTGGCATCAACCTTAGCCTCACCCCCTTAGGTCTTGAGCACGTAGACGATATTCTCGCCACCCTATTTGGTTATCTAACACTCATTAAGCGCGAAGGCGTGCAACGTTGGCGTTATGAGGAGAAACGATCGGTACTCGAGTCGGCTTTTCGCTTTCAAGAGCGAGGCCGCCCCCTTGATACCGTATCTGGGCTAGTGCTCAACCTGTTTAGCTACCAGCCCGAAGATCTGCTCTATGGCGATTACATGATGAGCCAATATGACGAGGGGCTGATCCAGCGCTTACTGGCTAAGCTCACCCCCCATAACCTGCGTATCACCATCACAGCGCCAGAAGTCACGACCGATCGGCTGGCACGCTGGTATCAAACCCCCTACAGCGTCAGCCCCATTCCTGAAGCACAAAAAGTGCGTTGGCAACAAAGCGAGCCTGACCCAGCACTGGCTTTGCCTGCACCAAACCCTTTTATCAGCACTCGGCAAGATCCCCGCGCGCCAGAGCTCATCACCGACATACCCACTTGCCTTATTGATAGAGAGGGGTTTCGTTTGTGGCACCTCCATGATCACCAATTTAAGGTACCTAAAGGCAATATCTATATCTCCATTGACAGCGCAGAGGCGGTGAAAAATCCACGCAATATCGCCATGGCACGTCTTGCCGTGGAGTTACTGGCCGATCACCTCAATGCCCTCACCTATCCCGCGGAGCTTGCAGGCCTTGGCTACCTTATTTATGCCCATCAAGGCGGCTTTACCATCAATTTGAGTGGCTTTGCCGACAAGCAACCGCTGCTGCTTGAGATGATCTTAAATAACCGCACTTTGGGCTATCCCGACCCTCGCCGTTTTACCCAAATTAAAGAGCAGCTCATTCGCAATTGGGACAATCAAGCTAAAGCCCGCCCCATCGCGCAACTGTTCAACCAACTGACCAGTTTGCTGCAACCCAACAACCCACCGTTTGAGCAGTTATTGGTGCACCTGCGTACCGTGACACTCGAAGAGATGCCCGCCTTCGTGGCCCAACTGTTTAGTGAAGTACATGTAGAAACCCTGGTGCATGGTGACTGGACCGCCCCTGAGGCGCTGGCACTCGCAGCATTGATAGAGCGCCACTTAAGTAATATCAATGGCGTGAGCAGTAAACCAAGCGATGAGACCCACCGTCCGCTGATCTCGATTGCCCATCAAGGTACCTTGATTTACGAAGTAGGCTGCGATCATCAAGACTCCTCGTTGCTGGTGTATTACCAATCTGACAGCACAAAACCACGGGATCTCGCCTGCTTTGCACTGGCAAACCACATCATGTCCTCCCCCTTTTTTCATGAGCTGCGCACCCGCCAGCAGTTAGGTTATGTCGTCGGAGCCGGCAACCTGCCGCTTAATCGCCACCCTGGGCTGATTTTTTATATCCAATCACCGGTAGCTGGCCCACAGATCTTGCTCGATGCCGTTGAAGAATTTATCGATCTATTTCCACTGGCTATGCTCGAATTTAATGAGCAGCAGTGGCGTGATAGTAAAGCGGGGCTGCAGGCCCAACTAAGCGAGCGAGATGGCAATTTACGCAGTCACAGCCAGCGGTTATGGACCTGCATCGGCAACAAAGATCTGGAATTTGATCAGCGGGAACGGGTGTGTGAAGAGGTGGGCACCTTAAGCCGGGTCGATCTGCTGCGCTTTATCACCCAGCTGCGCTCACGCACCTGTGATCGACTCATTCTTTGCAGTTATGGACAAGGCCATGATCATGATGAACGGATCATGGGTCAATTTATCAACGACCCACAGACGTTTAGGCTCAATGCGACCCTTTTTGATCGTTGATTTCATAGCAAAAGACCTGCACAAGAGCTTGAAGTATGGCCTCACTCGATCCCTAAACAATCCCTGATCTGACATAAAAAAACCGACCCGCAAGGGTCGGTTGGAAAAACCATAATAATTGCGACCAATGTCGCCAAAATGAACATGAGCGTGAAAATCAGACACTGAATTATCGATAAGCAAAGGGGATAAACCCAGACCTTGCTTGGCAATGCCGACAGTGATTGAGAAACCCGTTTATAGTAGGCACTCCCCTCTTAGATCACGTTGATCTACATCAAAAGAGGTATAAAAGAGTCCTCCGTCACCCTGTCGACATGTCATTAAGGCCCCGCTCACCGGCTACACGTGACGGATCAACCGGTATGCGACTTCATTCACATAAGAGAGCTGACCGGCTAATACCTTAGGATGTGCAACCTCTGCACTGCGCCCTAATAACTCGATACTAAAATCTTGCTCAAACAACGACCGCACCGCCTCTTCTCCTACCGAAAAAGGGGGCTGAGTCTGTTGCTCTGGTTGATATTCAAGGGTCACCAGTAAGATCTGCCCTCCACCTTGCACCAACTTACCCATCAACGCTGCGTATTGGCGGCGCATGTCCATCGGCAACGCAATCAATGCTGCGCGGTCATACACCCAGCGATAACTGCGCCCAAGTGTTGGGGCCGCAAAAAAATCCCCCTCAAATATGCGCAGGCGATGGGCCTGATGACATTGATATGGGCCGACCTCATTCACGGTGGCGGTGAGTTGGTTTTCACTGAAAAACTGACTCACGGCATGGGCTGAGAGCTCAAACCCATCAACAGGATGCCCTTTCGCGCGCAGCCAAAGCATATCGCTGGACTTCCCACACAATGGAACCAGCACGGGCTCGTCAGAATGTTCGGCTGACCAACATGATTGCAACCAACGATTAATCTGACCTTGATGAAAGCCAATTCGGTTCTGTTCCCAGCGTTGATGCCAAAACATCGCGTCCATCGTGATTACCCTTGTTTGTAAACGTGTGTATTAAATGGTTGACTCAATCTGCACTAAAAAAATGGTCATCATCAGCCTGCTTAGGCTTTGACCGTATCAGTCCTTGACCACATCACCCCTTGACCGCATCAGCCCTTGAGCGCCGCACGTGCAGCGGCCAGCACCCCGTTGATATAGGCAAAATGAGGGCGATCTCTTGGCAAGAGCGATAAACAGAGCGCGCTAAGTTGTTGCAGCTCATCACGCGACTCAAGCTCGTCATCACAACATGCCAATAACTCTTCAAGCAGATAGCCAAAGGCGCGCACTTCAAGTTGCTCAAGGCCTTGTGCAATATCACGGTTGCTCGGCTCAATCATCGAGGCGGCCCCAAAATCCCCTAGTAGCACCTGACAAGATGGCCCGTGAGTAAACAAAATATTATGGGCGTAGAGATCCCCATGCATGATCCCAAGGCGATGCAAATGGCTAGCCGCACTGGCAATCCCCTGAGCGATAGTGAGCACTTCTTGCCCACTCAAACGCAAATCTACACCGTAAATATCCCGAGTACAGGATGCAAGGCTCGGCGGCCCGGCTAAATTGGCAAAAGCAGGATCAATGAGCGCCATCACTAACGCATCAATGCCGTCAGGGTGATCGGTAACCCCCCCCATCACCTTGATTAGATTAGGATGGGTACCCGCCGCCAGCGACGCGGCCATCTCACACTGAGGTAAACCATCACTGGTCAGCGCACCTTTAAATAACTTCACCGCCACCTGGCTCGCGGGGGCAATATGGCCAAGCTTACCTTCGTTGCCAGCATGATGATTGAACCTACCTTCATCAAGCGCCGCGCGATAAATCACCCCAGATGCCCCCTGCCCAAGCTGCGCCTCCAGCGTGAGTCGATCCCAGGCCAAGGTCGCGCCATGAAGATTGGCTAACCTCTGCCGCTCTAGATCTTGGCTAAAGGGGTTACCAGCATAAGCAAGCCAAGCCAAACGCGGCAGCGACAATAGCCAATCAGGAAAACGCTCAAGCTGATTGGCCGCAATACGCACGAGCGCGAGCTGTTGGCAATGAATAAGCGAGCTTGGCAACGCCCGTAGACGATTACCTGCCAGCATCAATTTTTGGAGCGCGTGGCACTGCCCCAACTCATCGGGTAACTGCTCAATGGCGTTATCGGTCAAGATCAACCAACGCAAACCTTTCGGTAACGCCTTCGCAGACACCGTTTCAATCTGATTAGCTTTAAATCCCACCATGGTGAGCGAAGGGCAGCGCCCTAGCACCTCGGGTAAAGCAGTGAAGCGATTCTCTGAGCAAAAGATAATACGCAGTTTGGTGCATTCGGCGAGCGCCTCTGGCAGCTCACTGAGCTGGTTACCCGTCAGGTCCAGCACCTCTAGCGTCTCTTTAAGGTTGAGGATCTCAAGGGGAAACGTCGTCAGGTTTTCACAGATCTTCAAATGACGAGCGCCGCAAAGTTCACCAGCGCGCAGCTGTTCGAGGGTATGCGGCGTTGTTTCCCAAATCGATGCAACGTGCATGGAACTAATTGAAGATCCGGTGATCTGATCACTATCATCCCTTTTCAAGTATCCATCATGGGCAAAGCGCTTCATCCCATCAGCAACTGGCCTCAATACAACA
>JBOFTS010000043.1:0-18717 GCA_051652185.1 Aeromonas sp.
ACGAAGGTCGTGCAGGCGAGAACGTTGGAGCCTTGCTGCGTGGCGTGAAGCGTGAAGACGTAGAGCGTGGTCAGGTACTGGCTAAGCCAGGTTCAATCAAGCCACACACCAAGTTTGAATCTGAAGTGTACGTACTGTCCAAAGAAGAAGGTGGTCGTCATACCCCATTCTTCAAAGGCTACCGTCCACAGTTCTACTTCCGTACCACCGACGTGACCGGGACTATCGAGCTGCCAGAAGGCGTTGAGATGGTAATGCCAGGGGACAACATCAAAATGGTTGTTACCCTGATTGCTCCTATCGCAATGGACGACGGCCTACGTTTTGCTATCCGTGAGGGTGGCCGTACCGTAGGTGCGGGTGTTGTAGCTAGCGTAATCGCCTAATCTTTGGCTTACATAAATAAAGCAAAGCCCCTATAATAGGGGCTTTCTTATGTAGGGGTGTAGTTCGAATTGGTAGAACAGCGGTCTCCAAAACCGATGGTTGCAGGTTCGAGTCCTGCCACCCCTGCCATATACCTCGTCTCGTACGGGGCTTTTGTGTCTTAGGTTACGTCAGATACAGGTGGGTTGTATGAGTGTTAGTTCTGAGAGCCAGGGCGGAAGCAAGGATACCCTGCTATGGGGCCTGGTTTTCATTATCCTGGCGGCCGCTGTAGTGGGTAATTATCTGCTCAACGATGTCATCGCTGCCGTCCGCGTCTTGGGCGTGGTCGTCGTCATTGCTGCTGCAGGTGCAGTCGCGCTGCAAACCATCAAGGGAAAAAACGCACTGGCATTTGCCCGTGAGTCTCGCTTGGAAGTTCGCAAGGTCGTATGGCCAACCCGTCAGGAAGCCATTCAGACAACCCTGATTGTGCTGGCGGTGACTGCCGTTATGGGTTTGTTGCTGTTCGTGCTGGACGGCGCCTTGGTTTGGTTGGTCAACCTGATTACCGGTGTGTAAGGATAAGCCATGACTGAACAACGTGAACAACGTATGAGATGGTATGTCGTGCAGGCATTTTCCGGCTATGAAGGCCGGGTTGCTAAATCCCTGCGCGAACATATCAAGATGCATGGCATGGAAGACATGTTTGGTGAGGTGCTGGTCCCGACCGAAGAAGTGGTCGAGATGCGCGCTGGCCAGAAGCGCAAGAGTGAGCGTAAATTTTTCCCAGGTTATGTCTTGGTTCAGATGTTGATGGATGAGACCACTTGGCACTTGGTGCGTAATGTACCCCGTGTCATGGGTTTTATCGGCGGCACATCAGACCGCCCAGCGCCGATCTCTGATAAAGAGGCTGACGCTATTCTCAATCGTCTGCAAGATGCCCAAGACAAGCCACGTCCTAAGACCCTGTTTGAACCAGGTGAAATGGTACGGGTTGCCGATGGTCCATTTGCTGACTTCAACGGTACCGTTGAAGAAGTGGATTATGAGAAGAGCCGCGTGAAGGTCTCTGTATTGATCTTTGGTCGCTCAACTCCTGTTGAACTGGATTTTGGTCAAGTCGAAAAAGGCTGATTGAATTTCATACGTTCAACTGTTGTCAGGGGCAGCGATTATCTCTATAATTCGCTGCCCCTTTATTTCGTTGGGGAGCCGTTTGCAGGAGCATGTCTCCGAGGCGCTAGAACCCATATTTGAGGTATTTTCCTAATGGCTAAGAAAGTCTCAGCTTATATCAAGCTGCAAGTTAAGGCTGGCAGTGCTAACCCCAGCCCTCCAGTTGGTCCTGCTCTGGGTCAACACGGTGTAAACATCATGGAATTCTGTAAGGCGTTTAACGCTCGTACAGAGAAGCTGGAAAAAGGTTCACCTACTCCAGTCGTGATTACTGTTTACAGCGACCGTTCCTTCACCTTCGAAACCAAGACTCCTCCAGCATCATTCCTGCTGAAGAAAGTTGCAGGTATCAAGTCTGGTTCTGCTAAGCCGAACAAAGACAAAGTTGGTAAGGTGACCGTAGCTCAGCTGCAAGAAATCGCCAAGACCAAAGAGCCGGATATGACCGGTGCCGATCTGGATGCAAAAGTACGTTGCATCGCAGGCTCCGCTCGTTCCATGGGTCTGGTAGTGGAGGATTAAGACAATGGCTAAACTTTCCAAGCGTATGCGCGTTATTCGCGAAAAAGTTGACGGTACCAAAGAGTATTCCATCAACGAAGCCATTGCCCTGCTGAAAGAACTGGCTACTGCTAAGTTCGTTGAAAGCGTTGACGTTGCTGTCAACCTGGGTATCGATGCTCGTAAATCTGACCAAAACGTACGTGGTGCAACTGTACTGCCGCACGGTACTGGTCGTGATGTACGCGTTGCCGTATTTACCCAAGGCGCTAACGCCGAAGCAGCAAAAGCTGCCGGTGCTGAGCTGGTAGGTATGGATGACCTGGCCGATCTGGTTAAGAAAGGCGAGATGAACTTTGACGTTGTGATTGCATCTCCAGATGCCATGCGCGTTGTTGGTCAACTAGGTCAGATCCTGGGCCCACGTGGCCTGATGCCTAACCCTAAAGTTGGTACTGTAACTCCTAACGTTGCTGAAGCAGTTAAAAATGCTAAAGCGGGTCAGGTTCGTTACCGTAATGACAAGAATGGTATTATCCATACCACTCTGGGTAAGGTTTCTTTCAACGAAGTTCAGCTGAAAGAAAACTTGGAAGCGTTGCTGGTTGCCCTGAAAAAAGGCAAGCCATCTTCCGCCAAGGGTATCTTCATCAAGAAAGTTAGCATCTCCACCACTATGGGTGCCGGTGTTGCTGTAGATCAAGCGACTCTCGAAGCTAAGATCTAATTGATGGATTTTACAAGGCGCAAAATTTAATCTATAATTTTGCGCCTTGATTGGTTGGGGGTTTCGACCTCCGTCCAAGACCGCAGGTGGCTGCAAAGCCTTAATGTTTCCTGCGTAGACGGTGCCGGAAACCCAGCGAGAAAGATTCTTTCTCTTCTGGAATCCTGCTACCGCATCGTTCCCCTCTGTTGTCATGGTAGGGGGGATGTGTCAGTACTGAGTCATGAGGCTCAGATTCAATCCAGGAGTTATGCCAATGGCATTGGGACTCGAAGACAAAAAGGCAATTGTTGCTGAAGTCAACGAAGCTGCCAAAGGCGCTCTGTCTGCAGTAATCGCTGATTCTCGCGGTGTAACTGTTGATAAGATGACCGTCCTGCGTAAAACCGCTCGCGAAGCCGGTGTGTACATGCGCGTTGTGCGTAACACCCTGCTACGTCGTGCAGTTGAAGGTACCGATTACGCGTGCCTGAACGACGCATTGACTGGTCCTACCTTGATTGCATTCTCTAACGAACATCCGGGCGCTGCCGCTCGTCTGTTTAAAGAGTTTGCCAAAGCGAACCCTAAGTTCGACATCAAGGCTGGCGCTTTTAACGGTGAGTTTATCGCCGCAGCACACATTGATCGTCTGGCCACGCTGCCGACCTACAACGAAGCAATTGCGAAGTTGATGGCGACTATGAAAGAAGCCTCTGCTGGCAAGCTGGTTCGTACTATCGCTGCTGTGCGTGATCAGAAACAAGCTGCTGCTTGATTCTCGCCTATCTAGGCTGTTTGACTTTATTCAACATCAGGAATTTTTGTTATGTCTATGACCAAAGACCAAATCATCGAAGCCGTTGCTTCTATGTCTGTAATGGACGTTGTTGAGCTGATCTCCGCTATGGAAGAGAAGTTCGGCGTTTCTGCCTCTGTTGTTGCTGCTGCCGGTCCGGCTGCTGAAGCAGTAGAAGAGAAGACTGAGTTTGACGTAGTTCTGACTGCTGCTGGCGCTAACAAAGTTGCCGTCATCAAAGCAGTACGCTCTGCCACCGGTCTGGGCCTGAAAGAAGCCAAGGATCTGGTAGAAGCTGCCCCAACTCCTCTGAAAGAAGCTGTCTCTAAAGACGAAGCTGAAACTCTGAAGAAGCAGCTTGAAGAAGCTGGTGCTTCTGTTGAGATCAAATAATCTGCATTTATGTAGATTAGCCTGATAAAACAGGCTAGGGCTGGTGAATATTTGTTCACCAGCCTTTTTGCGCTGTAGACTGAGAGCATTTCACACCGTTTACGACTCTCAGTGCACCAGCAATCCGGACGGTTTCCATTGGTCCGGGCCAACATAAAACGGTGTTAGACAGAGCTGTCCCGCGGGACAGAGTGGGTCACTTATCAGCGAGCTGAGGAACCCTATGGTTTACTCTTATACCGAAAAAAAACGCATTCGTAAGGACTTCGGTAAGCGAGACCAGGTACTGGACACGCCTTATCTGTTGTCCATTCAGCTGGACTCCTTCAAGCAGTTCATCGAGGCCGACCCGGAAGGTGAATATGGCCTAGAAGCCGCCTTCCGTAGCGTTTTCCCGATCACCAGTTACTCCGGTAGTGCTGAACTTCAATACGTCAGCTATCGCCTGGGTGAGCCGGTATTTGACGTAAAAGAATGCCAGATCCGTGGAGTGACCTACTCCGCGCCGCTGCGTGTTAAGCTTCGTATGGTACTATACGACCGAGAAGCAGCTGCCGGCACCGTCAAAGACATCAAGGAACAAGAAGTTTACATGGGCGAGATTCCGCTCATGACCGAAAACGGCACCTTTGTTATCAATGGTACCGAACGGGTAATCGTCTCTCAGCTGCATCGCAGCCCAGGCGTCTTCTTTGACCACGATAAAGGCAAAACTCATTCATCCGGTAAGGTTCTGTATAACGCCCGCGTTATTCCTTACCGTGGTTCCTGGTTAGACTTCGAATTCGATGCAAAAGACAACTTGTTTGTCCGTATCGACCGTCGTCGGAAATTGCCAGCATCCATCATGTTGCGCGCCTTGGACTTCACTTCCGAACAGATCCTCGCCACCTTCTTTGAGACCATTGGTTTTGAAGTAAAAGATGGCAAGTTGATGATGGATTTGGTACCAGAGCGTCTGCGTGGTGAGACAGCGACCTTTGACATCGTGGCCAATGGCGCCGTGGTGGTTGAGACCGGTCGTCGTGTTACTGCGCGTCACATCCGTCAGTTGGAAAAAGACGCCGTTACCCAGATTGAGGTACCGGTGGAGTATGTCGTTGGCAAAGTTGCAGCCAAAGACTACGCACATCCACAAACTGGGGATGTGATTGCAACCGCTAACCAGGCATTGAGCCTGGAATCGATTGCTAACCTGTCCCAAGCCGGCTTCAAGCATTTTGAGGTTCTGTTCACTAACGAACTGGATCACGGTGCTTACATCTCTGAGACTTTGCGTGTCGACTCAAGCTCCAATCGTTTGGAAGCGTTGGTCGAAATCTATCGCATGATGCGTCCAGGTGAGCCACCTACCCGTGAAGCAGCAGAGCAGTTGTTTGAAAACCTGTTCTTCTCTCCTGAGCGTTATGATCTGTCTACCGTCGGTCGCATGAAGTTCAACCGTCGTTTAGGCCGTGAAGTTGAGACTGGCGTTGGTGTACTGACTAAAGACGACATCGTCGAAGTGATGAAGCGTCTGATCGACATCCGTAACGGTAATGACGAAGTGGACGATATCGACCACTTGGGTAACCGCCGGATCCGTTCTGTTGGTGAAATGGCCGAGAACCAGTTCCGCGTCGGTTTAGTGCGTGTTGAGCGTGCCGTTAAAGAGCGTCTCTCTTTGGGCGATCTCGACACCTTGATGCCACAAGATCTGATCAACGCTAAGCCGATCTCTGCCGCAGTCAAAGAGTTCTTTGGTTCCAGCCAGCTGTCTCAGTTCATGGACCAAAACAACCCACTGTCTGAAGTGACCCACAAGCGTCGTATTTCTGCGCTGGGCCCAGGTGGTTTGACGCGTGAGCGTGCCGGCTTTGAAGTTCGAGACGTACACCCGACTCACTACGGTCGTCTGTGCCCAATCGAGACTCCAGAAGGTCCGAACATCGGTCTGATCAACTCCTTGTCTGTTTACTCCCGCACTAACGAGTATGGTTTCCTCGAGACCCCATACCGCAAAGTGATCGAAGGTGTAATCACCGACGAGGTGGACTATTTGTCTGCCATCGAAGAAGGCAAGTACGTGATCGCTCAGGCTAACGCCGCGACCTCCGAAGCTGGCCGTCTGAAAGATGAATTGATCCCATGCCGTCATAAAGGTGAATCCACCTTTATGAATGCCGATCAAATCCAGTATATGGACGTGAGCCCGCAGCAGATTGTATCTGTGGCAGCGGCGCTGATCCCATTCCTGGAACACGATGACGCGAACCGCGCATTGATGGGTTCAAACATGCAACGTCAGGCTGTACCGACTCTGCGTGCTGACAAGCCGCTGGTTGGTACTGGTATGGAGCGTGCTGTAGCCGTTGACTCCGGGGTAACCGTAGTGGCTCGGCGTGGTGGCGTTATCGACTATGTCGATGCCTCCCGTATCGTCCTGAAGGTCAATGAAGATGAGTTGATGCCTGGCGAAGCCGGTATCGACATCTATAGCCTGACCAAATATACCCGTTCTAACCAGAACACCTGTATCAACCAGCGTCCTTGTGTGATGTTGGGTGAGCCTGTGATGGCTGGTGACGTGCTGGCTGATGGCCCGTCCACCGACTTGGGTGAGCTGGCACTGGGCCAGAACATGCGCGTCGCGTTCATGCCGTGGAACGGTTACAACTTTGAAGACTCGATCTTGGTGAATGAGCGAGTGGTTCAGGAAGATCGCCTGACGACCATTCATATCCAGGAGCTGGCCTGTATCTCCCGTGACACCAAATTGGGTTCCGAAGAGATCACTGCTGACATCCCTAACGTAGGTGAAGCTGCGCTGTCCAAGTTGGACGAGTCCGGCATCGTTTATGTGGGTGCAGAAGTGAAGGGCGGTGACATTCTGGTTGGTAAGGTAACACCGAAAGGTGAAACTCAACTGACCCCAGAAGAGAAGCTGCTGCGCGCCATCTTTGGTGAGAAGGCCTCCGATGTGAAGGACTCCTCCCTGCGTGTGCCGAACGGTGTGTACGGTACCGTGGTTGACGTACAAGTCTTTACCCGCGATGGCGTGGAAAAAGACAAGCGCGCCAAAGAAGTCGAAGAGATGCAGCTAAAGAGCGCGAAAAAGGATCTGACTGAAGAGTTCCAGATCCTGGAAGACGGTATTTTTGGCCGTTCTCGCAATCTGCTGTTGGCCGCCGGTTACAGTGAAGATCGTCTGAGCAAGCTGGATCGTTCTAAGTGGTTTGAACTGACCATCGAAGACGAAGGCAAGCAAACCGAACTGGAACAGATCGCTGAACAGCACATTGAGCTGAAAGCTGATTTTGACAAGAAGTTCGAGAACAAGCGTCGCAAGATTATCCAAGGTGATGATCTGGCGCCGGGCGTACTGAAAATCGTTAAAGTTTATCTGGCAGTCAAGCGTCGCATCCAACCGGGTGACAAGATGGCAGGCCGTCACGGTAACAAGGGTGTTATCTCCAAGATCTGCCCGGTCGAGGATATGCCCCATGACGAGTTTGGCCGCCCAGTTGACATCGTACTGAACCCGTTGGGTGTTCCATCTCGTATGAACATCGGTCAGATCCTTGAAGTGCACTTAGGCCTTGCGGCCAAGGGCATTGGCGAGAAGATCGATCGCATGGTCAAAGAGCAGCGTGAGCTGCATGAGATGCGTAACTTCTTGCAACAGGTCTATGACTTGGGTGAGAAGGACACTCAGCAAGTGAACATCGCCGAGCTGTCTGATCACGACGTGCGTGTGCTGATAGGTAACCTGCGAAATGGTTTACCCGTTGCAACACCGGTGTTTGATGGTGCAAAAGAGCATGAGATCAAAGCGTTACTCAAGCTTGCCGATCTACCAGAGTCTGGTCAGATTGACTTGTTTGATGGCCGCACTGGCAACCGCTTCGAGCGTAAAGTAACCGTAGGTTACATGTACATGCTCAAGCTGAACCACTTGGTTGATGACAAGATGCATGCGCGTTCTACCGGTTCTTATAGCTTGGTTACTCAGCAGCCGCTGGGTGGTAAAGCGCAGTTCGGTGGTCAGCGTTTCGGTGAGATGGAAGTGTGGGCCCTGGAGGCTTACGGTGCGGCATATACTCTGCAGGAGATGCTGACCGTCAAGTCTGACGATGTGAATGGCCGTACCAAGATGTATAAAAACATCGTGGATGGCGACCACCGTATGGAGCCGGGCATGCCCGAATCCTTCAACGTATTGTTGAAGGAAATCCGCTCTCTGGGTATCAACATCGAGCTGGACGAAGAGTAAGAGCTCGCTCTTATTGTTCGAGAATTGACGTGGGCGCCCCGCTGCTTTGGCAGCAGGGCGCCGAGGTTAGACTCCTGACAGGGGAAACACGTGAAAGACTTACTCAAGTTTTTAAAGGCTCAGACCAAGACTGAAGAGTTTGACAGTATCAAGATTGGTCTTGCCTCTCCTGACATGATCCGCTCCTGGTCATTTGGTGAGGTCAAAAAGCCAGAGACCATTAACTACCGGACTTTTAAGCCGGAGCGTGATGGTCTGTTCTGTGCCCGTATCTTCGGACCAGTGAAGGACTACGAGTGTCTGTGCGGCAAGTACAAGCGCCTGAAACACCGTGGTGTGATCTGTGAGAAGTGCGGCGTTGAAGTGACTCAGACCAAGGTCCGTCGCGAGCGTATGGGTCACATTGAGCTGGCCAGCCCGACCGCCCACATTTGGTTCCTGAAGTCACTGCCGTCTCGTATCGGCCTGCTGCTGGACATGACTCTGCGCGACATCGAGCGCGTGCTCTACTTCGAATCTTTCGTCGTGATTGAGCCAGGCATGACTAGTCTCGAACGCAGCCAGATGCTCTCTGAAGAGCAATATTTGGATGCGCTGGAAGAGTGGGGCGATGAATTTGACGCCAAGATGGGTGCCGAAGCAGTGCTTGCATTGCTGCGCGCGATCGATCTGGAAGGTGAAGTCAAGACTATGCGCGAAGAGCTGGATCAAACCAACTCTGAGACTAAGCGTAAGAAGACCACCAAGCGTCTGAAGTTGATGGAAGCATTCCTGCAATCTGGCAATAAGCCGGAGTGGATGATCATGACAGTGCTGCCAGTGCTGCCGCCGGACCTGCGTCCGCTGGTACCATTGGACGGCGGCCGTTTCGCAACGTCCGATCTGAACGATCTGTATCGTCGCGTGATCAACCGTAACAACCGCTTGAAGCGTCTGCTGGATCTGGCGGCTCCGGACATCATTGTGCGCAACGAAAAGCGCATGCTGCAAGAGTCCGTCGATGCGCTGCTAGATAACGGCCGTCGCGGTCGTGCGATTACCGGTTCTAACAAGCGTCCGCTGAAATCCTTGGCCGATATGATCAAGGGTAAGCAAGGTCGTTTCCGTCAAAACCTGCTGGGTAAGCGCGTCGACTATTCTGGTCGTTCCGTTATCACCGTAGGTCCAACTCTGCGTCTGCATCAGTGCGGTCTGCCGAAGAAGATGGCGTTGGAACTGTTTAAGCCATTTATCTATGGCAAGCTGGAAACTCGCGGTCTAGCGACCACGATCAAGGCTGCTAAGAAGATGGTGGAGCGCGAGGAAGCGATCGTTTGGGATATCCTGGACGAAGTGATCCGCGAGCACCCGGTTATGCTTAACCGTGCGCCAACTTTGCACCGTCTGGGTATCCAGGCATTTGAACCGACGTTGATTGAAGGTAAAGCTATCCAGCTGCATCCGCTGGTGTGTGCCGCCTATAACGCGGACTTCGACGGTGACCAGATGGCGGTCCACGTTCCGCTGACGATTGAAGCTCAGCTTGAAGCGCGTGCGCTGATGATGTCTACCAACAACATCCTGTCGCCTGCTTCTGGTGAACCAATCATCGTGCCTTCTCAGGACGTGGTCTTGGGTCTGTACTACATGACCCGTGCCCGTATCAACGCCAAAGGCGAAGGTATGGTGCTGGCTGGCCCGAAAGAGGCCGAGAAAGTATATCGCGCCGGTTTGGCCGATCTGCATGCTCGCGTCAAAGTACGTATCACCGAATACCTTCGTCAGGAAGATGATTCGCTGGTAGAGCGTACTGAACTGAAGAACACCACTGTTGGTCGTGCAATCCTGAGCTTGATCCTGCCAAAAGGTATGGAATACGCGCTGATTGACGAGCCAAAGGTACTGACTGCTGCAGAGCAGGCTGATCTTGATGCGCATCCGCAGAATTGGATCAAATCTGTATCTAACAAGGCGCTGGGCAAAAAGCTCATCTCCCGTCTGCTGAACACCTGCTATCGCAAGCAGGGGCTGAAGGACACCGTTATCTTCGCTGACCAGCTGATGTATACCGGTTTCCATTATGCCGCGCTGTCTGGTGCATCTGTTGGTATCGATGACATGGTCATCCCAGATGCCAAGAAAGACATCATTGCCGCAGCAGAAGCCGAAGTTGCCGAGATCCAAGAGCAGTTCTTGTCTGGTCTGGTGACGGCAGGCGAGCGTTACAACAAGGTTATCGATATCTGGGCCAGCGCTAACGAGCGTGTTTCTAAGGCCATGATGGAGAACTTGTCTAAAGAGCGTGACGTTAACTCGTTGGGCGAAGAAGAAGAGCAAGCCTCGTTTAACAGCATCTTTATGATGGCTGACTCTGGTGCGCGTGGTTCTGCTGCTCAGATCCGTCAGTTGGCGGGTATGCGTGGTCTGATGGCTAAGCCAGATGGCTCCATCATCGAAACGCCAATCGTGGCGAACTTCCGTGAAGGCTTGAACGTACTTCAGTACTTTATCTCTACTCACGGTGCTCGTAAGGGTCTGGCGGATACTGCACTGAAGACTGCGAACTCGGGCTATCTGACTCGTCGTCTGGTTGACGTTGCGCAAGACATGGTCATCACTGAAGATGATTGCGGCACTGTTGAAGGTCTGTGGATGACTCCGCTGATCGAAGGTGGTGACGTGGTCGAGCCGTTGCGTGAGCGCGTGCTGGGTCGTGTGGTGGCTGATGATGTGATCAAGCCAGGTACTGAAGATGAAGTGCTGGTTGCTCGCAATACTCTGCTCGATGAGCAGTTGTGTGATCTGCTGGAGCAAAACTCAGTTGACCGCGTGAAGGTACGTTCTGCCATCACCTGTGAAACTGATTTTGGTAACTGTGCGCGTTGCTACGGTCGCGATCTTGCTCGTGGTCACTTGGTTAACAAAGGTGAAGCTGTCGGTGTTATCGCTGCTCAGTCCATCGGTGAGCCAGGTACTCAGCTGACCATGCGTACGTTCCACATCGGTGGTGCTGCATCTCGAGCGGCTGCCGAAAACAGCATCCAGGTTAAGAACACCGGTACTATCAAGTTGCAGAACGCTAAGTTTGTTCTCAACAGCGATGACAAACTGGTTATCACCTCTCGTTCAACCGAGTTGACCATCATGGATGACATGGGCCGTACGAAGGAAAGCCACAAGCTTCCTTATGGTTCTGTGTTGGAAGTGAAGGACAATCAGGCGGTTAACGCTGGTGAGACCGTTGCTAACTGGGATCCGCACACCCACCCGATCATCACCGAAGTAGCAGGTCGTCTGCAATTCGAACACATGATCGATGGCGTGACCATCACTCGTCAGACCGACGAGCTGACCGGTCTCTCTTCTATCGTCGTGCTGGATGTTAACGAGCGTCCAACTGCCGGTAAAGAGATGCGTCCGACCGTTAAACTGGTCGACCAGAATGGCAAAGATGTGATGATTCCAGGTACCGAAGTTGCAGCCCAGTACTTCTTACCAGGCAAGGCAATCGTCAACTTGGAAGACGGTGCCAACGTGGGTGTGGGTGACGCGGTTGCGCGTATTCCACAAGAGTCCAGTGGTACCAAGGACATCACCGGTGGTCTGCCGCGCGTTGCGGATCTATTCGAAGCACGTATTCCGAAGGAACCAGCTATTCTGGCTGAGGTCTCCGGTACTATCTCCTTCGGAAAAGAGACCAAAGGTAAGCGTCGTTTGGTCATTACTCCGACCGATGGTGGCAACGTCTACGAGGAGATGATTCCGAAGTGGCGTAACCTGAACGTGTTCGAAGGTGAAAAAGTTGAGAAGGGTGAAGTGCTGGCGGACGGTCCTGAGTCTGCTCACGACATTCTGCGTCTGCGCGGTATCAGCCCAGTCGCCAACTACATCGCCAACGAAGTGCAGGACGTTTACCGTCTGCAAGGCGTTAAGATCAACGACAAGCACATCGAAGTCATCGTTCGTCAGATGCTGCGTAAGTGCGAGATCCTGAGCGCTGGCGATACCGATCTGATCGAAGGCGAACAGGTTGAAGTGGCTCGCGTGAAGATTGCCAACCGTAAGTTGGTTGCTGAGGGCAAAGCCCCTGCTACCTTCCGTCATATCCTGATGGGTATTACCAAGGCATCGTTGAGCACTGAGTCCTTCATCTCTGCGGCTTCCTTCCAGGAAACTACCCGCGTTCTGACCGAAGCTGCCGTTGGTGGCAAGCGTGATGAATTGCGTGGCCTGAAAGAGAACGTGATCGTGGGTCGTCTGATCCCGGCTGGTACCGGCTTTGCCTACCACCATAGCCGGATCAACCAGCGAGCGGCTGCTGCACGTGCTGTGGGTACTCCGCAAGTAACGGCAGATGAAGCTGAGCAGAATCTTGCTGATCTGCTTAATGCTTCCGGTAGTTTCGACGACGAATAAATCGTGAACGCCGGTTAAAAGAGTGCCTTAACGGCATCTTTGGTTGATAAATCCCCAAGCTTTGCTTGGGGATTTTTTTATCTGTTGATCCTCTCTTGACTCAAATAGTTAACACCTTGGTTATGGTGGTGGCTTGCTTGGGATACCCGTAATGGCGTCCATCTATCGCATCTCAAGTTTGTCTTGATGGGTCTTATTTTTGGCAAGTTTTAATCGTGCACCCTTTGCTGGATGATCCAGAGCAAAGTTCTAGAGCAAAAAATCAAAAAAAGTTGACTTTGCTGCCCTGCAATCTAAAACTCGAAAAATTGAAGGGTTATTACAGGGATAGAACATGACTGCCGATATCCAGGAAGTGATATTTCCAGAAGAGCAGCTGATCAGTCGCATATTTACCGATGCTGATCGCGCATTATTACGCTCATACGATGGGCTTATTGATGGGTTGGCAAACTTGTTTGGTAAGCATTGTGAAGTGGTACTGCACTCCCTTGAAAATTTACACGAATCAGTGATTAAGATTGCCAATGGATTCAATACTGGGCGCTCGTTGGGGGCACCTATCACTGATCTGGCATTACGGATGCTCAAAGACATCGAACGCAGTGGCCAAGATTATACCCAGAGTTATTTTGCCCGTAGCCGTACGGGGGCGCTGATGAAGTCGAGCACTATTGCCATTCGAAATAGCGAACGCCAAGTGGTCGGCCTTATCTGTATTAATTTGCATATCAATGCTCCGTTTCATGAATTTGTGGCCGAGTTTTTCCCCACACCACAACAAGTTGCGCTTCAATCCCCAGAGACGTTTGCCAACAGCGTTGAAGAGTTGGTTGCTCAAACGGTAGATAACACTATCGATGAGATCAATCACGACCCAAGCGTTGCCAACAATGCCAAAAATCGTTTCATCGTCACCCAGCTATTTGATAAAGGCATTTTCGACATCAAAGATTCGATTAATTTGGTGGCAGACAAACTCAATATTTCAAAACATACCGTTTATCTTTACATCCGGCAGCGTAAGCAGGGTGAAGATGAAAGTGAATAAATTAGGTCATAAAGGAGAGAGAGCAATGGTTAAAGAAGTGATTGCAACGGATAAGGCCCCTGCGGCAATTGGTCCTTATGTGCAGGCGACCAAGGTTGGCCAAATGATCTTCACCTCCGGTCAAATTCCGTTGGATCCGGCCACGATGGAGATTACCGCTGGCGGCATCGACGCGCAGGCCGAGCAAGTGATGAATAATTTGCTAGCGGTGCTCCATGAAGCGGGTGCGAATGCAAATAATGTCGTAAAAACCACCTGCTTTTTGAGCGATATGAATAACTTTGTTGCCTTTAATCAGGTCTATGCTCGCTATTTTGGCGACGCGGCGCCCGCCCGCTCTTGTGTTGAAGTCGCTCGTCTACCTAAAGATGTATTAATTGAAGTCGAAGCTATTGCACATTTGTGATCATCGCCTGCAATTAAGCCCCTCTTCGCAGGGGCTTTTTTATTGTTAGCGTCAACTTGTTGAGGGCCTGTGTAGGAGTGATGTCATGAGTCTGAGTTTTGCCATTCTAGTAACAGGGCCTGCTTATGGCACCCAGTCAGCCAGTACAGCCTATCGTTTTGCCCGCACGTTATTAGCGCAAGGGCATACCTTATCCCATGTGTTCTTTTATCAAGATGGGGTCTACAACAGCAATGGGCTGCATCTGCCTGCATCTGATGAACACGACCTGGTGCGTTTGTGGCGGGAGCTTGCCGAGGAGCAGGGGATCCATATCGATGTCTGTGTTGCTGCGGCGATGCGGCGCGGAGTGCTTGATGAGCAAGAAGCGAATGCAGCTGGTCTGGCTCACAGCAATCTGCAGCGTCCGTTTTGCTTAAGTGGGTTGGGGCAGTTGGCTGAGGCCGCGCTCATCGCCGATCGGTTGGTGCAGTTTTAGGAGGGGTCATGAGTAACAACACCATGGGAAAAAAGATTGCGTTCATCTGCAGCCGCGGACCGCATGGCCATGCTGCAGGGCGAGAAGGATTGGATGCGTTACTGGCTACCTCGGCGCTGACCGATGACGTAGCGCTATTTTTAATAGGAGATGGGGTGCTTCAATTACTTAAGCAGCAACAACCAGAATCCATCTTACAGCGACACTATGCGCCGACTTTTAAAATGCTGGCTCTTTACGATATTGAAGAGGTCTATGTGTGTGCTGACTCATTGGCTGAGCGTGGGGTGACCGCGGAAGAGTTGTTGATCTCAGTCAAGATTTTGCCACGCCATGAGCTGGCTCACTGTTGGGCGCAATGTTCGACTCACCTTAGTTTTTGAGGTCTCTATGTTGCATCTAGTCATGAATTCTCCGTTCCAGAGTCAGGCCTTGGCTGACGCTCTTGCATATCTTCAACCTGAAGATGAATTGGTGCTGATGCAAGATGCGGTTATCGCTGCAACGGCGCCAATATGGTGTCAACGGTTAGCCGGAATCTCGCTTTATGTCATGCAAGAGGACCTGCTCGCCCGTGGGTTGCACCCACAGGTGGGGATAGTTCTGAATATGGCCGGTCTGGTAGCCCGAATTGAGCAAAATGGCTCCCCTCGGACCTGGATGGGCTGAATCTCTTATTTATAAGTAAATTCATATACTTAAACACGTCTCTCCCGGATCCATATCGGCCTTTTGTGATGCGAATTGTATAAATCTTGACTCCCTAGACGACAGGGCATAAAATTTCACGTCCCCGTATCTGCGGGGAGGATTTTCCACACGTTTATGAAGTCATTATCAGGAGCCTTTTGATGGCAACTATTAACCAGTTGGTTCGCAAGCCACGCGTCAAGCTCGTTGTTAAAAGCAACGTGCCAGCGTTGGAAGCGTGCCCTCAGAAGCGTGGCGTATGCACCCGTGTATATACCACCACCCCAAAGAAGCCTAACTCTGCATTGCGTAAAGTATGCCGTGTACGTCTGACCAACGGCTTCGAAGTCACCTCTTACATCGGCGGTGAAGGTCACAACTTGCAAGAGCACTCCGTTGTGCTGATCCGTGGCGGTCGTGTAAAAGACTTGCCAGGTGTTCGTTATCACACCGTTCGTGGTGCGTTGGACTGTGCTGGTGTTAAAGACCGTAAGCAGTCCCGTTCTAAGTATGGCGTGAAGCGTCCTAAAGCTTAATGGTTCTCCGTTAAGTAAGGCCAAACGTTAATTCGTTTCTAGTTAGATAACTTTCTAGTTTTGGGTAATCCCTGAAGTTACGGAGAATTTGAAATGCCAAGACGTCGTGTTGTTGGTCAGCGTAAAATCCTGCCAGATCCTAAGTTCGGATCAGAGCTGCTGGCTAAATTCGTCAACGTAGTAATGGTTGACGGTAAGAAATCTGTTTCCGAAGCTATCGTATATGGCGCGCTGGATATCATTGCTACCAAGAGCGGCAAAGATCACCTGGCCGTTTTCGAAGAAGCGCTGGATAACATTCGTCCGTCCGTCGAGGTTAAATCTCGTCGTGTCGGTGGTGCAACCTATCAGGTGCCGGTAGAAGTTCGTCCGGTCCGTCGCAATGCTTTGGCAATGCGCTGGTTGGTTGACGCCGCTCGTAAACGTGGTGAAAAATCAATGGCTCAGCGTTTGGCTGGCGAGCTGCTGGATGCCTCTGATAACAAGGGTTCGTCTGTCAAGAAACGTGAAGACGTTCACCGTATGGCTGAAGCGAACAAAGCCTTCGCTCACTTCCGCTGGTAATCCGCTAACGCAGAGCCTCCTGGCTCTGCGTGCCTTTCATTACCTAGGGCGAAGCGCCTTAGTAAGAGGATGACAATGGCTCGTACAACTCCTATTGAGCGTTATCGTAATATCGGTATCTCCGCTCACATTGACGCCGGTAAGACTACTACTACCGAACGCGTTCTGTTTTACACCGGTGTAAGTCACAAGATCGGTGAAGTTCACGATGGCGCTGCCACCATGGACTGGATGGAACAAGAACAAGAGCGTGGTATTACCATCACCTCCGCTGCGACCACCGCATTCTGGTCCGGTATGGGTAAGCAATATCAACCTCACCGTATCAACATCATCGACACCCCAGGCCACGTTGACTTTACTATCGAAGTAGAGCGTTCAATGCGTGTGCTGGACGGTGCCGTGATGGTGTACTGTGCCGTAGGTGGCGTACAGCCACAGTCTGAAACCGTATGGCGTCAGGCTAACAAGTACAAAGTTCCCCGTATCGCGTTCGTCAACAAGATGGACCGTACCGGTGCTAACTATTTGCGCTGCGTTGAGCACATCAAGACCCGTCTGAAAGGCGTTCCTGTTCCACTGCAACTGAACATCGGTGCAGAAGAGAACTTCAAGGGCGTTGTTGACTTGGTCAAGATGAAAGCCATCAACTGGAGCGAAGCTGATCAGGGCGTATCCTTCGATTACGAAGAGATCCCAGCTGAACTGCTAGAGCAGGCGCAAGAAATGCGCATGAATCTGGTTGAAGCAGCAGCTGAAGCATCTGAAGAGCTGATGGAAAAATACCTCGGCGGCGAAGAGCTGACCGAAGAAGAGATCAAAAAAGCCCTTCGTTTGCGCGTTCTGAACAACGAAATCATCCTAGTTACCTGTGGTTCTGCGTTTAAAAACAAAGGCGTTCAGGCAATGCTGGATGCGGTAGTTGACTATCTGCCAGCACCGACCGACGTAGCTGCTATCGACGGCCTGAAAATGGACGGCGAGACCAAAGACGAGCGTCACGCGTCTGATGATGAGCCGTTTGCTGCTCTGGCATTTAAGATCGCTACCGACCCGTTTGTTGGTAACCTGACTTTCTTCCGCGTGTACTCTGGTGTTGTTAACTCCGGTGATACCGTGCTGAACTCCGTTAAGGACAAGCGCGAGCGTTTTGGCCGTATCGTTCAGATGCACGCCAACAAGCGTGAAGAGATCAAAGAAGTTCGCGCAGGTGATATCGCTGCTGCCATCGGTCTGAAAGATGTGACCACTGGTGACACCCTGTGTGACGAAAAAGCACCAATCATCCTTGAGCGTATGGAATTCCCTGAGCCGGTAATTTCTATCGCTGTTGAGCCAAAAACCAAGGCCGACCAAGAGAAGATGGGCCTGGCCCTGGGTCGTCTGGCACAAGAAGATCCGTCTTTCCGTGTATGGACTGACGAAGAATCTGGCCAAACCATCATCGCTGGTATGGGTGAGCTGCACTTGGACATCATCGTTGACCGTATGCGTCGCGAGTTCAAAGTAGAAGCTAACGTTGGTAAGCCACAAGTTGCCTACCGTGAAACCATTCGTGAAACCGTTAAGGATATCGAAGGTAAGCACGCTAAGCAGTCTGGTGGTCGCGGTCAGTATGGTCACGTTGTCATCGACATGTACCCACTGGAAGCTGGTAAAGCCTACGAATTCGTTAACGACATCAAAGGCGGCGTGATCCCAGGTGAATATATCCCTGGTGTTGATAAGGGTCTGCGTGAGCAGCTCAAATCTGGCCCGCTGGCTGGCTATCCAGTAATGGATGTCGGTGTTCGTCTGCATTACGGTTCTTACCACGATGTCGACTCTTCCGAATTGGCGTTTAAGATCGCTGCGTCTCTGGCATTTAAAAATGGCTACATGAAAGCCAAGCCAGTATTGCTTGAGCCTGTTATGCAGGTTGAAGTTGAGACTCCGGAAGATTACATGGGCGACGTTATCGGTGACTTGAACCGTCGTCGTGGCCTGATCGAAGGTATGGAAGATGGCCCGTCCGGTAAGATCGTTCGCGCTCTGGTGCCATTGGCCGAAATGTTCGGTTATGCAACCGCACTGCGTTCCGCTACCCAAGGTCGCGCTTCCTATGCAATGGAATTCGCTAAGTATCACGATGCCCCGACTAACGTCGCACAAGCCGTGATCGAAGAGCGCAAATCCAAGTAATTTATGATTCCCCGCTTACGACGGTAGGCGGGTTTAACCTAGAAGGACTACGTCGTGTCTAAAGAAAAATTTGAACGTAACAAACCGCACGTAAACGTGGGTACCATCGGCCACGTTGACCACGGTAAAACCACCCTGACTGCAGCTATCACCAGCGTGCTGGCTAAGCACTACGGCGGTAAAGCTTTTGCCTTCGATCAGATCGACAAGGCAC
>JBOFTS010000044.1:0-2130 GCA_051652185.1 Aeromonas sp.
GCTCTTTAACAATCTGGAAAGCTGATTTAAAAAGTAGTTCTCAAACATTTGTTACAAGTGCTTTGGAAACTTCTTGGCGAAAACCAAAATTTATTTTTTGGTCACCTTCCTTCGGGAAGAAAGTTGTATAGCAACAAGCCGTGCCGTTTCGACGACACTTCTTGGGGTTGTATGGTTAAGTGACTAAGCGTACATGGTGGATGCCTTGGCAGTCAGAGGCGATGAAGGACGTACTAACCTGCGATAAGCTGTGAGAAGTCGGTAAGAGACGCTATTACTCACAGATTTCCGAATGGGGAAACCCACCTAGCATAAGCTGGGTATCTATTACTGAATACATAGGTAATAGAGGCGAACCGGGAGAACTGAAACATCTAAGTACCCCGAGGAAAAGAAATCAACCGAGATTCCCTTAGTAGCGGCGAGCGAACGGGGATTAGCCCTTAAGCTGCTTGGAAGTTAGTGGAATGGTCCTGGAAAGGCCAGCGATACAGGGTGATAGCCCCGTACATGAAAACGACCTAGCAGTGAAATCGAGTAGGGCGGGACACGTGACATCCTGTCTGAATATGGGGGGACCATCCTCCAAGGCTAAATACTCCTGACTGACCGATAGTGAACCAGTACCGTGAGGGAAAGGCGAAAAGAACCCCTGTGAGGGGAGTGAAATAGAACCTGAAACCGTGTACGTACAAGCAGTGGGAGCCTACTTGTTAGGTGACTGCGTACCTTTTGTATAATGGGTCAGCGACTTACATTTTGTAGCGAGGTTAACCGTATAGGGGAGCCGTAGGGAAACCGAGTCTTAACTGGGCGTCTAGTTGCAAGGTGTAGACCCGAAACCGGGTGATCTAGCCATGGGCAGGTTGAAGGTTGAGTAACATCAACTGGAGGACCGAACTCACTAATGTTGCAAAATTAGGAGATGACCTGTGGCTGGGGGTGAAAGGCCAATCAAACTCGGAGATAGCTGGTTCTCCCCGAAAGCTATTTAGGTAGCGCCTCGGACGAATACTACTGGGGGTAGAGCACTGTTTGGACTAGGGGGTCATCCCGACTTACCAACTCCATGCAAACTCCGAATACCAGTAAGTACTATCCGGGAGACACACAGCGGGTGCTAACGTCCGTTGTGAAGAGGGAAACAACCCAGACCGCCGGCTAAGGTCCCAAAGTTCTGGTTAAGTGGGAAACGATGTGGGAAGGCTCAGACAGCTAGGATGTTGGCTTAGAAGCAGCCATCATTTAAAGAAAGCGTAATAGCTCACTAGTCGAGTCGGCCTGCGCGGAAGATGTAACGGGGCTCAAACCAGGCACCGAAGCCGCGGATTCATACTTATGTATGAGTGGTAGGGGAGCGTTCTGTAAGTCTGCGAAGGTGTATCGAGAGGTATGCTGGAGATATCAGAAGTGCGAATGCTGACGTAAGTAACGATAAAGGGGGTGAAAAACCTCCTCGCCGGAAGACCAAGGGTTCCTGTCCAACGTTAATCGGGGCAGGGTGAGTCGACCCCTAAGGTGAGGCCGAAAGGCGTAATCGATGGGAAGCAGGTTAATATTCCTGCACGACTTGTAATTGCGATGGGGGGACGGAGAAGGCTAGGTGGGCCAGGCGACGGTTGTCCTGGTGAAAGTGCGTAGGCGGTATTTCTAGGCAAATCCGGAGATACAACGCTGAGACACGAGACGAACGCACTACGGTGCGGAAGCCATTGATGCCATGCTTCCAGGAAAAGCCTCTAAGCTTCAGATTACAAGTCATCGTACCCCAAACCGACACAGGTGGTCGGGTAGAGAATACCAAGGCGCTTGAGAGAACTCGGGTGAAGGAACTAGGCAAAATAGAACCGTAACTTCGGGAGAAGGTTCGCTCTTGACAGTGAAGTCCCTTGCGGATGGAGCAGTTGGGAGTCGCAGTGACCAGATGGCTGGGACTGTTTATCAAAAACACAGCACTCTGCAAACACGAAAGTGGACGTATAGGGTGTGACACCTGCCCGGTGCCGGAAGGTTAATTGATGGGGTTAGCGCAAGCGAAGCTCTTGATCGAAGCCCCGGTAAACGGCGGCCGTAACTATAACGGTCCTAAGGTAGCGAAATTCCTTGTCGGGTAAGTTCCGACCTGCACGA
>JBOFTS010000045.1:0-1974 GCA_051652185.1 Aeromonas sp.
CGACGAAGTGGTTGAGAAAGCCAAGAAGTATTAATGCTTCGTTGAGGAGGGCAATATGGCTGCAATAACCTTTCAGCTGGATGTTGTCAGTGCCGAGAAGCGTATTTTCTCGGGTCTGGTTGAAACCGTTCAAGTGACAGGCAGTGAAGGTGAGCTGGGTATTTTATCCGGCCATACGCCTCTACTGACTGCCATTAAACCGGGTATGGTGCGGATAGTAAAACAGCACGGGAAAGAGGAAGTCATTTATCTTTCTGGTGGTCTGCTTGAAGTTCAGCCTAACTCGGTAACGGTTCTGGTCGATACCGCTATTCGTGGTGAAGATCTGGATCTGGCTCGTGCACAAGAAGCGAAACGCCGTGCAGAAGAGCTGATTAAGAGCTCTCATGGCGATATCGATTATGCTCAGGCCTCTGCTGAACTGGCAAAAGCGTTGGCAAAACTGCGGGTTATCGAATTGACCAATAAGGCAAGACGTTAAGTTGTAAGCAACGCCCACTGTTAATGAAGCGGCTCTGAATCAGAGCCGCTTTTTTTTTGTCTGTTTATCAGGAAAGGGTTGGTCTTAAAGATTAATGGGTGTTTTGCTTGTGCTGATGTGCTGATGTGCTGATGTGCTGATGTGCTGATGTGCTGATGTGCTGATGTGCTGATGTGCTGATGTGCTGATGTGCTGATGTGCTGATGTGACTAGTCCTGATATAAGTTGACAGTTTTCTGTCTGTAAAACGCCTGATGAACATCATCGGGCGTTTTGTATTTCAGGGCCAGGTGTGGCCGCTCATGGTTATAAATTGCCACGGATTCTTTTACCATTTCCCGGGCTTGCGCTAGGTCTGCAGGACGCGAGAGTAAAAACTCATTTTTCAGGATCCCGTTTATTCGCTCAGCCAGTGCATTCTGGTAGCAGTCATAACCATCGGTCATTGAACAGGTTATCCCGTTTTTCTCATGGACTGACTGATAAAGCGCTGAACAGTATTGCAGCCCTCTGTCAGAGTGATGAACCAGGGACCCCGTCGTTTTTCTTCGCCTCAGAGCCTGTTTAAACGCTTTTACCACATTTTCTGCTTGCAGGTTTTCCCCGACATGATAACCCATGATTTTTCTGGAGCAGGCATCTGTGACCAGACTCAGATAAGCTGTGCCACTGAGCAGTGGAAGATAAGTAATGTCGGCAACCCAGACCTGCTCTGGCTCAAGGGCGGTAACTTGTCCCGGGCCGGGTTTCAGCAGATTAGGATGCCGGTAAAAGCGATGGTGGCTGTTGGTGGTTTTGTGATATGCCCGTTTCACTGGCACCAGAAGCCGGTATTCATTCAGCAAGTTAAACAGACGGTCTCGGCCTATATTCAGCATGTTATCGGCCTGAGTATTCAGCAGATAGTGCAGTTTACGCGTACCGATCCGCGGCTGACGACACCTGACACAGGCAACAAACGCAAGAACCCGGGCATGATGCTCCTGGCGTTTTCTGCGCCTTGTGTTGTCCTGATACCACGCTTGTCTGCTGTGCCCCAGGAACTGGCATACGCGCGTAACGGTTATTTTTGGGGCCGGACTTTGCGCGAGGACTTGCCGGGCCGCTTTTTTACGACATTTACCCCGTAATCATTTTTCAGAACATTGATAACCGACTCAAAAAACTCAGCTTTCTGGTTAGCCAGCTCAAGCTGTTCTTCAAGTTCCCTGATTCTTTGCTCGGGTGTAAGCGGGATAGTCGTCTGAGCCACAGGCCGTTTCCTTTTCACTAGGTTAGGAAGTCCGGGACTCCAGTCAAGCCGGCCATATTTACGCAGCCAGACAAGAACGGTGGAGCGCCCTTGGATGCCATACCGCTGCTGGGCCTGTTTATAGGTCATCTCGCCTTTTTCAACCTGCTCAACAACAGCTATTTTAAAGGATAGAGGATAATCACGTTGGGTGCGTTTGAACTCAGTCATCATCACGTTCTCCGGATTTAAGTCAGGAACG
>JBOFTS010000046.1:0-1337 GCA_051652185.1 Aeromonas sp.
CTCAAGCTGACCGGCACCATTAACTGCATCTTCAGTGACGGTGTCTTTATCACCGGTCAGAGTTGGCACGTCATCGGCACCATTAATGGTGATGGTGACCGTACTGGTCGTCACCCCATCGCTGCCGGTAACAATAAAGCTTTCTGTCAGGGTTTCACCTGGCTTCAAGCCTTGGATCTTGGGATCGGTGTTATCCGCTTCATAAGTCCAGTTACCGTTGGCATCAACGGTTAGATCGCCAAAGGTGCCAGTTTTGGTACCTGCGATAAAGCCTTGATCACCCTCATCACCACCGGTGGCAGTGACCGCGCCGCTAGTTTCAAGCTTGCCGTCATTATCGGTGTCCACGTCTTCGGTCACAGAACCGCTACCAGTGGTTAAGGTTGGGGCATCATCAGTACCCACAATGGTGATCACCACGTCAGTTTGGGTGACGCCATCGCTGCTGGTCACCTTAATGGTATCAGTGAGGGTCTCGCCGGCTTTCAAATCTTGGATCACGGTTTGGCTGTTATCGGCCAGATAGGTCCAGTTACCGTCAGCATCGATGGTCAGATCGCCATACTTACCGTCTTCGGTACCTGCGACGAAGTTTTGCTCGCCCGCATCACCACCAACGGTCATCACTGCGCCACTGGTCTCAAGCTGACCGGCACCATTAACTGCATCTTCAGTAACGGTATCTTTATCACCGGTCAGAGTTGGCACGTCATCGGCACCATTAATGGTGATAGTGACCGTGCTGGTCGTCACCCCATCGCTACTGGTCACGGTAAAGCTTTCTGTCAGGGTTTCACCTGGCTTCAAGCCTTGGATCTTGGGGTCGGTGTTATCCGCTTCATAAGTCCAGTTACCGTTGCTATCAACGGTCAGATCGCCAAAGGTGCCAGTTTGGGTACCGGGTACAAAGCCTTGATCACCCTCATCACCACCGGTGGCAGTGACCGCGCCACTGGTTTCAAGCTTGCCGTCATGATCGGTGTCCACATCTTCGGTAACGGAGCTAGAAGAGTCAGTCAGGGTTGGTACGTCATCAGTACCCACAATGGTGATCACCACGTCAGTTTGGGTGACGCCATCGCTGCTGGTGACCGTGATGGTCTCAATCAGGGTCTCACCAGCCTTCAGATCTTGGATTACGGTTTGGCTGTTATCAGCCAGATAAGTCCAGTTACCGTTAGCATCGATGGTTAGATCGCCATACTTACCGTCTTCGGTACCTGCGACGAAGTTTTGCTCGCCTGCATCACCGCCAACAGTCGTCACCACGCCGCTTGTTTCAAGCTGACCTGCACCATTAACCACATCTTCAGTGACGGTTTTCTCGTCACCGGTCA
>JBOFTS010000047.1:0-2264 GCA_051652185.1 Aeromonas sp.
GCGTTCAATGCGGTGTGCACACATATCCGTTCGAAAATCCAGGGGGATGAACCTGGACATACAGCGGAGACCTTCCATAGTTTTATAACGAAGCACCCAAATCACTGCACTGGGCAGTTTAAATGCCGGGGATGTGGACAAACGTTTGGCAAGAAGACCAACATGGTGAATCACCTGTCGGCCGATCCACCACACAGATGTCACCTTCTCTCCGAGCCAGCTGAGACTTAGAATGTGGAATAACTGTACGACAATTAGCGCGGTAGGAATGAGACCACTGGAGAAGCGGCGACACGGTCTGCCACTGAAGGCGAACGTGCTAATTAGTCAAGGCAGAGAGGCGACGAAGTCCGATAAGAACTTGCTGGTTTTACAGCTACGCTTCCCAAGAAAGATGAGACATTCTAACTTTCTGCGGAACGCGTGACGAAGTCGGATGAACAGGCTCTGGTGATGGTGTGCAATATCATCAGGAGTTAAGTCAAAACTGGTGTTAGTTTTGCCGCTGCCTTCCAGGAGGGGTTGTCCTTATTAGTAAGGAAACCGAAGAAGAAGAAGGAAGGAGGAGGGCCGCAGAGTGAGAAAGCGGCCTAGGAATTACTAAGAAAGCGGGTCTAGACAGAGTTCCGTAGACATCGAGTGGGCAAGGCCTACAAGATTCTACAGGGACAGGACGGGGGGATTGAAGGTGTAGAAGCTGCCTGGTTATTCCAGGAGCTCTACCCGGATATGTCAGACTTTGCCTACACCAGTCCTTCTATAAGGATGCCTACTTTTACGGATATGCTTGTCCCATCGGAGGATGAGATCAAGGAGGAGGCAGCCCGGTTAGACAATGGGAAAACGGGAGGTGCGACTGGGATGCTACCAGTGCACCTAAAGTTCATGGTTCAGAGGTGTGGTCTTGCAAAACTATTGCTTGGCCTGTTCTCGGACCTGATAGCAGATCCCAAGTCAGCGATTGCAGAATGTCCCATTCTGTATCGTTTCAGGGCGGTTTTCATACCTAAAAACGAAGTTAAATACAGACCAATAGCAGTCTAGGAGCAGATCTTGAATCTGTTTCATAGGATGATGTAGAAACACATGCGATTGCACATCCAGCCTCACCCTCAGTAATATGCTCTAGCTACAAACGCAGTACTGAGGGCAAAGCATCACGTTAACGGGATGCTTTCACGGAAACTATCTCTCTTGTCTTTGGACGTCAGGAACGCTTTTAACAGCGTACCAAGGGAGGTGGTTCTATATGAGCTGGAAAGAAGAGGAGCGCCAGAGTCGTTGATCAATTACGTGAAGACTTTTTAGTCGAATCGTTCTTGTATTCATTCGGCTAATATTAAAACGGGGATACCGCAAGGTGACCCGTTATCAATGCTTCTCTTCTGCGTCGCGCTGGAACCTGTATTAGATAGACTTAGCAAGGAAGGGCTAGAGGTTGTTAGCTATGCGGACGACATTGTCGTCGGTAGTGACGCCAAACCCGACCTCAAGAAGATCACCTCTATTTTTGAGGAGTTCGGATTGTAGCTGAGCGAGGAGAAATGCGGATACAACACAGATCCCGAGGGGATAGTGTTTATTGGCTAAGTTTTTGGAGAAACTCCGAGAGCTCTGACGGAGAAGATCGAATAAGCAACTGATTAAGTAGAATTCGTATCTGAACATGAGGCTCTGAACTAACACTAGAAGCTGCTGATTATTCAGTAGTGTGTGGTCCCATCAATCAACTACGGGCCACTTATAGATGTATGTGACGACCAACTGGAAGGATACTAGAAGGTGGACAGAAAGTTCATAGAGAAAGCTACCAAGCTTCTGACCTCTGACAGCAACATAGATGTCGATGTGGCCCAGCTCATCAACTCCCCTGTGGAGACTGGTGGATTGGGATGGATCCTTCCGGGTAATTATTACACGGAGATGGTCCAAGCACGCAATGTGATGCGATAGGAGAACAGGACAGAAGTCTTCCGCCATATACGGGAGCTGAAATACACCGGGGAGGATTAGGTGATTACGGCGACCAGACCTATGGTGGGCCTCACACTGAGGGACTACAGGCCGTTGTAGGATAGAGGGTTTTAGGCTCTTTTGAATATGGCAGCTGGGAAGCTCCCTGCCGCGCCGTATACAAGGTGTTTGCTCTGTGGAAACAGATCTGATGGTATCGAACACGATATAATATGTCATTAGAATTCTGCTCTCCGCACCAGCCAACATAACAGAATGGTGGGCGAATTAATGACTCTGCTCAAGTAACA
>JBOFTS010000048.1:0-1336 GCA_051652185.1 Aeromonas sp.
AAAATTTTCTGATATTGACCGCGTTAAAAGTGATTGACAATCTTTCATTTATATTGTCCATTCCAATAAATCTTTCAGTTGGTACTATTTAGTTGTTTTTAATTTTCTATAATAATGTTTATTATAATATAAACTTTTGTAGTGCCCAAATCATTTTGTCTAGTTAACGGTGTTTTCCTTTGCAAGATGACTCAACTCACTTTGATATAAGGTTTGATATCTTCTGCCATCGTCAAATACTTAAAATTTGTTTACTTTGCGAGTTGCCTATAATATGAGGATGTATGCACACGCGCGGTTTATAGATATGTTAAATCGATAGTTCTATTGTAGCAGAATTATGACTTTATAAAAAGTGACGTGCACACCGATGCCCACTGCCTCGTCATATTATATGATGATGTTAGCACTTTTGTAAAAACCAGGTGCACTTTTAGATTGGTTTGATAGTTTATTACACAACAGTTTTATGAAGTCTGTATCTAGGGCGCATTATGGATGGAATTACTATTGTTACTTTACAATATGAATGAATTTATTAATTATAATTTATTAGAGTGTTATAAAATAATTAAGTCAGAATAAGAAAATGGCAAATCAAGGATGGACTATATACTATTAATTTGTGTTGATACTTATAAGAAGTATCATAAAAATATATTATATTTACAATACTATTTCTGAAATAAATAAAATGACTATTACATACTTTCCACTTTATACATGATTTTAATATCACTCATAGAGGCTATTATAATCCTTGATGTAAACCCTGTCAAAATGAACGACAAACGAAACTATATACTAATCACAACTGATTCAGCGGTACAGACTCCAGATGCGAAGTCCATTGAGAGCTTCGCCTTGTATCCTACCAAGACTCGCCCAATCGGAATAACCGCCATTACAAAAGGCGGATAAAATGGGCATGGATTTATAGTGGAGTTCTAACATACCATCCCTACTGAGGGTTATTTGCGGTTTTAGACTGAGGACCAGCTCTTTGGCTCGAATGGTCAACCCATCCGTCCATTCGCTCTCCCTCTGTACTATTAACTATCAACAACCAACTAGGACGCTGAAGAACGCGAAATGATTAGCAGAATCAACGCACAGCGTATTATGATAGGTCGCGAGCCATACGGTACACACCCTCTGGCCAGACAGATCGGGAGGATCCGTGCCAACGAGATGAACATCACTGGCGTCGTAAAGGGCGAGTCCAAGTTTCTTCCCGACAACGCAGAACTGGGTCTATTCTTCGACCCAGCCGCTTCACTTGTTGTAGTTCAAAGTGCAAATTTCGGAGGCATGAAGCCCGATTGCACCTTTGACG
>JBOFTS010000049.1:0-237143 GCA_051652185.1 Aeromonas sp.
TCAAACTGGGCGGCATTGCTGGCGTGGAGGAAGTCGAGAGCTTAAGCGATACGCATAAAAAATCCGAAACCAATCAACAGGTTTCGGATTTTTACACATCAGAAGGATCGGTCAATGGATCCTTAACTGATCGGCATTAACCATCGAGGCCCCTTAACATTATTATCATCTACCACAACAGATATCTTTAGAAGGCGGTGGTATCTTTAAACAGACCAACTTTGAGGTCAGTCGCGCTATAGATAGGGCGACCGTCAACTTCAACAACCCCATCAGCGATCCCCATCACCAATTTGCGGTTAATCACCCGCTTAAAGGTGATTTTATAGGTTACTTTTTTAGCGGTTGGCAGGATCTGACCGGTGAACTTGACCTCACCCACACCTAAAGCACGCCCCTTACCTGGTCCGCCTTTCCAGCCTAGGAAAAAGCCAACTAACTGCCACATTGCATCTAGCCCTAAGCAGCCTGGCATGACGGGATCACCTGGAAAGTGGCAGCCAAAAAACCACAGATCAGGGGTGATATCGAGCTCTGCAACAATCTCTCCTTTACCATGTAGGCCACCGTTGTCATTGATCGTAACGATGCGATCCATCATTAGCATATTCGGTGCTGGTAACTGGCTATTGCCTTCACCAAATAGTTCACCGCGGCTACACGCTAGCAGCTCCTCACGGGAAAAAGAGAGTTTGCCCTGTTCACACAGAGAAAGGGGAACGTCCTTGGTGGTATTGTCTACAGTCACGCTGAATTTCCTTAAAATGAGTAAAGCTGTGTCAATTTAGCTTACAGTTGTTCGCTAAACAACTCCGATCTCTTTATGAACGGTTAAACAGTCGCCCTAGCAAGGCGCTAAAAAGTCCCCCTTTTCGACCATTTCCATTTAACTCATCAAGCCTATCTTGGATCCGGCCAAATAAGGTATCAGGCATATCGGGTTCACCTACTACGCAACCGGTGAGAAGCTCCATCGCCTCTTCAACATGATAAACCGGATAGATATGGAACTGTCCTGCCGCTACGGCAGCAATGATTTCATCAGATAAGTTAAGCTGTTGCACATTGCTGCCAGGTAAAATGATGCCTTGTTTGCCGGTTATGCCATGGATTTGGCAAACACGGAAAAAGCCTTCAATTTTTTCATTAACGCCGCCCACAGCCTCCACATTGCCAAATTGATCGATAGCACCGGTCACAGCAAAGTGTTGATAAATAGGTTGGCGGGCGAGGGCAGAAAGGAGGGCGCATAAACCTGCAAGGGATGCGCTATCACCATCTATTTCATGATAGGACTGCTCAAATACAAGGTTGGCTGAGAGGGGAGTCGGAGTATCTGCACCAAATGTATTAGAAACATAACCTTGAATGATCATCATCGCTTTCGCATGGATATGCCCAGCAAGTTCTGCTTTGCGTTCGATGTCATTGATATCACCATCACCAAAGTGAACGGTAGCAGTAAGGCGTACTGGTTCACCAAAATCATAAGGGTGGCCTGCTACCTGGATCACTGAAAGGCCATTGATTTGGCCAATCTCCTCACCATCCGTTTGCAATAAAATCTGACCATCAATTACCCCTTGATCTGACTGCTCAACAAGATAGTTGAGACGATAATCCTGCTCATCTAAGGCGCCCTGAATATGCTCATCTGTAATAAGCGTTGCGCCAAGCTCGCGAGCGAGGCTATCTGACATGCGCATAATTGCGGCTAGCTGAACTTGCGAAAGCGATAACCACTCTTGATGATCACACAATCTACTCGCATGACGACAGAGCATGGAGAGGGCAGTTGGTGCAAAATCTAACAGATCCCAGCGTACGCGTAACCAGGCCAAATACTGCAAAAATTGCGGTAAGTCTTCTTCAATATTGACTTCGTAGATGAGGTCAGCACGTAAAAAAATACGTTCTGCCATATCTCGATCAAGCATCTGAAATTCGGCCCCTTCAAGGCGATCCCCTACCAAAATTAACTTTAGTTTGAGGGGCGTAGCCTCTGGCGCGAAATATGGGGTGAGGGTTTTTCCCTCTTGATACGCATTCCAATCAAGCTCACCTTTTTGCATAGCATTTTTAAGTTTGAACCAAAGGTGGGGCTGATCCAGTAATTCGTCTAGCTGTAAAATAAGGTAGCCACCATTAGCCTCGCGCAGTAAACCCGCTTGCAAAAGGTGTTGGTTTGCATAAACAGAACCTTGCTCCGTTTGATAATTAATAGATCCAAAGAGGGTTTCCCAGTTCAGATCTCGGCCATACACGATGGGTGCTTCAGGTTGCGGGTGATGGATCAGTAAATTGATAAGCACAGGGTGCTGAAATTCAAGACCTTGAGCTACGTGCGCCGCAAGGGTGGTAAGAAAATCATCAATTTTTGGATCATGGTTTTGCTTATTCATGATACGCGAAACCAGATGCTCGGCATCGAGGTGTAAACTCATCAGTTTGAGTAGTTCACCAACCATCTCACAAAATTCGATGCCAGAACCTGGTTGCAAGCGTAGCCAGATAGGTTTGAATGGGTTGTTAAGATTTTCTGTGTAGCACAGATCAAATAAATCAGCGTCGTTGCCATTAGCCTCAATAATCAGGGTCTGACAGAGATCTTCATAATCAGCACCCGGAAAGCCGTTAAGCAGCAGTACCGGACAATCGCCATCAAAACTGGCTAAGCGCTTAACAGCAGAAATAGCACGTAGTTGCAATGCAGCGAAGGGAAGCGGTTCAAGCTCACTGAGCGGAGCGAACTGTTCAATCGCAAAAGCGGGTTTTAATTGTTCTGATGTTAATTCAGCCACTTAAGGTATCCGGTCGAAGAGAGGATCAATTCTTGCCATTATACACAGTTCAATATGGGGTGATAGAAAACAACATACTATATTTAACATAATATACATTATGCGCAGTTGTTAGTTTTACATTATGGCGGGTTGTGAGTCTTTGCGCGATGGTAAGAACCAAGCTCTCACGGTATATAAAATGTGTGCTTGGTTTTTTGCGGATCCGACGCCCTATAACATCGTATCTACGCTATCCGCCATTTAGGGCCAAGATGCTGCGCAGATAAAATCTGACAATACAAACCTGCTGCAATGAGTTCTTATAGTATGGGTTGCGGGGTTACTTAAGTAGTTTCGTAAGTAAAGACTGTCTAACGACTGTGCATAGTCTGTCATTTTAATTGTTATCTCTGACGAAAATTTTCTTAGATCCCTTGTTTAAGCTGAAAGCGGCAGCAAACCATGCTTATCAATGATGGTCACTGCCTGAAGGAACCCGTAGATAAATGTGAACGGGGAATCTGCTATGCGTGGTTGCGCAACAACAGTATCAGTCATTCGCATTATTCGCTTTTTTGGTTATTTATACTTGTAAGTTACAAAATTCTCGGGGCAAACACCTGATAAAACGAATTAAAATGCTAAAAAGTGAATATTGCGTAGCGTTATAGCTGATCCAGATGATCTTTAGTCGCTAGGCCACCTGTTTGAGAGACTTTTCTTTCGCAGATTTGTGAGTGGCCTCTTCTTCTAATACCGCAGGTTGAACCTTGCCACCGCGCAGTAGGGTTTGCAGCACGTCGCGATGCTCTGCAAGGTAAAATGCCAAACTTTCTTGCTGTTCAGATGCCAATGAGATGGGGGCAGCTGCAAGAAAAGTGACGAGCTCATCGACGGTATCGAGCAATTTGTCATAGGCATCAGCCTCTTTTTTGCTGGTAAAGGTCATTTTTTCTATTCCACCCCGAACGACGACATATTTTATTTCAACAGCCATGATGGGCTCCTATTACTGATGATAAAACAAGTATATGTATGGATATACAGTATTGCAAATATCCTGAGTACAAATTGATGTAGGCAAGATGATGGGACGCAAGGCTCGCTTGCTTAGAGGGCATGCCCTGCTTGAATGCCCTGCTCTGCTTGAAATCCTCCTCAGCATTATCTCTGACTCGTCAACATAAACGTCCACAATGGCGCGCACTCGATCTGGGTGTAGGCAAGACAGGGAAACAGTTTTAGGGTAAATTCCTGCGACCCCTTTAACCCCTTGAGTTGTATGATGGAACCTCGTTCTGTAATTGTGTGCCCAGCCTGTGATTTACTGATCGAGCAACAGACATTACCGCTGCGCACCGATGCCCACTGCCCTCGCTGTCATCAGCATCTTTATGGCCGCTATGCTTTTCGGCCATCTCAGTTGATGGCACTGACTATCACCGGTTTTTTGTTATTGCCATCCGCGTTTTTTGAGCCGCTGATCTATCTGCGACTCGGTGGCGTTAACACGCAGGCAGATCTGCTGCGAGGGATCTTAGTGCTCTTTGATGAGGGACAACTATGGGTGGCCGGTTTGGTGCTTTGGTGTGCAGTTCTCGCGCCAATAGGCTTGCTGGCGGGCATTTTTGCACTCGCATCAGGCCTTGCGAGCCGCATACATTTATTGGCAAGCACACTCAAGGCCGTCGCGGTATTTAGACACTGGGCCATGCTCGAGGTCTATATCGTCAGCTTGATGGTGGCGATATTCAAATTGATCGACATTGCAGATGTACGGCTCGGTGGTGGATTGCTGAGTCTTGGAATTTTAATGTTGCTAAATATGACCCTGTTGATCTTGTTCGATCCTGCCCCTTATTGGACCAAAATCCCGCTAAAGGAGCCAGAGCATGATCTGCGCCCGTGAGAGGGGGCTGTGTCGCTGTCACACTTGCGGCTTATTGGTGCGTTACCAAAACCATGCCGCGTGCCCCCGTTGTCATAGCCGCTTGCAGATGCGGATCCCCTCCTCTCTTGCGTGGTCATGGGGTCTATTGGCATTAGCGAGTGGTATGTTATTACCTGCTAACCTGCTGCCAATCACCCATTTTTATAATAAAGGGTTGCTGCAATCAGATACCATCTTGAGCGGCATTCTCATGCTTTATCGCAGTAATATGTCGGCCATCGCGACCATAGTGCTTACTGCCAGTATCATTGTGCCGGTCGGAAAAATATTGGGATTAGGCTGGATTTGCTGGCAGCTACAACGTAAGCAGCCCGTACGCCGTAAGCGGCAACTGTTGATGTATCGGATGATCGATTTCATCGGCCGCTGGTCAATGTTAGATCTGTTTGTGATTTCACTTATGGTGGCATTAGTCGATCGCGGGGTCATGCTAAGTGTTCGCGCAGGACCTGGTGCAACAGCGTTTGCCGCCGTGGTGGTGTTAACCATGCTGTCAGCGAAAATGCTCGATACCCGTTTATTGTGGGACAAGGCAGCGCGTTGATGCCTTCTCTATTTTTGTGTGGTGTGCTGTTTAACTCAGCCAATAAGGAGTGGTTATGATCGGGGCCCAACCCGTCATTGAAAAGCGTCGCTGGTTATCGCCGGTTTGGCTATTACCTCTAATCGCCCTACTGCTCGCCGGCGGTTTTTTGTATCAACAAGTATTGAGCCGTGGTCAGCTCATTCATATCAACTTTGATCAAGGTAACGGGATCTTACCTGGCAAAACCCAGATCCGTTATCAGGGGGTTGCTGTCGGTGTAGTGCAAGAGTTAGAGCTGGCCGAAGATAGCCGAAAAATATCAGTACTGGCCAAGATTGATAACCGTGCCAGACCCTTGATAAGGCAAGGATCTGATTTTTGGCTGGTCAGCCCTAAAGCGTCATTGACCGAAATATCAGGGCTCGATACGTTGGTGTCAGGCAATTATATTAATTTGCAGCCTGGCCGTGAGAGTAACCCGTTAGAAGATACGTTCGATGCACTAGAAGGCCCGCCTCCAGGTTACCAGGCGCAAGGGAGGATGTTTCATCTTACCGCTGACGCACTCGACTCAGTGGGGATCGGTGCCAAGCTTTATTTTCGCGGCATTGAGGTCGGCAGTGTGATTAACACCCGCTTGGCGAAAGATAACCACCAAGTCATATTAGATCTGGTGATCGAGCCTCGTTTTGAAAATTTGGTTAAAGCCGATAGCCATTTTTGGAATATTAGTGGTATTAAAGGATCATTTAGCTTGGCTGGCGTTAACGTGGAGGCAGGCAGTCTGACGTCTATTCTTAGTGGCGGCATTGCGTTTGACTCACCAAAAGATTCAACTGAACCAGTAAAAGGCCAGAATTTTGTTCTCTACAAGGGACTTGCTGAAGCCGCTCGCGGTGAGCGTATCGACATTCTGGCCGGCGATCTCCCTATCAAAGCCGGAATGCCCATCCTTTATGAGGGCATTGAAATTGGCCGTGTCGATCCTATCCGTCTCACAGACAAGGGGCGTGTAGTAACTGCACTGATTAATCCTGAGCAAGCTTATCGCATCACAAACAAGAGTCAGTTGGTATGGGAGAGTGTTGCCCTCTCCCCAACCGGCGTACAACATGCCGATCGCCTACTCTCTGGGCCCGCAATCCGCCTTGATTATGTGGTGGGTGATCCTACCCGAAAAATGACGCTAACTAACCGCGCGATGCCAATAGGCACTAAAGTGACGTTGCAAGCTGATGATTTAGCAGGGCTAAATCAAGATGCACCAGTGTGGTTTAAGGGATTACAAGTGGGCCATATTAGCCAGTTAATCCTTGATGCACATGGCGAGGCAAACGTAGAGGTAGTGATCGCGCCAGCCTATGCACATCTTCTTAAGCATGCGCGTTTTTACCGGGCATCGCCGCTGCAAATAGAGGCGGATTTAAGTGGGATCAAGGTAGATACCAGCCCTGCCAGTGCGTGGATAGGCGGAGGGATCACCTTGATGCAAGCGCCCAATGGTGAGCGAGTGGATCGCGTTTACCCTAATCAATCATTAGCTCAGCTTGGCACTCGTCATGCTAAGGCGCAGCGCTGGTTACTTCATGCCGAACAGGCAGATGGCATTGGTATTGGTTCCCCGGTGCTTTATTTGGGATTAGAGGCAGGTAAGGTCAAACAGTTACGGGCCATACGTGATGGGGTCGAGATAGAGCTTGAGATTGATGGCATCTATGCTCCTCTTTTGGCTAAGCAACCACAATTTTGGAAAAAAGCAGCCCTAGACACCCGTATTGGGATGGATGGCCTTGAAGTTAAGCTAGGTAATTTAGGCACCTTGCTGCGCGGCGCTATTGAGTTTGACCAACTCGGTAATGATCGAAATAGCCATCAGCTATTTGACAATAAAGAGCAAGCCAGTGCCAACGTGCGTGCCGTTACTCTCGTTGCCACCCGTAATCCAGGTCTGGGTGTGGGTAGCCCGGTGCGCTATCGCGGGGTCAATATTGGTAAAGTTGTACAGATAGCACTAGAGCCAAGCCTTGGTGAAGTTCTGTTCAAGGCTGAACTCGATGGCTCTTTTGCTGCGCGTTTTTTGCAATCTGGGGCCCGTTTTACACTTGTTCAAGCCAAGTTAGGCTTAGGTGGAGTCGCGCATCTTGATACCTTGATCAAGGGAGCCTTTATCGAAGCGCAACCGGGTAAAGGGGCAGGAAAAGATCGTTTTCCATTAAGCCAAACAGATCCCATCGGGCTTGCTCTCACCCTTAAAAGTGCCTCGGCCAATGGTCTTAGCGTGGGTAGCCCTTTGCTATTTCGTAAGATGGTTGTTGGCAGTGTCACAGGGGTCGCACTGGCACGTGATGGCAGCGAGGTTGTAGTCAGTATCAATGTGGCCCCAGAATATGCCCATTTAGTGCGCGCTAACTCGCACTTTTGGAATGTATCTGGGGTCAAGGCTGATATCGGTCTGACTGGCGGCACCATTGAGGTGGAAACCGTGCAAAGTTTGCTAGCGGGAGGCATTGCCTTTAATACGCCAGAACAAGAAATGGGACCCACGGTTAAAGCCGGTTATAGTTTTCCACTTTATAACAAAGCTGACCCAACGTGGCAGGAGTGGAGCCCCCGGATCCAGCCCTGACCTCCCCTTTGATATTACCTGTTGATAGTGCATTTCAAACCCGGCTCAGCGCCGGGTTTTTTATGGCAAAGTGGCGGGTGTGTATGTTCAGATACAGGATTACGCAGCGCCATATGATAGGATACGGCCTCTGATTTTTGGTCAACGAGACGGCGCCGTGCACGATAACATCTATCTTCCTGATCCTTTTTTACGCCACATTGCGGCCATTATGCCGGCACACCTTTCGATGGATGATTTTGTGGCCAGTTGTCGGCGATCACTACGACGGAGCATTCGAGTTAATACGTTAAAAATCACCGTAGCTGATTTTGTTGCAAAAATGGCACCATTGGGCTGGCAACTCGATCCCGTTCCTTGGTGTGATACGGGATTTTGGCTGACTCGCGCGGATGAGAGTGTTCCGCTGGGTAATACCGCAGAACATCTAAGCGGCGTTTTTTATATTCAAGAAGCAAGCTCGATGCTGCCGGTCATGGCTCTTTTTGCCAGTGATCAGATCAAATCAGAGGGTATGTTGCTCGATGCCACAGCGGCACCGGGTTCTAAAACCACTCAAATAGCTGCGCTGATGAACAATCAGGGCATGCTCGTTGCGAACGAATTTTCTAGTAGCCGCTTGAAAGTACTCAGTGCCAATATTCAACGCTGCGGCGTCACAAATGTGGGTATGACCCATTTTGATGCCAAAGTCTTTGGCCAATGGTTACCGGAAACCTTTGACGCAATTTTGCTCGATGCCCCTTGCTCTGGCGAAGGAACGGTACGTAAAGATGAAGATGCGCTACGCAACTGGAGTATTGAAAGCATTGATGAAATTGCAGCAGTGCAACAAGATTTATTAGAAAGTGCCTTTCATGCCTTAAAACCAGGTGGGGTATTAGTTTATTCCACCTGTACCCTGAGCCAACAAGAGAACCAAGCTGTTTGCCAATCCTTACTCGATAAGTTTGGTGATGCACTCTGCGTTGACTCATTAGCAGATCTATTTGTCGATGCCAAACAGGCTTGTACCGAAGAAGGATACCTGCACGTTTGGCCCCAAATCTTCGACAGTGAGGGCTTTTTCGTTGCTAGATTACGTAAAATTTCTTCAGTGCCTAACCCGATGTTTAAGCCAGGAAAACTGGGAAAGTTCCCCTTTGCACGACTACCCATTAAAGATACAGCGCCGATGCTACGGGAGATTGATACTCAATTTGGTGTGACGGTACAGGGCCAGCTATTTGCTCGTAATGATGAGATCTGGTTGTTTCCATCACTGTTTGATCAAGTACAAGGGAAGCTGCGTTTTGATCGTATCGGCATCAAGCTAGCAGAGACATTTAACAAAGGTTATCGCCTCACCCATGAATGGGCATTGGCATATGGCGATCATGCAACGGGTGGATTTATTGAACTAGATAGCGCAAATGCCAGAGAGTTCATGATGGGCCGCGATGTTTGGCCGACACAAGACGCAGGAACAGGTGAAGTGATCGTTCGCTTTAATGGGCATACGTTAGGAATGGGTAAATGGGTAGGCAGCCGAGTTAAAAATGCCCTTCCCCGCAGCCTAGTGCGAGACAATAATTTATTTGCTAGTTAATGGCTGCGAGCCCATATCTTACTGATATTTAATCTGTGTCTTGCATATTTATCCGCTCATGGGGATCTTGACTAGCACGCGCTAATTCGTATTGATAGAGCAGATCGATAGCCTGCTCTATTAATGATGTCTGGCTATCTTCAAGATGAAGCGACAATTGAGTTAAACGGGCAATGTGGCGATGACTTATCCAACATTGCAATCGCGAGTGGGTTTCTTGCTTACGTTTTACGTGTAGACGTTGTCTGTCGGCATTATTTTGTGGTGTTGTATTATTTGTTTCTTTGCTCATGGTAGCTATCAAGTTCCATTATATTATTTGTTATCTCTCACGATCATTGTGAGTCGTATCACATTGGCGCTATCAAATAGCCCCACTGATACCCCACTCTACCAGAGGATAAAAAGCCTTAAGATCAATGGTATATGATTTAACATAATAAATGCGGTGACGCAGTAATCCTAAAGCAGACCATCTAAGGCATGATCTGAAAATTTGTTAGCATCATCAAAATATTCTTGTAAGGTACGCATGTCTTTATGGCGTGTCACCTCAATGATCTTGTTCATCGGTTTCCCCGCTGTGACGGCCGAGGTAATAAACCCTCGTCGTAAACTGTGACCACTCACATAAAGATCATCAATGGCTTGGCCCGTTCGCCGTTTGATCATCAAATTAATACCTTGTGGTCCAAGGGGATCGGCAGTTAATTGCCCCCAGCGGTTCATGCGCCGAAAGAGCGGGCCTTCACAGAGTTTGCTTTTATGCAACCAGGTTTGCAGCGCAGTGACCGGACAATGATGTTTTCCTGGAATAAGGGCAATTTCTGTTTCATGCAGCTGATGTTTACTCGGCTTAAGGCGAAGTCTGATCCCCTTCCCTATAAAATCAATATCCTTTACTTCGATGCGAGCGGCTTCAGATCGACGAAGGGCGCCACAGAACATCAATAGTAATAGCGTATGATCGCGCAATCCGGCCAAATGAGTACAGTCAATTTCATCTAATACTTGGGTCAATGGGGATAAGGTTAATGCACCGGTTTTGCGCTTACGGTTATCTCCTAAACGGACAATACCACGCATCATCTCTTTAATTTCAGCGTGCTCCGTCGGCATAGGCTCAATACCTTTTTGTTTAAAGGCATAGCGGATCCCAGCTAATCGTCTGACTAATGTGGCTGGTTTGCGAGGTTCCCCATTTTGCAATATCCCTTTGCCCTCTTCTTTATTTAGCCATACCCAGTCGGCCAATATCCCATCTGCCTGATCCGCTAGAAAGTTCATGATGTCATGATGGGTTGTTTGCAGGGGATCCAACTCATGCAATTGGCACCAAAAAACGAAAATTCGCGTATCGGCTTGGTAGGCATTCAGCGTCGAGTCGGCTTTTGCACTGCGTAAAAAGCGCCGCGCTCGACTATTTAGCTGAACGGAAAATACGGTCTCAAGAGAAGAAGGCGTTGGCTTGGGTACGGTTGGATACACTACAGAACACTTTGATTTATAGGGAATTTATTGGGATCTTACAGGATCTTGGTAAGACATCAAGTATCGATAATGAATATTATCGATACTTGATATTCGCTAATAACACAAAATTATCTAGCTACAACTAGCATTAGCTTCTCATAGAAAGTCCCTTGCTATCTAAAGCTAAAACATGCTGGTAGTTAGAGATAACAAACTCCAATATTCTGTTTTTAACCTATCATCAGCCTGCTATCGATAATAAAAAGGCCCCTGTTTAGGTAATGCCAGTCAGTTAAGCACTTTTATGGCTAAATATTCGAGATATTGAATATCAAAAGTAGCTCCATGATTAAAGAGTCAATTTGGCTCCAACCCTTGCCCTGACTGGCATGCAATAAAAAGAGGGAGGCATCATGCCTCCCTCACTCGTTAGCCCTTATACCCCGCGGGTTGGGACTCAAATTCTCTTAGCTGACTTGCATTACCCTGTTTAGGAGCCTTTTTGTTCACTTTTTAGCTAACTGGAATAGGTCAAAGAAATTTCGGCTAGTGACTTCTGCCAATTCCCCCAAAGAAATCTGACGAAGATCCGCTACAAACTGGGCGACGTCTCGGACAAAAGCAGGTTCATTCTCTTTTCCCCGGTGAGGAATGGGGGCCAAATAAGGTGAATCAGTTTCAATTAATAATCGATCTAGCGGTAATGCTTTAATCACGCTTTGCAAAGTAGTCGCATTTTTAAAGGTCGCAATCCCCGAGATTGAAATATAAAACCCCATCTTCATGGCAGCTTCCGCCATCTCAAGAGACTCAGTGAAACAGTGAAGGACCCCCCCCACTTTATCCGCCCCCTCTTGTTCCATAATTTTCAAGGTGTCGTGCTGGGCATCTCTGGTATGAATGATCAGCGGTTTATTCAATACACGAGCGACGCGAATGTGCTGGCGAAAAGAGGCTTGTTGCACGTCTTTATTTTCAGGAGAGTAAAAATAATCAAGCCCTGTTTCACCAATCGCGACCACTTTTTCATGGGCCGCTTGGCTTAGTAACAACGCCTCATTCACAGCTGGATCCTGATTAAGAGGATGCACTCCACAGGAAGCAAATATTTGCGGGTATGGTGCAATAGCCTCTAACATGGTCGGAAATTGTGCTTGTGTCACACTGACACAAAGAAAATATCCCACGTCCAGTTTGGCGGCCTTAGCCAACACATCCGCTATGTTAGTCTGTTTAGTGCCATAACTTAACCGATCGAGATGACAATGGGAGTCAACAAGTAACATACACACCCTTTATAACAGATAAATATTTATAACCAGCGATTAAGCCAGTTCATGAGATGGACAGTGGGATTGGAAAGTTGACCTGGCTGGCACGCCGCTTTGAGGGCAACCAAATCTTGCTCGGCTTGTAGTAGCATTTCACTACTATATTGCTCGGCCAATCTCTCACTCAAAATTGCTAGATCTGGCATTGCCAACTGATGGTGGCTACACCCTGCCTGTGTTTTAAGCGCATCGCACAAAAATAGCTGGAGCCAATGTAACCGCACCTGAGTTTGTTGGCCGAGTTGACTGCATAAACCTATTACTTTATTTGGGCTATGGCTAAGGGCGACAAAATATTCAAATTGTTCACGGCGGGTTGCATCTTGTTGTTGCTCAATGTAATCAAGTACCCGTAAGGGTGCGCCCTGACAAATACGCACTTGGGCAAGGGTGGCTTGATGACCTTGATCTGCTAGCCAGCGCACCGTCTCCCCTTCTGCCGGGAGCTGACAAACATGTTTGTGGCAACGACTTAAAATAGTCGGTAAAAGCTGAGATACCTGAGATGCAATCAGTAACAACAAACTATCGCCAGCAGGCTCTTCCAATGTTTTAAGTAGTGCGTTAGCTGCAGACTCTGTCATTCGCTGTGCATTGGCAATGATCACAACCTTACCGTGACCAAGCTGGGCTGAATTTTGTAAGCGAGAGCAGATCTCCCGAATCGCCTCCACTCCAATACTTTTACTGTCACGTGGGATAACGCTCAGGTCGGGATGGTTGCCTTTATCTAGTAGCAGACAAGAATGGCAATGACCACAAGGTTCACCTTGCACGGGTTTTTGACAAAGATGTAAGCAAGCGAGCTGTTCTGCGAGTTGCTCCTTACCGAGTCCGCCATCGCCAAGCAGTAGCCAAGCGTGTCCAAGCCGACCTGACTGTGCCATCTGGCTTAAGGCGCGCCAATCGGGGATCAACCAGGGATACATAACGGCTCATTTGATAAATAGTGTGCAAGTGAATGTTCGATGGCCGCTTTCACTTGGTCGGGTGTTTGCGCCCCATCAATGACGTTGATGGTATTGTCATGGGCGGCGAGCTCAAGATAACGAGCGCGGGTTCGCTCAAAAAAACTCAACTGCTCTAATTCAATTCGGTCCAGCTCCCCGCGATGGCGAGCCCGCTGCAAGCCGATAGCAGGATCAATATCAAGATACAAAGTGAGATCTGGTTTGAAATTACCAAGTACGGCTTGCTTTATAGTCCCAATCAGTTTGGTATCGATCCCTCGGCCGCCGCCTTGATAGGCCTGGGATGAAAGATCGTGGCGATCACCTACTACCCATATCCCAGCAGCAAGGGCTGGTTTGATCCGCGTTTCGACCAATTGCACGCGCGCGGCATACATTAATAACAATTCGGCTTCGATGGTAAGGCGTTCATCGTGTACTTCTTTTACGATGCTGCGCATCCGCTCTGCAAGCACAGTACCGCCTGGCTCCCGAGTGCACTCAATGTTATCGATACCATGCTGTTGCAAATATTCAGTAACATAACGAACAGCAGAGCTTTTTCCTGCCCCTTCTAATCCTTCGATCACAATAAATTTAGACATTAGGATTTCTTCAATAAATATTGGTGAACCGCTCGATTATGCTCTTCAAGCGTTTTTGAAAAATGGTGAGCCCCTCCCCCTTTCGCAACAAAATACAGATAATCTGTCGTTTCTGGATTAAGGGCTGCCTCGATAGAGGCCTTACCTGGCATAGCGATAGGCGTTGGAGGTAAGCCATTGATAATATAAGTATTATAAGGATTATCATCGGCCAGATCGCTACGACGGATGTTGCCATCATACCGATCTTTGATCCCATAGATTACCGTGGGATCAGTTTGCAGCTTCATACCAAGCCGTAGCCGGTTCACAAAGACCGCGGCTATTTGTGCCCGCTCGGTGGGGAGTCCGGTCTCTTTTTCAATGATAGATGCCATGATCAATGCCTCATAAGGCGTCTTATACGGCAAATTTGGCTGACGCTTTTCCCAACTTTTCGCTAAGAAAGTCGCCATATCTTTATGAGCTCGCCGTAGCACAGAGAGATCGCTGGCATGAATGGTATAGGCATAGGTTTCAGGTAGAAACCATCCTTCTAACTTGCCATTCTCAATCGACAGCTCTTTAGCAATGTCGGCTTCTTTCTGCTCAAGCGTCAATCGGTCTAAATATGGGGCGCCTGCAAGTTGCTTTTGCCAATCTTCAAAACGTGAACCTTCAACAAAGGTAAGGCTTAAATGAAACTCTTTTCCCGATGCAAATAAAGACAACGTCTCTTTTAAAGGGCTCCCTTCTTTAATTTCATAGGTGCCTGATTTAATAGCAACAAGCTCAGGATGACCACGCAACCACAACCGTACAGCCCATGGGCTGGGTGTTCCCTGCCCTAACTCGCTAATGAGGCGCGCCGCATGGGCACCTTTTTCAACGGTATAAATCCGGCTTGGACCCTTGTTGACGAGGCTTTCAACCTCTTGCCATTTGTAATACACATAGCCCCCAGCTAGGGACAATGTAAGTGCCGCTCCCGCGAGCAAGCTGTAACGCAGCTTAACCTTCAATGACCAACCGCTCCTGTAATAGGCGACTCAATTTCGCTGTGGGATACACAATATTCTCAATACTGTTAACCGGTACAACTCCCATCAGGGTGTTTGTGAGCCACACCTCATCTGCTTGTAGTAGTGATCCTAGCGGAGCCGCAACGACTCGCAGTTCAATACTCATCTGTTTTAACATAGCGATGATCTGCTGACGCATGATGCCATCCACACCACCTAAGCTAAGATCTGGCGTAAATACACATTGGCCTCGACGCCAAAACAGATTAGCACTCACCGCTTCCGCCACAAACCCTCGGCTATTGAGCACAATACCTTCGATTGCATGACGACTGACAAGTTCCTGTTTTAGTAATACCTGCTCGAGGCGATTTAAGGTTTTTAACCCAGCAAGCATGGGGCTATCACCAATGCGCTGCTGACACACCACGACCTTAATACCCTCCTGTTGCCATCGAACGTAGTCACAGGGAAAAGGGGCAAGAGTAATAATTCGGGTTGGGTGATAACAATCACTGCCATCATAACCTCGCCCCCCCTCACCCCGAGTGAGGATCACTTTGGCAACGCACTGATCTTCATGTGCTATCGCGCCTTTAAGCTCCTTATGAAGCTCAAGCCAATTTGGATCAGTGATCCCTAACCGATGGTTCGCCCGTTGCAACCGAGCCAAATGGGCAGGCCACAGCCTGACGCGTCCCTCTTTGACATGCATGGTTGTAAAATGACCATCGCCGTAGCGTAGCCCTCGATCATCGACCGAAACGGTGCGGCTTGTCATTCCATTGATAAGCAAATTCATTCCTCTGATAAAAAAGGCCCGATACTACCTGTATCGGGCCCATCATTTTGCCCAGAGGCAAATTATACGCGTTTGAAGATCAGTGAGCCATTCGTGCCGCCAAAACCAAACGAGTTAGAAAGCGCATATTCAAAACACCCTGCTTTCGCTACATGGGGTACCAAATCAAGATCGCACTCTTCATCTGGATTATCCAAATTAATGGTCGGAGGCGCGATTTGATCTCGCAGTGCCAACACAGTAATGATCGCTTCAATCGCACCCGCGGCCCCCAACAGATGACCCGTCATAGATTTCGTTGAGCTTATCATTAATGCGTTTGCATGGTGACCAAACACCGATTTCATACCAAGCAGCTCGGCCACATCACCCAAGGGGGTGGAGGTACCATGAGCATTGATATAACCAATTTGCTCAGGGGCAATACCTGCATCTTTGATGGCATTTTTCATCGCGCGAGCGCCACCACTGCCATCTGCTGGCGGAGCGGTCATGTGATAGGCATCGCCACTCATGCCAAAACCAACTAGCTCGGCATAAATTTTTGCGCCGCGAGCTTTCGCATGTTCGAACTCTTCTAGCACCAGTACCCCAGCGCCATCACCGAGTACAAAACCGTCACGATCTTTATCCCAAGGACGACTCGCTTTTTGCGGTTCATCATTTCGGGTAGAGAGCGCCTTTGCCGCCGCAAAACCGCCCATTCCAAGGGGGGTTGATGCTTTTTCAGTGCCACCGGCAACCATCACATCCGCATCACCATAAGCGATCATCCGCCCAGCCATGCCAATAGCGTGTGTTCCGGTAGTGCAAGCCGTCGTCACCGCGATGTTAGGCCCTTGCAAGCCTTTCATGATGGAAAGATGACCAGAGACCATATTGATGATGGTGGAAGGAATGAAAAACGGGCTCAGTTTACGGGGCCCATTGCTGATCAGAGCACTGTGATTTTGCTCAATCAACCCCAACCCACCAATGCCTGAGCCAATGGCGACACCAATACGTTCAGCATTGTCTTCATTGATGGTCAAACCGGCATCATCCAATGCCTGCAATCCTGCTGCAACGCCATATTGAATGAATAGATCCATCTTACGTGCGTCTTTACGGTTGATCCCGTATTGCTCTGGGTCGAAATCTTTGACCAAACCGGCAAAGCGAGTTGCGAATGCACTGGCATCAAAGTGATCGATAAGGGAAATACCGCTCTGCCCATTGAGCAGTGCTTGCCAACAAGATTCTGCTGTGTTGCCTACTGGGGAAAGCATCCCCAAGCCGGTCACCACGACTCTGCGTTTTGACACTGAGGTAGTCTCCGAGAGCTATTTTTAAATGGAGCACAAATAAAAGAAGCGGCCCGTGGGCCGCTTCTTTCAGAACAGGAAATTATTCCTGATTAGCGGTGATGTAGTCGATTGCCGCTTGAACAGTGGTGATCTTCTCGGCTTCTTCATCAGGAATTTCGGTGTCGAATTCTTCTTCCAGCGCCATTACCAGTTCAACGGTATCCAAAGAGTCAGCGCCCAGGTCGTCGACAAAAGACGCAGCATTTTTAACGTCGCCTTCTTTAACACCCAGTTGTTCGATGATGATTTTCTTTACGCGTTCTTCGATGTTGCTCATGACCTGAATTTTCCTTTAAAAATACGCTATTGCGTCTGGTTGGGGTAGTTTATTCAATTGACGTAAGTTTGCAAGTAACTTGCCGCTGGTCAAACCACGATAGCGGCCAAACTTTGGTGTATTATCGCAAAATTGCATGAATTTTGCGATAACTTGATTACACCATGTACATCCCGCCGTTAACATGAAGGGTTTCACCAGTAATATATGCCGCCTCTTGTGACGCTAAAAATACGACTGCGGCGGCGATTTCTTTGACATCACCTAACCGACCTGCTGGCACTTGAGTCAAAATAGCGCTGCGTTGCTCATCATTTAGCGCTCGGGTCATATCGGTTTCGATAAACCCTGGCGCTACCGCGTTAACGGTAATCCCACGGGATGCCACCTCTCGCGCTAATGATTTGGTAAAACCAATCAAACCCGCTTTGGCCGCAGCATAGTTAACTTGGCCGGCATTACCCATGGTACCCACAACAGAACCAATGCTGATAATACGGCCATGACGTTTTTTCATCATGGCCCGTAGCACGGGTTTGCTTAAGCGGTACAGAGAGGTCAAATTAGTATCAATAATTTCGTTCCACTCGTCATCTTTCATCCGCATCAAGAGGTTATCACGGGTGATCCCCGCGTTATTGATCAGAATATCGATGTCACCAAAACGCGTTTTGATCGCGGTAAACACTGCCTCTATTGAGTCAGGATCTGTGACGTTTAGGGCCATACCGCACCCATTTTCGCCTAAATACGCGCTGATCGCGTCCGCACCTTGCTCACTGGTCGCGGTGCCCACGACTTTTGCGCCACGGGCCACAAACGTTTCGGCAATCGCCCGACCAATGCCACGACTGGCACCGGTGACCAATACAACCTTATCGATAAAACTCATCACTTACTCCTGTTTACTTAGACTGGGCCAGCGCTTGCTCAAAAGAAGCGACATCATTGGCGTGGATGCCTTCCACCCGCTTATCAATGCGCTTAGCAAGTCCGCTTAACACTTTACCCGGCCCCATCTCAATCTCGAGAGTAACGCCGTCATTTGCCATTTTCTCAACCGTCTCGGTCCAACGTACTGGGCTAAATAACTGGCGCACTAATGCTTGCTTGATCGCGGCAGGATCAGATTCACATGCCACATCCACGTTATTAATGACCGGGGTCAAAGGGGCATTGATGACAATAGCATCGAGTGCGATCGCTAATTTTTCCGCGGCTGGTTGCATGAGCGCGCAGTGGGAAGGGACCGAAACAGGCAGCGGCAGTGCACGCTTAGCTCCTGACTCTTTCATCAAGACGTTGGCACGGTCAACCGCCTCTTTATGACCGGCGATAACCACCTGACCTGGTGAGTTGAAATTAACCGGTGCGACCACCTGTCCTTGTGCTGCTTTTTCGCAGTTAGCGGCGATGGATTCGTTGTCCAGCCCGATGATAGCGGCCATTGCGCCAGTACCCTCAGGCACCGCTTCTTGCATGGCAAGACCACGCAGCTCAACTAATTTGACGGCATCGACAAAATCAAGTGCACCACTGCAAACCAACGCTGAATATTCACCAAGACTGTGACCGGCCATGACGGCTGGCACAGCGCCGCCCTGCTGTTGCCATAAACGCCACAGGGCAACTGAAGCGGTCAAGATTGCAGGTTGGGTACGCCAGGTTTTATTAAGATCGTCAACGGGACCTTCCATCACCAAGGAAAACAGATCATAACCGAGCACCTGACTTGCTTGAGCAAAGGTCTCTTTGATTACTGCATGTTGTTCAGCCAGCTCGGCTAGCATGCCAACAGACTGGGAACCTTGTCCCGGGAAGGCAATGGCAAATTGAGTCATCATTGATTCCTGTTAAATAAGAGCAAAATAAAACCGTTCTTAGGGTGACTCAGGTGATAACTGCATCATCCTAAGAACATCAGGGCGCGCTAGAGTCGCACTAAGGCTGAGCCCCAAGCAAAACCACCACCAAACGCCTCTAACAACACCAGCTGCCCAAATTGGATCCGTCCATCACGGATCCCCTCATCGAAGGCGATAGGCACTGACGCAGCAGAGGTATTGCCATGCTTATCAAGGGTCAAGACAACTTTATCAAGAGTCATACCCAATTTTTTAGCTGTCGCACTGATGATGCGAAAATTTGCTTGATGGGGTACCAACCAATCAAGCTCGCTAGGCTCGATGCCGGCTGCGGCCAAGGTTTGTGTGACAAGCTCACTGAGCCTAGTCACCGCAACCTTAAACACATCGTTGCCCTTCATATACATATAAGCGTCAAGTTCAGCGCCAGGAATGCCGCGCCGAGGGTGAGGCAATTTAAGTAGATCGCCATAACGGCCATCTGCATGAAGATGAGTTGACAAGATACCCGGCGTATCACTGGCGCCAATGATCACGGCCCCTGCCCCATCTCCAAAAATAATAACGGTGCCCCGATCCGTTGGGTCACACATGCGAGAGAGCACATCTGATCCCACTACTAGTACTTTGCGAGCCGCGCCGGATTTAACAAACTGATCGGCGATAGATAATGCGTAGGTAAAACCTGCACACGCTGCGGCTACGTCAAACGCTGGAATGCTCGGTACACCAAGTAGCGCTTGCAGCTCACATGCTGCTGCAGGAAAGGCATGCTGCGCACTGGTAGTAGCCAGAACGATCATATCAAGATCGCTGGCACTCAAGCCTGCCGCATCGAGAGCCTGTAAAGCCGCTTGATGGGCCAAGGTGGCGACGGTTTCATCCGCACCGGCAATGCGACGTTCACGGATCCCTGTTCTTTCCAGGATCCACTCATCACTGGTCTCAACCATCTGCTCGAGGTCGGCGTTAGTTCGCACTAAACTCGGCAGGTAGCTGCCAGTACCTAGAATTTTGCTATGCATAGAGTTTTTATAGATCCCTGTCGGAGAGGACAGCTTCAAGGCGATCTGCTATTTGCAGTGGAAGTTGATGTTTAGCCTCTTGTGCGGCCAGCAGGATCGCATTACACAAGGCATGCCGCTCGGCACACCCATGACTTTTTACCACAATTCCGCGTAATCCTAACAGACTTGCACCGTTATACTGGTCGGGGTTCAGGTAAAAAAAACGCTTTTTGAACATAAATCCAATGAGTCGACCAACAAAACTACTTTTTTTAGGCGAATATCCAGCCAATTTGGCCATCATCCGCACGACACCCTCTGCAGTCTTAAGTGCGACATTACCAACAAAACCATCACAGACAATCACATCACATTCACCACTGAAAATCCGATCTCCTTCGATGAACCCCACATAATTGAGTGCTCGGCACTGACGTAACAACTCGGCACTGTGACGCACTAAATCGTTCCCTTTGATCTCCTCCTCGCCAATATTGAGCAATGCAACTTTCGGGGCACAGATCCCCTCAACCAACTCTGCGACCACCGATCCCATGACGGCAAATTGCAGTAAGGTATCTGCATCACAACTGACATTGGCGCCAAGATCGAGCATGACCGTACGTTTGCCACTCATGGTGGGCAATGCCTTGATAAGAGCAGGTCGATCAACGCCGGGCAGCGATTTAAGCACACATTTAGCCATCGCCATCAGTGCACCGGTATTACCTGCACTGACACATGCATCCGCCTCTTTAGTCTTTACTAAATTAAGTACGACTCGCATCGAAGAGTCTTTAAGGGTGCGCAGCGCAACAATGGGTTTATCACCCATACCAACAGTTTGGGATGCATGAATAAAACGAACACGAGGATGTGTGAGCAAGCCATGTTGCTGTAACAAAGAAGAGGTTTTGTACTGGTCGCCAACGAGGATTAAGTTGAGCTGGGGCAAAAGAGACAGTGCCTGCACGGCGGCAGGCACTGTTTCAGAGGGGCCAAAATCGCCCCCCATGATGTCTAGCGCGACAGTTTGCGTAGACAAAGGTAATCCTTAAGCAATTACCTTTTTACCGCGATAGAAACCATCGGCAGTCACATGGTGACGACGATGAATTTCACCACTGGTCTGATCAACAGTCAGTGCTGCAGTAGTCAATGCATCGTGTGAACGACGCATACCACGGCGGGAACGAGTTTTACGGTTCTGTTGTACGGCCATTGTAGGCTAACTCCTAAATTCACTTACGTTTAAGCGCTTCAAGAACTGCGAAAGGATTTGGCCGCTCATCAGCAGGCTCGATTTCACCCCAACTCATCGCCATATTACCCCGAGGACACGCATCCATTGGATGCATTGCGACTTGAGGTAATGTGAGGATTAATTCATCCTCTAGGATTTGATGAAGATCTATCTCGCCGTTTTCATCCAACTCAATGGGCTCATAAGCGTCCGGCAGCTCTTCCTCGTTTGTTTTTTCAAACAGCGGAGTGTATATATATTCAGCTTCACAAAGGTATTCAAACGTCTCTCCACAACGTTGGCAAACCAGGTCAACCTTGGCATGGGCAGTGCCTTTCATAACGGTCAACTTCTGGATGTCTTTGCCAAAATGCAGTGACACATCGATATCACTTTGCAAGCCAGCGGTTGATGCTTCCAGTCTGGGCATCTGCGACTTTTCAACTACACCGACATAATCAAGTAGTTTCAAAGCATTACGGACTGGATCAACCTTAACGGGCAACTTCACCTTTTGCATAGGGCGCGAATATTATAGGTCCAACAATGGATAGTCAAAGGAAAATGTCCTTACCGCCGATGATTTTAACCTTACAAGTCACTAAAATAGCGAAACTTGCTTTCATCGGTGCCAAATATTATGCCACAAAATCTTATTCTCGCCTCAACTTCTCGCTACCGTAAAACCGTGCTAGAAAAACTGGGGCTTCCCTTTCAATGCATCGCCCCAAAAGTAGACGAGCAGCCCCGAAAAAATGAATCTGCCCAATCACTAGTGGCAAGACTTGCCCACGCTAAAGCATCCGCTGTTGCCAAGGGGTGTAGTACTAAGGGGTTGGTTATTGGCTCTGACCAAGTGTGCGTCTGCGATGAGACTATTTTAGGTAAACCAGGCACCTTTGATAACGCCGTTGCTCAACTGATGGCGATGCAAGGGCGCAGTGTCACCTTTTATACTGGCCTTTGTGTCATTAACGCAACAACAGGAGAAACCCATCAATTAGTAGAGCCGTATACCGTTCATTTTCGCACCCTCCCCTCTGCTGCGATACGGCGATATGTCGAGGCAGAATTACCATTAGATTGCGCAGGAAGCTTTAAATGTGAAGGGTTAGGTATCGTATTATTTAAAGCACTTACCGGCCGAGATCCAAATGCTTTAATTGGTTTACCGCTCATAGGTTTGATTGAGTTACTTGAATGCCACGGCATCGCCCTCCCCTAAAGAACGGAACGTGGCCTTGCGCTAGTTCATACAAGCCGCGCTTTGGGGGTAAACCAGGTGGGTCGAGGCGGCCCACTACTGGCACTGTTAAGGGTTAAATCGTCCCATTGTGATCAAAATAGTTGGCACTGTTGAAGGCGCGGATCAATCGATGCGATTAACGACGCTATCTGCATCTTGCTAACTTGTTAATGGGTTTTGGTATTAATTGCTTGCTAAACGGAAATTATTCAATGGTGCTGATTGTTATCATTAAACAATAATCAAGTACGTTGGCATAACTAGCTATGCTATATGCCCATATCAGCAGAAAGCCAAGCTCTCATTGACACATAACAAAAACACCTAACAAAATGCCCAACCGATGGTTGGGCATTTTGCGGCGATTACCATTAATGTGGCTCACATAACTTGTTATGTGATTGCTATCTTGCTCGAACTTGTGAATCAACACCTAGGACCCTCATTGGGTCATATTCACACCATGTTTAAACCAAAATAGCGTAACTTAGCGGGTCAACTTATTAAGAAAGGTGTCTAACTCAGGTGCAAGGGGCGCTTCTACTTGCATCTCCCGACTATCTACCGGATGGGTAAAGCTCAACTTCCATGCATGCAAAAATAGTCGTTTTAGGCCAAGTTTTCGCATGTTGTCATCAAAGGCGGCATCACCATATTTATCATCGCACGCTATCGGATGCCCTGCATGCAGGGTATGCACACGAATTTGGTGAGTGCGACCAGTAATCGGGCTGCACTCAATTAAGGTTGAATCCGCAAACTGACGTGCGATGCGAAACCGCGTTTCCGAAGGCTTACCATCCGCGCTCACCCGTACTACACGCTCACCAGATTGAAGATCATTTTTGCGTAGCGGCGCATTGACAACTTTCACATGGGATTGCCACGCACCACGAACCAGCGCTAAATATTGTTTGCGCATCGTCTTGATCCGTAGCTGCTCGTGCAAACTACGTAAGGCGCTGCGCTTTTTAGCCACGAGCAATACACCCGACGTATCTCGATCTAAACGGTGCACTAATTCAAGGAAACGGGCATCTGGGCGCAATGCACGCAACCCTTCTATCACCCCAAAACTCAACCCGCTGCCACCGTGTACTGCCATGCCAGAGGGCTTGTTTAAGACAATCATAGCGTCGTCTTCGAACAAAATTTGGCTCTCAAGACGTTGGATCACCCCAAGATTGGCTGATGGCAGCTCATTTTTTTCAGCAACGCGCACGGGGGGGACCCGTACCACATCATTTGCGCAGAGTTTGTACTCCGGTTTAATGCGCTTTTTGTTAACCCGCACTTCCCCTTTACGAAGAATGCGATAGATAAGGCTCTTAGGGACGCCCTTTAGCTGAGTCTTTAAAAAATTGTCGATGCGCTGCCCTTCATGCTCAGCTTCGATGGTGAGCAGCTGCACTTGTTGTTGTATCTGTGTCATGGCGCGGATTTTACCACTGCCAAGGCCCCTTGGCTGCATGGTTTGTTGAAAAATGGCGCCTTGCTATAAAAGTGGTTTAAATGGGATAATAAACAAGGTCTTGTCATCGTGTTCAAGCCTTGTACTAAGTGGCCAATTAGTATGCCACCCAATCCCGAAACACCGTGTATACAAGAACATGACGGTTCCCGGGTGCGAGGTACAACGCATGGAGAACACGCACATTACCGTTTATTTGTCTCCACTGCGGCCCCCTTAACTTGCCACATCTCGAGAAGTGACAAGCACAGCGCCCTTAGTTTGCGCCTCATGCATACCCCAACCGGGAGGTTGTCACAGTATGCTGAAGACCCGAGGCCGGCGCCGGTAGGACCCATGTGGAGGGAATCAAAATGACACAATAATGAGAACTCAATGAAAAGAATGCTAATCAACGCAACTCAAGAAGAGGAGTTGCGCGTAGCGCTGGTTGACGGACAACAGCTTTACGATTTGGATATTGAAAGTCCGGGACACGAGCAAAAAAAAGCCAATATTTACAAAGGTAGAATTACCCGCGTAGAACCCAGTCTTGAAGCTGCTTTTGTCGACTACGGCGCAGAACGTCACGGTTTTCTGCCGTTGAAAGAGATCGCCCGCAATTACTTCCCCTCCGGTTATACCTATCAGGGTCGCCCCAATATCAAAGAAGTGGTCCGCGAAGGCCAAGAAGTCATTGTTCAAATTGATAAAGAAGAGCGTGGTAACAAAGGTGCCGCGCTCACTACCTTTATCAGCTTGGCCGGTAGCTACTTGGTGCTCATGCCGAATAACCCCCGTGCAGGTGGTATTTCCCGCCGTATTGAGGGTGATGAGCGCACTGAGCTCAAAGAGGCGTTAAACGGACTGACTGTGCCAGAAGGCATGGGGCTTATCGTACGCACCGCAGGTGTGGGTAAATCCCCTGAAGAGCTCGAATGGGATCTAAACGTACTGCTTAACCATTGGGACTCCATCCACAAGGCATCATTAGAGCGGACTGCACCGGTACTTATCCATCAGGAAAGTAATGTTATCGTGCGGGCCATTCGTGATTATCTGCGCCGCGATGTCGGTGAAATCTTGATCGATGACCCGGTAATATTTGAGCGTGCCCGCGCCCACATTGAGCTTGTTCGGCCTGACTTTCTAAGCCGCGTGAAGCTGTATCAGGGAGAAGTTGCTCTGTTCAACCACTTCCAGATTGAAAGTCAGATTGAGTCAGCCTTTCAGCGCGAAGTGCGTTTGCCTTCCGGTGGTAGCATCGTTATCGATCCAACCGAAGCGCTCACATCCATCGATATCAACTCGTCTCGCGCAACTAAAGGCGGTGATATCGAAGAGACTGCGCTGCAGACTAACCTTGAAGCGGCCGATGAAATTGCCCGTCAATTGCGCTTGCGCGATCTTGGCGGCCTCATTGTTATCGACTTCATCGACATGACCCCTGTTCGCAACCAGCGAGAAGTTGAAAACCGGCTTCGCGAAGCGGTCCACCAAGACCGTGCGCGTATTCAGTTAGGACGGATCTCCCGCTTTGGTCTGCTTGAGATGTCACGTCAGCGTCTGCGCCCTTCCCTCAATGAGTCGAGCAGCCATATCTGCCCTCGTTGTCAGGGTCAAGGTGTCATTCGTGACAACGAATCACTGGCATTGTCAATCTTGCGTCTCATCGAAGAAGAGGCCATGAAAGACAACACCGAGCAAGTGCACGGTCAAGTGCCGGTGGATGTTGCCGCCTATTTGCTTAACGAGAAGCGGGCCGCCATTGCCAGTTTGGAGCAGCGCAACAATGTGCGGGTGTACATCATTCCAAACCAACATTTGGAAACCCCGCACTACGAAGTCGCTCGTATTCGTCAAAACGAGATGGCTGAAACGGCTAGTTACGAGCTTCGAACCGAAGTGGCCAAGCCTATTTATCAGCCAAAACAGGCCCAGGTGATCGAGCGTGAACAGCCATTATTGCAAGGGTTTGCCCAGCCGGTACAACCTGCACCCATAGTGGCGCCCTCCCCTGCACCTAAGCCTGTTGCTGCTCCGACGACTGCGCCCGCACAAGCGAGTTTCTTTGGCAAATTGATCAAGGGCATCTCTGCGCTCTTTAGCAGTGAAAGTGCGAGTGAACCAGTAAAACCGGCCACCCCAGCACAGCCAGCAGCCCGTGATGCACGCAAAGATGACAGCCATCGCCATCAACGTGATGATGCCAGAGGCCGCGGTCAGCGCCCTCGTCGTGACGATAATCGCAATAACCGCAGCAATGCCGATGTGAGCGAAAAACGTGACAACGGTAATCGCGATACTGGGGAAAACCGCAATCGTCGTCCTCGTAAAGAGCGTGAGCCTCGTCAAGAGCGCGAACCACGTACGGACGTGCGCGCAGAAACGCGTATGGAACGTGAGCCACGGAGTGAAAATCCGCCACAGGTTACGCGCGAGCCCCGCGAACCGCGTCAAGAACGTGAGCCTCGGGCTCCCCGTCCTGCTCGTGAACCTCGCGCACCCCGTGAGCCTCGTGCTGATATCGCTGTTGATGCTGTCGCTGAAACCCGTGTGGAAACTATCGCCGCGATCGACACCGCCGACGTGTCTTGCGAAGTGCGTCAGGAAAAAGAGCTGAAAGTGGCAGAGCGGCGCGAACGTCGTCCACTGCGTAAGCAGATCCGCGTTGATGTTGCTGCAACAGATGCCCCTGCCCTACCGGTAGAAGAGCTGCAGGTTGAAAACGACACCATCGTGGACAACGAGCAAGCCGAACTGCAAGAAGAGCAGACAGATGCGCAGCGTCGCTCCCGTCGCACTCCTCGTAGCCAGCGCATTGAAGGCCAACGTCGCAAGCGGATCAACGAAGATGCCCGCAGCCAACGTGATGATGAGCCACACACCACAACATTGACTGCAGCAGCGCAAGCTGATGCTGCCAATGTGAAAATGCCAGAGCCTGCGGTGCCGGTCGTCACCATTCCAAGTGCTGATGCCATTGCCGCGGCCCTTCAGGCTTCGGCCGGATTGACTGAGCATGTGGTTGTGGAACCTACCGAGGTAAGGGCTGAGCCTTCTGTGGTAGCACCTACGATGAGTGAGTCAGTGCCTGCGCCTGTCGTTGTCACTCCTGTTGTAACGCCAGTTGTAACACCAGTTGTAACACCAGTTGTAACACCAGCAGCAACACCCGCTCCCGCCCCGATGGTAGCCACAGTGACCCCTGTTATTGACGCGGCTCCCGTGGTCAGCCCTGCTGTCGTTAACCCTGCGGTGGTGAGTACAGCGGCAAGTGCCACTGTGATCCCAGCCATCACAGCGCCTGTGATTGATATCAAGCCAGAGCCTGTAGCAGTAGCTGCGTCGGTTGCAAAACCTGTGAGTGTGGCCGTTGAAGCTAACCCTGTTACTCAAGGTGCAGGTTTGCTTGCGCGGGCCCGTAAGGCTTCAGCACCGATGGCGACACCTGCCCAAGTGCCTGTTGCTCCTACCGCGGCGGCGCCAGTGAACACTACCCCATTAGTGCGCAGCGAGGTGACTAGCTCAGGTCGCCATGCCGGTAGCACTGCTGCGGTGTGCGTTGCGACAAGCCCAGCGGGTCGCCCTTAATCCATTAGGATTCATACCTAGCAAAAAGCCACACCATTATCGGGTGTGGCTTTTTTTTTACCTTCCATCTCTTGCCCTGTTCCTGCCTTAGGGTACCGCGGCGCCATTACGCTTGATCCGCCCCCCGTGCCCGTCACCCCGTATTCATTAATACCTATAAACCTATGCTCATTAAACCCATCTGCAGTAAACAAATAAGGCACCATTTACATTGTCACGCGAGATGAAGATCCGCAGCCGTTAGCTGACGTGCCCAGATTGCGTTGCATTCCTTCGAGTCTTCCTCCGCTGCTCTTCTATTGGATACTTATTTAGGGTGCATCTTAGAGCGCGCCTTAGAGCGCTTCGCAGAAAAAGCGGGTGCAGCGGGATGACGGACATGGCACACCTGCCACCTGTTCGCGCAATGATACCGGGTAAATGACACCTCGATTTAACCGCTACCAACGCCGGCTTAGCGCTAAGACATAAAAAAAGCCCTGCCAAATAATTGGCAGGGCTTTTTAAATCAATTACATCACTCGGGCACTAGGCTCCCAAGTTGCATAGTTACTGGTTGTGAGTCGCACGGCGTGGGCGGCGAGCCTGCGCAGGTTTACCGGCCGCATCAGCCGGACGTGCCCCCCCTTGCGGTTTACCAGCATTACCCGTACGGGCGCCACCGGCGTTACCGTTAGAAGATGAACGCCCTGCGCCTTGACGCTGACCTTGTGGACGCGGTGCGCGGCGCTCTTCACTTGGATCGCGCGGCTCTTTACGAAGCGGCGCCCCGATCCCACGGGCAATGTTATCCAATGTTTCGCGCGACGCTTCAAAACCTGCGACTTGCTCACAGCGGATATTTTGCTTGGTCACACGCTCAATGGCCTTGATTAGCTTGCCCTCATCGGCAGCCACCAACGAAATAGCATGACCCGCCGCACCGGCTCGGCCAGTACGACCGATACGGTGAACGTAATCTTCTGCGACGTTAGGCAGCTCGAAGTTCACCACTTGTGGCAGCTTATCGATGTCTAAGCCGCGTGCTGCGATATCCGTTGCCACCAGCACTTTTACGCTGCCGTCTTTAAAGCCGGCGAGCGCACGAGTGCGCGCTCCTTGGCTCTTATTGCCATGAATAGCCGCCGCGCTAACACCACTTTTATCAAGGGTTTCGGCAACGCGGTTTGCCATGTGCTTGGTGCGAGTAAACACCAACACCTGCTGCCAGTTATTCGTGGTTACCAAATGACTTAACAAGCCAATCTTATTGGCTTTATCACACGGGTGTACCAGCTGCTCAATGCGCTCTGCGGTACTGTTGCGTGGTGCAACTTCGATCACGGCAGGGTTATTGAGTAGACCCGTTGCAAGTGAGCGGATCTCTTCGGCGAAGGTGGCAGAAAATAGCAAGTTCTGACGCTGTTTTGGCATCAATGCCAAGATCTTGCGGATATCACGGATAAAACCCATGTCCAACATGCGATCGGCTTCATCCAGTACCAAGATCTCAACTTCGTCGAACTTGACTGCGTTTTGGTTATAAAGATCCATCAAGCGACCTGGGCAGGCCACCAGTACATCCAGACCACGGCGAGTCGCCATCATCTGTGGATTAATACTTACGCCACCAAATACCACGTGACTACGGATCGGCAAATGCTTGCCATAGTTACGCACGCTTTCACCCACTTGAGCCGCTAGCTCACGGGTCGGCGTCAACACCAGCGCACGGATCCGATTAGGGGATACTTTACGCTTGCTTTCCATTAGACGTTGCAGCATGGGCAGGGTAAAGCCTGCGGTCTTGCCGGTCCCGGTTTGGGCTGCCGCCATCAGATCGCGGCCAGCCAACACAGCGGGGATCGCTTGTTGCTGAATAGGAGAAGGAGTGTCGTAGCCTTGTTCAGCAACGGCACGCAACAAGGGTTCGGATAGACCGAGGGAAGTAAAACTCATAATTACCTGCTAGAGATAGGGGCGCCTGGAATTTGTGGTGGGGCCCCTCTGCTGAGCCGATGCCATCTCACAAGATCTGGGCCTATTGAGAAAACAACGATTTCCCCGGGGAGCAGAGCAAAGGGGAAAGAATAGGCGGGCAGTCTAACGGAGTTGCGGGTGATACACGAGAAAAATGTGATATTCCTCCCAATGTGAACAAAAAACACCGATAACATTGGCGAAAAAAATCAATGCGTTATCGGGACAAAATAGCGGGTGTTGGCAACTCGCTAAGGATGGGGGATCTCATGTTATCCATCTTGGCCTATGCCAAGCACATGCACGATCGATGCGCCCATCGTTATGGGCGCTTCATACTATGTATGTACTCTGCACTAACATATGCACTGACATGCTGTGATTTTTATACATTCTGATTTTGTGCGCGCTGGCGCAACAGATGATCCATTAAAACCAGTGCCAACATGGCTTCGGCAATGGGCACCGCGCGAATACCTACGCATGGGTCGTGCCGCCCTTTGGTGCTGATCTTAGTGGCCTCCCCTGTCGTCGTGATGGTATTGCCAGGCACTGCAATACTTGGCGTCGGTTTTAAGGCCACGCTCACCACAATCTCTTGCCCAGAGGAGATCCCCCCCAAAATCCCACCGGCATGATTGCTGGTAAAGCCGCTCGGGGTCATCTCGTCACGGTGCTCGGAGCCTTTTTGCTCCACAACCGCAAAACCATCCCCGATCTCGACCCCTTTTACTGCATTGATCCCCATCATGGCGTGCGCAATGTCCGCATCGAGACGATCAAACACTGGCTCACCGAGTCCAACTGGCACATGACGGGCAATCACTTGTACCCGCGCGCCCACACTGTTGCCCTCTTTTTTCAGATCCCGCAGATATACATCGAGCGCATCGAGTTTACTCACGTCTGGAAAAAAGAAGGGATTTTGCTCAATCTGCGCCCTATCAAATCGCTCAGCTTTAATGGGGCCAAGTTGAGCCAAATAGCCAATGATCTCAATGCCATGTGCCTGTTTTAGGTATTTTTTAGCAATGGCGCCCGCAGCAACACGCATGGCCGTTTCCCGAGCAGAAGCACGGCCACCGCCACGATAATCACGCTGGCCGTACTTTTGCTGGTAGGTGTAATCTGCATGCCCTGGCCGGAACAGGTCCTTGATCTCGCTGTAATCGTGCGAACGCTGATCGGTATTTTCAATGAGCAATCCAATCGATGTTCCCGTCGTCTTGCCCTCAAATACGCCTGAGAGGATCTTCACCTCATCCGCTTCACGGCGCGCCGTGGTGTAGCGAGAGGTGCCAGGTTTGCGCCGATCCAAGTCCCCTTGCAGGTCCGCTTCACTGAGCTCAAGCCCCGGAGGGCACCCATCGATGACAGCGCCAAGGGCCAGTCCGTGACTTTCACCAAAGGTCGTCACCCGAAAGAGTTGACCCACACTGTTCCCTGCCATGGCTGCTCCGACTTATTTTTATAATCAGTTTTTATAGATGGCGAACTGATCTTGATATTGCACCAGCTCAGCGCGGGTCATCACAAATACCCCGTGGCCGCCATTTTCAAATTCAACCCACGTAAAGGGAATGGTCGGGAACTGTGTTTCTAGGTGGATCATGCTATTGCCCACCTCAACCACCAGCACCCCGTCCTCTTTGAGAAAATCGGCCGCATGGGCCAGCATCCGCTTGGTCAGCTTCAGGCCATCTGTGCCCGAGGCCAGCGCCAATTCAGGTTCATGGCGAAACTCCTCTGGCAGATCTGACATATCTTCCACATCCACATACGGCGGATTGGAGACGATTAAGTCGTACTTATCACCTGCTGGCAGATCACTAAAGAGATCAGAGCGAATAGGAATAACCTGTTGCTCTAACCCGTGATCGTCAATATTGCGCTCAGCTACATTGAGCGCATCGATACTGATATCGATGGCATCCACTTCCGCATCTGGAAACTCATGGGCCATGATAATGGCAATACAGCCAGAGCCAGTGCACAGATCCATGATCCGAGTGGGCTCGTGTTTGAGGAACGGGGCAAAGCGGTTGGCCACCAGCTCTGAAATCGGTGAGCGGGGGATCAATACCCGCTCATCCACATAAAACTCCCAGCCGGCATACCACGCTTTATTGGTTAAGTACGCAGCCGGCACCCGCTCTTGTACCCGGCGAATGACCAGCTCAGCGATACGGTGACGCTCGCTACTGGTTAAGCGGGCATGGCGGATTTCTGGATCCACATCCGGTGGCAGATGTAGCGCAGGGAGTACCAATTGCACCGCCTCATCCCACGCATTGTCGGTGCCATGCCCGTAAAAAATCCCCGCGTCGTTGAAACGACTGGTGGCCCAACGCAACATGTCCTGGATGGTGTGCATCTCGGCCACCACCTCATCGATAAATATCTTGTCCAAATCCACCTCCAAGTCGAGTAATATCGGGCCCTTGCACCCACTGCATAGCGGGTACCACGCATCACTTATAACAATGAGCATCTGATGAAGAAAACGCCGTCACCGACCATCGAGGAAAGCCTGCAGTTTCGCGATGCAATCAAAGGTACCCAAAAAATCAAGCAAGATACCATAAGGGTCGAGTTACGGCCGGTCAAGCAGAAACGGCTATTGCGTGAAAGCCGCGAAAAGCTTGGGGTAGACCACTTTTTCAGCGATGAGTATCAGCCCCATCTTGAGCAAGAGGGCCCAAGCCGCTTTGTGCGGCAAGATGTGTCTAAATTTGAGTTGAAAAAGCTCAAGCGGGGCATGTATCCACCGGAGATCTACCTTGATCTGCACGGCATGAACCAACAGCAATCAAAACACGAGTTAGCGGCGCTGCTGACCCTCTGTCAAAAAGAGAACATCCACGTTGCCGCCGTGATGCACGGGATTGGTAAACATATTCTCAAGCAGCGCTTGCCTGGGTGGCTAGCGCAGCACCCTAATGTACGCGCCTTTCATCAAGCCCCCCGTGAGTGGGGTGGTGACAGTGCTATTTTGGTATTGCTTGATATCCAAGAGTAGCCACGCACCGATATCACTTTTCATCATCACTTTTCATCGCTGTACTTCATCAGCGATATCCGCGCATCGCAATGGCCGCTTAAGCAGGCGTGCGCACCGCACGGATCAACACATTGCGGGGGGTCATGGGTTTTGGGCAAAACTCCCCTACATCGACCTGATAGCCCTGCTCTTGCAAAAATAGCGCGCGATCGAGCACCAGCCAGATCTCAAGTGGCCGACGAAATAGGTGGCGCACGAGCTCCATGCGCCCGACGTCCCCAAAGCGCCGCTCCCCTTGCGCTAACAGATCCCCATAATCGAGCCCCCCTGGCAGGGTGATCCCTTTACGCTCTGCTGCCCATTGGCAAAACGCCTCAAAGCTCGCCGTCAGCAACCGCTTTTGCATATTAGGGACAGGCAAGTATTCATCTACCCCCCGCACCTGACGCTGCAAACAATCAAATCCTAAGCGCCAGATCACTTCTAATTCACGCAAACGCGATATCCGCGCCCCTCCTGTTACCGTCTCCTGCAGAGGCAACTTGAGATCGGCCTTACTTAGCCGCAATGCGCTGGCATTGGCCGCAGCCGACAGCGGTCGATAGTGCGGCGTGCGGATCAAGTGATAGCAGCACGGAGAAATAGTCACGCCACTGGCCCCCCGCTCGGCCACCCGCTCTAATAAATGGGTATGCAGTTCACCGCAGGCATGCAGCGCCATGGCGTGGTGCTCAGGAGAAATTAACGCCGCCGATTGCGGGGCAAAGGCATCCGCGCAGGTAAAGTGCATCGTTACGCCATCTCGCTTGGCCAATAACTGCCCCTGCTCACACAGTTGCGGTTGCAATTCAAGGCTTAATACTGCGGCTTGGCGATGCCGTGATACCAGTCGTCCTAAGTGCCCTTTGCCGGCGCACCATTCCAAATAAGGACCAGAGTGCGCCGGCAAACAGGCGGTGAATGAGGCTATTTGGGCTTGCTTGCGCCCAGGCATGTTCAACGCCATGGCTTTATCGCAGGTGATAGGCTCTGGCGTAAAGCCCGCTAACTGACTCAGCTGTTGCAGCTGCGCCCCGCCAGGGATCCATGGGGCTAATAGTGCGCTAAGCGCATCCATATCTGCATCGAACTCTGCTAGCTGTTCTTGCGTTAACCCATTAAGCATGGCCACCAATTCGGGCGCTTCATCGGCAAACGCCATGGTCAAGTGATGGTATGGCTGATATTGCCACCAGCGCCGATAGCGGGTAAGCAGTTGATCCAGTTGTTGAAAACGTTGAGCCAGCACGAAAGCCTCTGCGTTAAAGCAAGTTGAAGCAAAAAGAGCCTCATTTTAGCGATCCCCCTTCAAAATGCACCTCTGGCGCAGGTCATGGCTGAGATCTCACTATTGAGGGGGGCAACATAACATGGCCTTGATCTTGTCATAACCCACGTGCATCCTCGCCCCCTCACATTTGAGCGGCCTGACATCAGGCTTCGCTTTGTGCTATATTATGGCCCCTCTTTACTTGCGCCCGACCCTTGTGGGTCGCGTTTGCACTCGTTATTTTCCACTTGTTATGGGACCCAACAACATGACCATCAACGCCATTTTGCACGCGCGCGCAGGCGACAAATGTGAACTCTGTAGCGCAGCCGTTGCGCTGACCACCTTCGTGGTGCCCTCTTCCCCTGTTAACGACGATGATCACAGCGTGGCTATTTGTCACACCTGCCACGACCAACTGACCCAACCAGACACCTTGGTTGTGAATCACTGGCGTTGCCTCAGTGATAGCATGTGGAGCCAAGTGCCCGCGGTGCAAGTCTTAGCATGGCGCCAGCTCAAAGCTCTATCTGGCAAAGGTGAGGTCTGGGCGCAAGATCTGCTGGATATGATGTACATGGAAGATGAGGTTAAGACCTGGGCCGAAGCAGGGATTGCTGATGAAGATGACAGTGTGCCAACCATCGATTCTAACGGTGCCGCGCTACAAGAGGGCGATTCGGTCACCTTGATTAAAGATCTCGATGTGAAAGGTGCCGGTTTCACCGCCAAGCGCGGCACCTTGGTCAAGGGGATCCGCCTAACTAACAACCCATTACATATCGAAGGTAAGGTTAACGGCGTGCAGATCGTGCTGGTTGCCGCGTACCTGAAAAAGGCATAAACCAAAAACGTCTAAGCCAACGGGGCCACCCCCTTGGTAAAGATGGGCCTCGCGATGGCCCCGTTAACAACCAGTAAAAAGGCGCATCGATTAAGATGCGCCTTTTCTTCATCGGTCTTACGTCACCGCCTTACGTTAACGCCATGACCTACAACAGGCCCATTACACACTTAGCCCGAGAGTTTGCTATCTAGCTCAGCAATTTTGGCTGACCAGTAAGCGGGACCGGTTTGGTGGATATTGTTGCCTTGGGGATCGACCGCAACAGTTACCGGCATATCTTCGACTTCAAATTCGTAGATTGCTTCCATTCCCAGATCAGCAAAGGCCACGACCCGCGCTTTTTTAATGGCTTTTGCCACCAAATACGCCGCCCCCCCTACTGCCATCAAATAGACCGCTTGGTGCTGCTTGATACTTTCGACCGTTTGTTGGCCCCGCTCTGATTTACCGATCATGCCAATAAGGCCGGTCTCCCCTAACATCATGTCGGTGAATTTATCCATCCGAGTCGAGGTGGTAGGACCCGCAGGACCCACTACCTCGTCACGTACCGCATCGACTGGCCCCACGTAATAGATAAAGCGGTTAGTAAAATCGACCCCCTCTGGTAGCCCTTCGCCATTTTTAAGCATGTCGGCAATACGCTTGTGAGCCGCGTCACGGCCGGTCAAGATCTTACCTGACAGCAACACGGTATCTCCGCTTTTCCAACTGGCAAGATCGGCTTTGGTGAGGCCATCTACGTTAACTCGGCGTACATTGGCACCCGCCTCACGGGTGATCTCAGGCCAATCATTTAAGCTTGGCGGGGTGAGCTTGGCAGGGCCAGCACCATCGAGTTCAAAGTGCACATGACGGGTCGCTGCGCAATTGGGGATCATCACTACCGGTTTAGACGCCGCATGGGTTGGCGCAGATTTTACCTTCACATCTAGCACCGTTGTCAGGCCACCGAGCCCTTGGGCGCCGATCCCAAGCTTATTGACTTTTTCATAGAGCTCAACGCGCAGCTTCTCTTCGGTGGTCTGTGGCCCGCGGGCAATCAACGCTTGAATGTCGATATGCTCCATCAGCGCCTCTTTAGCCAGCACTGCCGCTTTTTCTGCCGTGCCGCCAATACCAATGCCTAGCATCCCGGGCGGACACCAACCTGCCCCCATGGTGGGCACGGTTTTAAGCACCCACTCCACAATGTCATCAGAGGGGTTGAGCATGGCCATCTTAGATTTGTTTTCAGAGCCTCCCCCTTTTGCCGCAATACTCACCTCGACCTTATTGCCGGCAATCATCTCGATATGCACCACCGCTGGCGTATTGTCTTTGGTATTGGTGCGACTGCCGGCAGGATCTGCGAGTACCGAAGCGCGCAGCGGATTATCAGGGTGGGTGTAAGCACGGCGGGTACCTTCATCGACCATCTGCTGCACCGTCATATCGCTATCCCACTGCACCTGCATACCAATTTTCACAAAGCAGGTCACGATACCGGTATCTTGACACAGGGGGCGGTGGCCTTCGGCTGACATCCGCGAGTTGATTAAGATCTGGGCCAACGCATCTTTAGCGGCGGGATTCGCCTCTCGATCATATGCCGCTTTAACCGCTTGCACGAAATCTAACGGGTGGTAATAAGAGATGTACTGCAGGGCATCTGCAATTGAATCGATGAAATCTTGTTTTTTAATAATGCTCATATCATCCTCACTGATCCTTATTCCGCCAGATAGAAGAACAAGGGCTTCCTGTAGTGGCTAAGTAAAACTGGCCAAGTAAAACTGACTACGTAAAACTGACCACGTCGCTGCAAAGTCGTGTCATTAAACCCCGTCGTTGAAAACAAATAACGGAAAAATAAGCCACGATAAACCCACCAACAACATGGCAACCTTTCTTAACATTACCCATAGCTATGATACGCTTGCCCAACTGCACCGACTAGGGTTCGGGCGCTAAACTGTTGCCCGTATTACAAATTATGACGCCAGCACTGCATATCCATCACTTTGACCATCACTTAGCACTCCACCAGCAATTTGCACCGCTCGCCCATTTACCATGGGCCATGTTGCTCGAATCGGCAGGTCCTATTGGGGCGGATAATCAGTTTGATATTATCTGCGCCGATCCGCTGGCGACCCTTGAGACCCGAGGACTTATCACCACGGTGTGCCAACAGGGTCATACCCGTTTGCACCATGACGACCCGTTCACCCTGTTAGCCTCGACCCAGCAAAGCTTGCTTGGATCCCTATCCCCATGCGAGGCCATACGTAATGGCGCACTCCCCTTTATCGGCGGCGCACTTGGGCTGTTTGGCTATGATCTTGGCCGCCGCGTCGAGCAGTTACCTACCCGCGCGGCGGCCGATATCGCGGTCCCTGACATGGCCGTTGGTATTTATGACTGGGCATTGCTGCGCTGCGTGGCCACCGGCCGCTGGCAATTGGTGCACTGGGGCAGTGAGGCCGGGCTTACCCACCGACTTGCGTGGTTATTAGCGCAGCAGGTTAGCGTGAACATCCCCTTGCCCCCCCACGTTACCTCACCGTTTTCCCTGTTAGGGCCATGGCAAAGTAATATGAGTCAGGCCCAATACGGTGAGAAGTTCGCTCACATTCAAGCGTATTTAGCGGCGGGGGATTGCTATCAAATCAACTTAACTCAGCGCTTTAGTGCGCCCTATCGAGGGGATGAGTGGCAGGCTTATACGACGCTCGCTGCTTGCAATAACGCCCCTTTCTCTGCGTTTATCCGCTTACCTAACAGTGCGCTGCTTAGCCTCTCCCCTGAGCGATTTTTATTGCTCGATGGCCAACATATTGAAACTAAACCGATTAAAGGAACGAGACCCCGCCATCTTGATCCCATCATTGATGCGCGCATTGCCTTAGAGCTGGCTCATGCAGACAAAGACCGATCGGAAAACCTCATGATTGTGGATCTGCTGCGCAATGACATTGGCCGAGTGAGCCGCCCAGGATCCGTGACGGTGCCTCGTCTTTTTGCGGTGGAATCTTTTGCTGCGGTGCACCATTTGGTCTCCACCATCCATGGGGAGCTCGATAGTCACTGGCATGCGGTGGACTTATTACGAGCATGCTTTCCGGGGGGATCCATTACTGGCGCCCCTAAGATCCGCGCCATGGAGATCATCGAGGAGCTTGAACCGGTGCGGCGCAATGCCTACTGCGGCAGCATCGGTTATCTGAGCGTGCATGGGCGCATGGATACCAGCATCTGCATCCGCACCTTGATTGCCGAGGCGGGTCAACTGCACTGCTGGGCGGGAGGCGGTATCATTGCAGACTCTGACGTTGCCAGTGAATATCAAGAGACCTATGACAAGGTCGCTCGCATTTTACCCTCGCTCATCGCACTCTCTGATGCTAACGCGCGCAGTACGCAGTTATGAGCAAGCACCGTTATAAACAAGCACAGTGATGAACAGGCAACGTTATGAGTAAGTGCTCCATCCCTCCCATCCCTCCCATTCCCGCCATCCATCGCCAACCTTGCCCTATGCCCAAGACTCAAACTCAAACTCAAACTCAAAAAGAGTGGCTTACCCACTTTCAATTGCAGCCACCCGCCATGTTAACGCCCAAGGCCCCGATGCCCCAACGACAGGGTCGGATCACTCCCGCAGCCGTCTTGATCCCCCTGGTAAAGCGAGACACAGGGTTAACCGTGCTGCTCACCAAACGCAGTGCTCACTTACGCCACCACGCAGGACAAATCTGCTTTCCAGGAGGGCGCCAAGACCCGGCAGATGATGGCGTCATCGCCACGGCACTGCGGGAAACGCAAGAGGAGATGGGTATTGGGCCAGATCTCATCCACGTGTATGGCACCCTTAAGCCACTTTGCACCATCTCCGGATTTCAAGTGCACCCTGTACTTGGTCTCGTTGATAGCAACTACTCACTTAACCTAAACCGCGATGAAGTGGCCGACGCCTTCGAAGTTCCCCTCGATCATCTTATGGATCTGCGTCATCACATCCCCCTTACCGTGCTACGCGAAGGAAAACCCCACACCCTCTATTGGATTTTTTGGCGCAGGCGCGCTATCTGGGGCGCAACTGCCCGGATCATCGTGCAACTGGCCCACCAGCTGGCCCATGAATAACGCTTAACTCAGAACTAGCTCAGAACTAGCTCAGAACTAACGTAGAGCCAAGTCGGCGCCTAATAGCGTTAAACTCTGGTGCCAACCCATCAACTAAAATTGATTTTTTACTGCTTTGATCACATTTTCATAAAATAGTGCGGCTTTAGCGCCCATAATCTCGAGTTTGGTCACTGTCTTTATTTGAAAACCACGTATTCTTGCGCCGACTTACATAAGAGCAACACAATCGGGGTGAGAAATATGTCAAACACGGTCACAGACACACAAAAACACGCGCCTTCAGCTGCGCCCAATACTAAGGCAGGCCACGCCAGTCGCTGGGAAAAACGCGACTCGACGTGGGTCATCAGCTTATTTGGTACTGCGGTGGGTGCCGGTATTTTGTTTTTGCCGATCCAAGCGGGTATGGGCGGCTTCTGGCCATTGGTGATCATGACCCTGTTAGTGGGGCCGATGACCTATTTGGCCCACCGTGGTTTGGCACGTTTTGTACTCTCATCTAGCAAGCCCAATGCCGATATCACCGAAGTGGTCGAAGAGCACTTTGGCGCCGGCGCCGGCAAGCTCATTACCCTGCTCTACTTTTTCGCCATCTATCCCATCGTACTTATCTACGGCGTCGGTATTACCAACACGGTTGAAAGCTTTATGGTCAACCAGCTGCAGATGAGTGCGCCCCCGCGCTGGATCCTCTCCATCGTGCTGATCTTGGGCATGATGTCGGTGATCTTGGCCGGTGAAAAGTTAATGCTCAAAGTGACCGAGTTTTTGGTCTATCCGCTGATTGCGATTTTGGCAGGCATCTCGTTTTACTTGATCCCTGACTGGACTGGCGCCGCCCTTGAGCAAGTGCCTACTACCCAGGATTTCATCTCTACTCTGTGGCTCACCATTCCAGTGCTCGTGTTCTCGTTTAACCACAGCCCAGCCATCTCAAGCTTTGCCATGGCTCAGCGCCGAGATTACGGTGATCAAGCCGTACAAAAATCAGATGCGATTTTAAAGCGCACCTCCGCTGTGCTGCTCTGCTTTGTGATGTTCTTTGTCTTTTCTTGCGTGATGAGCCTGACCCATGCCCAACTCGCTGAAGCTAAGTCACAAAATATCGCCGTGCTCTCTTATCTAGCGAACCAGCATGAAAGCCCGCTTATCTCCTACTTTGGTCCGCTAGTCGCCTTTGTTGCCATCGTTTCATCCTTCTTCGGTCACTACTTAGGTGCCCGTGAAGGCCTAAAAGGGATGATCGTGCAAAACCTGCGTAAATCTGGCAAACACCCAAATCCGAAGAAGGTTGAGGTGTTCATCATCGCATTCTTCATCTTGACCCTGTGGGGCACTGCGATTGCTAACCCCTCTATCTTAGGGATGATTGAATCCTTAGGTGGCCCGATCATCGCAACCATCTTGTTTATTATGCCGATGTACGCCATCAAGCGCGTGCCCGCCATGGCCAAGTATCAGGGCCACATCAGCAACGTCTTTGTGACCTTGATGGGAATGATCGCCATCTCCGCCATCTTGTTTCAATTAGTGGGTTAAATAGGCGAGTTAATCACCACCCTATAACAACGCCAGCCTCTCTTAGGCTGGCTTTTTTATCGCGGCTCGTTCTTGCGTGCCCATGCCATCTTCGCCAAACTACTTCGATCTCGCCCACGCTAGCACGTCCCCCCCCTGACACGTCCTTATACAAGATAGCCCTGTGCTATCATTCCCCATTTGTTGCGGAGCCGTGCCATGATCTCATCCTTGCTTAGCCAATATTTTGGCTTCACAACCCTGCGCCAAGGCCAAGATGCGGTCATCAGCCGGGTGCTCGCCGGGCGCAGCGCTGCGGCGATTTTCCCTACCGGCTCTGGCAAGTCGTTGTGCTACCAACTACCGGCTCTCGCTCTGCCCCACATGACGTTGGTGATCTCGCCACTACTGGCATTGATGCATGATCAGCTGGCATTTTTGCAAAAAAAGGGGATTAGCGCGGCATCCCTTGATTCAACGCAAACCCCCGAGCAGAGCCGCCACATCATGCAATTGGCCCGCGAGGGTCAGCTTAAAATCTTAATGATTTCGGTGGAGCGCCTTAAAAATGAGCGGTTTCGCCACTTTATCGCGCAAGTACCACTCTCATTGTTAGTCGTTGATGAGGCGCACTGTATCTCTGAGTGGGGCCACAATTTTCGCCCCGACTACCTAAAGCTCCCCACCTATCGCCATGAGTTAGCCATCCCGCAAGTGCTGCTACTCACCGCCACCGCCACCCCTGCGGTGATCCAAGATATGCAGGCTAAATTTGGCATCGAGCCTGACGGGGTCGTGGTCACGGGTTTCTACCGATCTAACCTCGATCTGGCGGTGATCCCCCTTGCGCCAGAGGCCCGAGATCAGTGGCTTGCCGCTGAGCTTGCAAGGGATCTATCAGCACCAACGATTGTCTACGTCACCTTGCAACACACCGCCGAGGCCTGCGCGGCCCAGCTAGTGGCCCAAGGGATCAAGGCGTGCGCCTATCATGCCGGACTCAAATCAGAGGTACGCAGCCAGATCCAGCAAGATTTCATGGTCGGCAAGCTCGATTGCATAGTGGCCACCATCGCCTTTGGCATGGGGATCGATAAATCAGATATCCGGCGCGTCATTCACTACGATCTACCCAAATCCATCGAGAACTACAGCCAAGAGATTGGCCGAGCGGGGCGAGATGGTCTGCCCTCTCGCTGCATCGTGCTGGCCAACCAAAGTCAGTTGCCGGTGCTTGAAAACTTTATCTACGGCGATAGCCCAGATCTTGGGGCTATCCACCAACTCTTGGCGCAGATCAGCCAGCACCAACATGAGTGGGAATTTACCCTGCTGCGGCTTTCAAATGAGACAAATATTCGTCAGTTGCCCTTAAAAACCCTGCTGGTCTATCTAGAGATGGCCAACATTATCCAAGCCGCTTACAGCTATTACGCAGACTATCGCTTTAAGTTTGTCTTGGAAAAAGAGGACATCCTCAGCCGCTTTAACCCCGCACGGCGCCAGTTTCTCGAACAGCTATTTAACTGTGCACCCCTTGCCCGTAGCTGGTGCACCATGGACTTTGACGCGCTATGGCAGGGTTATCAAGGGGAGCGCAGCCGCGCGGTAGCAGCCCTTGACTACTTGCAGCAGCAAGGCTGGATTGAACTTGAGAGCAAACAAATGACCGAGGTGTATCGGATCACCGGCCAAGAGTGGGATTGCGCGCAAGAGGCAGAGCGATTGCACGCCCTTTTTGTGCAAAAGGAGCAAAGCGAGTTGGCACGCTTGCAACGGTTGCTCGACTTTTTCACCAGCGAACAATGCCTCAGTCATCGCCTCTCCCACTATTTTGCGGATGAGGCGGCGCCCGTGCGCTGTGGTCATTGCTCTGTGTGTCGTGGGGCGGCGGCGCAATTACCCACCTTACCGGCTCTTGTCATGCCAAACGCGGCGGGGATCCGCGCCTGGTGCGATCCACTCATTGCCCACGTTGGGCACGTTGAAGCCAGAGTGCTCACCCGTTTTCTGTGCGGCATCTCAAGCCCCTTAACCAGTAAAGGCCAGGCAAGATCGCTCGCTGGTAGTGGTCAGTTAGCGGCGCACCCCTTTGCCGCCGTATTGGCTGCGGTGCAACAGGCCTATCCATAAACAGCTGATGTAAAGTATGGAATGCGGGTGCTATATGGCGTGTCAGTGTGCGGTGACGGGCTTATCTGTAACCCGCAGCTCTCCCCCTCCCTCGCATCATCGTCATTACAGTCAAAAGGCAAAAAAGCAGTCAAAACGTAGAAAAAAGAAGACCCTCGTGATAACGAGGGTCAAAACTACCAAAAAGTGTTTAATCAGAGCACGGCATGACCACATTCAACACGCTTGCTAACGTATCTAGCTGATCACCCGCAGCCAATCTAGGGCAATCACAATGTTGCGTCAATGTAAATTCACATCTATTAATGCCGAGCATTCGCGACCCAATCAAACAACCACTGACAAGTATTAACATCTCTCGCGCTATGTTTAACTGTTCACACCGCCCTCGCCTTCGCGCAATCAGCCCCCTTCATTGCAACATTAGCTGCAGCATCAGTTACAACATCAATTGCAACATCTAACACCCAAAATTTAAACAAACATTTGTTAAATCTTTGACAAAGCTGCCACTATCATGGCAAAAATAACTGTACAGTCAGTCACATAGCATCAGTTGCTGAGCCTACGCGCTCACCACTTACGCCGCGACGGCTGCCGTTGGCAGCGAGTCCCTAATGGATGAAGGGATAAACCATAGCGAGCGCGGCACATAACACGAGCGTCACACACGCATCGACAAAACCAGAGTGAGCCACTGTTTATCAGGGTACGCGACGATAACGAGGGAAGAGTTATGGGCATATTCGAGCACTACCAACAACGATACGAGCAAGGCCGGGAAGAGGAGTACACCATTTCGGAGTTCCTCGAGATGTGTAAACACGACAAAGCCTGCTACACCTCTGCCGCTGAACGTCTACTTAGCGCAATTGGCGAACCCGAGATGGTCGATACCGCGACCGACCACCGTTTGAGCCGACTTTTTTCTAATCGGGTGGTCGCACGCTACCCCGCGTTCAAAGATTTTTATGGCATGGAAGAGGCCATAGAGCAGATTGTCTCTTACCTCAAACACTCCGCCCAAGGGCTAGAAGAGAAAAAACAGATCCTTTATCTGCTCGGCCCCGTTGGCGGTGGTAAATCATCTCTGGCTGAAAAACTCAAATCACTGATGCAAAAGATGCCTATCTATCGCATCAAAGGTTCACCGGTGAATGATCACCCCTTTGCGCTGTTTGATATGGAAGAAGATGGCGAGATCTTAGAAAAAGAGTACGGGATCCCCCATCGTTATCTGCGCCCTATCATGTCCCCTTGGGCAGCTAAACGACTGCATGAGTTTGGCGGTGATATCAGCCAATTTAAGGTGGAAAAAGTCAATCCATCGGTGCTTGATCAAATCGCCATCGCCAAAACCGAGCCTGGGGATGACAACAACCAAGATATCTCATCCTTAGTGGGCAAAGTTGATATCCGCATGCTCGAGCATTTTGCCCAAGATGATGCCGATGCTTACTCCTACTCGGGGGCCTTGTGCAAGGCTAACCAAGGGATCATGGAGTTTGTCGAGATGTTCAAAGCCCCCATCAAGGTATTGCACCCACTGCTCACTGCCACTCAAGAGGGGAACTACAACGGCACCGAGGGGCTCTCTGCCCTCCCCTTTGATGGTATTTTACTGGCTCACTCCAACGAATCTGAATGGCAGCAATTTCGCAATAACAAAAATAACGAAGCCTTTCTCGACCGGGTCTACATCGTTAAAGTGCCCTATTGCCTGCGGGTATCTGAAGAGGTGAAGATTTACGAAAAGCTGCTGATCAATAGCGAATTGACCGAGGCCAAATGCGCCCCGGGCACCTTAGCGCTGCTAAGCCAATTTTCGGTACTTTCGCGCCTAAAAGAGCCTGAAAACTCCAGCCTTTACTCCAAGATGCGGGTCTACGATGGCGAGAGCCTCAAAGACACCGACCCCAAAGCCAAAAGCTATCAGGAGTACCGGGATTACGCAGGCGTTGATGAGGGGATGCACGGTCTCTCCACCCGTTTTGCGTTCAAAATTTTGTCTCGGGTGTTTAACTTCGACCACGCAGAAGTTGCCGCAAACCCGGTGCACTTGTTCTATGTGCTCGAGCAACAGATCGAACGGGAGCAGTTCCCTCAAGAGCAGCATGACCGCTACTTAGAGTTCATTAAGGGCTATTTGACCCCGCGCTATGTGGAGTTCATTGGCAAAGAGATCCAAACCGCGTATCTCGAGTCCTACTCCGAGTACGGCCAGAACATCTTCGATCGCTACGTCACCTATGCCGACTTTTGGATTCAAGATCAGGAGTATCGCGATCCTGAGACTGGCCAACTGTTTGATCGCGCCTCCCTTAACAGCGAGTTAGAGAAAATTGAAAAACCAGCAGGGATCAGTAACCCGAAAGATTTCCGTAACGAAATCGTTAACTTCGTGCTGCGCGCGCGGGCCAACAACACTGGCCGCAACCCCAACTGGACCAGTTACGAAAAGCTGCGCACCGTGATTGAGAAAAAAATGTTCTCCAACACCGAAGAGCTGCTACCGGTTATCTCCTTCAACAGCAAAACCTCCGCCGAGGAGCAAAAAAAGCACGATAACTTTGTCGAGCGGATGATGGAGAAAGGCTACACCCGCAAACAAGTACGACTGCTTTGCGAATGGTATCTCAGGGTACGCAAGTCATCTTGACCGACGGTTGTCACTCGGTGTCATCAAGGGTCACCGAGTGACACTAAGCGTGGGGTAGTAAGGGGGAGTTATGGCGCATTTTATCGACCGCAGACTCAACGGCAAAAACAAAAGCGCTGTCAATCGGCAGCGCTTTATTCGCCGTTACAAAAAACAAATTAAACAAGCGGTGTCAGATGCTGTATCTAAACGCAGCATTGAGAACGTCGACACCGGCGAGCGCATCAGTATTCCAACTAAAGATATTGGTGAGCCCCATTTTGCACAGGGGCAAGGCGGTAAGCGGGAGATGGTGCATCCTGGTAACGATCAATTCGTGACGGGTGACCAGATTGATCGCCCTAAAGGGGGCGGCGGGCAAGGGGCCGGCGAAGGTCAAGCCTCCAATCAAGGAGAGGGAGCCGATGATTTTGTGTTCCAGATCTCCAAAGATGAATATCTTGATCTGCTATTTGAAGATCTCGCATTACCACGGCTACAAAAAACCCAGCTCAATCAGCTGATGGAGATGAAAACCTATCGGGCAGGCTATAGCGCTAATGGGGTGCCTGCCAACATCAACGTGGTGCGCTCGCTGCAAAACTCCCTGGCGCGGCGCATGGCACTGCAAGCGGGCAAAAAACGCCAGCTGCATGAACGGGAGGATCAGTTGACACTCCTCGCCCGCGATCCGAACGAGCACTTTGCGGAAATCGCCCTGCTCGAAAAAGAGATCAGGGAGCTTAAACAGCGGATTGCGGCGGTACCCTTTATCGATACTTTTGACCTCAAGTTCAATAACTTCGTCAAGCGACCCGTGCCCTCTAGTCAGGCGGTGATGTTTTGCCTAATGGACGTATCAGGCTCGATGGATCAAGCCACCAAAGAGATGGCAAAACGCTTTTATATCCTGCTCTACCTGTTTTTAAGCCGCAGTTACAAAAACGTCGAAGTGGTCTACATCCGCCACCATACCCAAGCCAAAGAGGTGGATGAGCACGAGTTTTTCTACTCCCAAGAGACTGGCGGCACCATCGTCTCCAGTGCGCTCAAGCTGATGAACGAGATCATCAGTGCACGCTATCCCAGTGAACAGTGGAACATTTACGCGGCGCAAGCATCAGATGGCGACAACTGGGCTGATGATTCACCCCAGTGCAAAGATATCTTGGCCAAAGACATCATGGCGCGGGTGCGCTACTACGCCTACATCGAGATCACCACTCGGGCGCACCAGAGCCTGTGGCACGAGTACGAGTCGGTCGCGAGCCAATACGCACACTTTGCGATGGAGCATATTCGTAAAGTTGAGGATATCTATCCGGTGTTTCGCGAGCTCTTTAAGAAACAGGCGGCGTAAGGAGACCCTATGATCGACATGAAAAAAAAGAGTGAAACCAAACAACGGGCCGCGCCGCTCGATGATGGACCAGATTGGAGCTTTTCACTGCTAGACACCTACCACCAGCACATTGCTCGGGTGGCTAAGTGCTACCAGCTCGATACCTACCCCAATCAGATTGAAGTGATCACCGCCGAGCAGATGATGGATGCCTACTCCAGTGTGGGGATGCCGCTTGGTTACCAACACTGGTCATTTGGCAAACGCTTTATCCATACCGAGCGCAACTATAAGCGTGGCCAGATGGGGCTGGCGTACGAGATCGTCATTAATTCTGACCCTTGCATTGCCTATTTGATGGAAGAGAACACGATGCCGATGCAGGCGCTGGTGATGGCCCACGCTTGCTACGGCCATAACTCCTTTTTCAAAAATAACTATCTGTTCAAAAGCTGGACTGATGCCTCTTCCATCATTGACTACCTACTGTTTGCCAAAAAATACCTTGCCGAGTGCGAAGAAAAACATGGGATAGATGCCGTCGAGCGATTGCTAGACGCCTGCCATGCCCTGATGAACTACGGCGTTGATCGCTACAAACGGCCACAAAAAATCTCGCTAGCCGAGGAAAAGCGACGCCAAGCGGCGCGCGAAGATTATCTACAAACGCAGGTTAATGAGCTGTGGCGCACCCTGCCAAAGCAGCATAAAACCGTGGGGGTCGAGGATCGGCACTACCCCGACGAGCCCCAAGAGAACATTCTGTATTTCATTGAGAAAAACGCCCCCTTGCTCGAGCCATGGCAGCGAGAAGTGGTGCGGATCGTGCGCAAGATCAGCCAATATTTTTATCCACAAAAACAGACGCAAGTGATGAATGAAGGGTGGGCCACGTTCTGGCACTACACCATTTTGAATCACCTCTATGATGAGGGCCTGCTAACAGACAGCTTCATGATGGAGATATTGCACAGCCACACCAACGTGGTCTATCAACCCCCTTATCACAGCCGCTACTACTCGGGCATCAACCCCTATGCACTGGGGTTTGCCATGTTTACCGATCTGCGCCGCATCTGCGAGCACCCAACTGAAGAAGACCGCCATTGGTTTCCCGATTACGCAGGCAGCGACTGGGTCAGTACCCTGCATTTTGCGATGCAAAACTTTAAAGATGAGAGCTTCATTAGCCAATTCTTAAGCCCCAAAGTGATGCGAGATATGAAACTGTTTGCCATCGATGATGACGATCATAAAAATTTCTTGAAGATCTCCGCCATCCACAATGAAGAGGGATATCGCACGGTTCGCAATACCTTATCGGCGCAATACAACTTAAGTAACGTAGAGCCCAATATTCAGGTCTATAACGTGGCGGTAAAAGGGGATCGATCCCTCACCTTGCGCTACGTACCCCATAACCGTATCCCCCTTGGTGACGCCCATCATGAGGTACTTAAACATCTCCATCAGTTGTGGGGGTTTGAGGTCGTACTAGAGCAAGATAATGGCAATCTCCCGGCAGAGATCATCGGCCGCTGTCCGCCGCGCGGATCCCATTGCTAACCCGTTAGGTGTAGTTCTCCCCTCGATCCGCAGGGCGTGACTTGGCTTGACTTAACTTGACTCGGCTCACCTTGGTGGGCCGTTTTTTTGCCCGAGCCGCATTTTGATTATCCATTAGGGATGGTCACTACAGACGGGCATAATCGCTTACCTAAGCCAATCTAAGCCAACTTAAGCCCACTTAGGGCTACTTAAGGGGCGCGGTCATGATCACTTATGATCTTTTTGCTTCAACCATGGCTATTACCGCTCTACATTACGTCTCTATATTATTACGGCCTGACATGACCCTGCTCGAGCGTGGGCATTACGGCCCTGCGCCCCCCTTTTTACTAGGATTGCCCTATGGCACGGCTGTTTTTTAGAAAAAAATCCCCACCGGTGCAGCTGGGTAGAAATAATATTCCCACAACGCCGGTCTTAACAGCTATGGCTGATAAACAAATCAAATTTGAAGCGCTGGTCCATGCCTTGCACGGCGATCTCTATCGTTATGCCTACTGGCTAACCCGCGATCCCAACGTGGCAGAAGATCTGGTGCAAGAGACCTTTTTACGGGCTTGGAAGGCTATCGATGATCTGCAAGATGACAAAGCGGCCAAAGGCTGGCTCATCACGATCCTTCGGCGAGAGAACGCCCGCCGCTTTGAGCGTAAACAGCTAGAGCTGGTGGATTTAGACGATCATCCCCAACCCGAGCAGCAGATGCTGCACAGTGAAGATGAGATGGAACACGAATGGCTGCGCCGCCACATAGCAAGGCTGCCAGAACACTATCAAGAGCCGCTGTTGCTACAAGTGATAGGCGGCTTTAGTGGCGATGAAATTGCTAATATCCTCGGCCTTAACAAGAACACTGTCATGACTCGACTCTTTCGCGCCCGCAATCAGATAAAAGAGGCAATGGATCAGCACACCCCAACCAGAGGACACGGCCATGGATGAACTTGAATTTCGCCGCAATGCCATGATCCAGCCCCATGATCCACAACCTGACTTTCTCAAGGCGGCCACGGCTAATCAAACCCATCGCCACTACCTCGATGAGATGCAACAATTTGATCGCGCCCTTACCGACGCGATGCAAGTTCCCGTGCCAAGCGGGCTAGCTGAGCGGATCTTACTACGACAAGCCATTCAAGCGGCGGCGCACCCGCAAGCCAAGATCCCGGTGCCGCCACCCCTTAGCGCGAATAACGACGCAATCCCCCTCTCCCCACAGACGCCTTGGCGTCACATTGCCATGGCGGCCTCAGTGGCGTTTTTGCTTGGCATAAGCACGCGCTGGATCACCTTGCCTGCACATAACCCAAACGATGTCTCCCTTGCAGACGTGGCCATGGCCCATGTGTATGGTGAATCTGACTTGTTAAACGCCAGCTCACGCTCGGTGAACTTGCGCAATATCAACCTAAAAATGGCCAAATATGGCGCAACTCTCAGTGAGATGGATGGGCTTAAGGTCTCTTACGTCAGTCACTGCGCGTTTTATCAAGGGCCTGCGCTACATATGGTGATCCAAGGGGAAATGGGGCCGATCAACCTCTTCTTGGTGCCCAAACATGTGCCCCTCACCCTGCAACAGGCCAATTTTGATGACGGATCCCTTAAAGGGGAGATTGTTCCTCTCAAAGGTGCCAACCTGATATTAATTGGCAAACTCACCGAACCTCTTACACCGGTTGCTAGCAAAGTACAATCGCAGTTGCAGTGGGATATTTAACATATCCCTCAGGGTATTTAAGCGCTGGCAGTCGCAACACGTTACTGCCATTTTTAGCGATGTTTCTCACCACTTTGGCCATTAGCCATCATTTTGCCAACCATTTACCCACTATTTACAAAAAATGGGCAAAATTATTTTTTGTGAGAGAGATCACAGATATCAAGCTAAAACAGGCCATTAACCCGCTAAATAGCGCAATTAAACTGCGGATCAATACTGTTAATTAACAACTTATTTACTTTTCGATATTTGACTGACACTGGTCTAATTTGTTGATAGGGCCTCGCCCCCTAGAATCGCACCAGAATTTACGCAATATGCTGACATAAAAACGGATTTTGCAGTGATCTGCGCAGGATGTGCAGACTTCATTGGCAAATATTCGGCCTACAAGAGAGAGCTTCACGATGACAACGATGTTCAAACAAAGCCTGATTGCGGCCACCCTCGCACTGACGACCAGTCATGCCTATGCGGCTGCCTTCCAGTTAAACGAACACTCTGCCTCTGGCCTCGGTCGCGCCTTTGCCGGCGAAGCGGCAATTGCCGATAATGCTGCTGTTTTGGCCCGCAATCCAGCCGCCATGACCACCTTTGACACCATGGCCGTCTCGGTTGCGGGAACATTTATCAAGCCTGAGGTCGATGTAGAAGGACGCACCGCTCAAATTGCTTCTGCAACTGAGCAAAGCATCGCACCATCGGCGTTTGTGCCTGCCTCATATTTTATCCAGCCCCTTAATGATCAGTGGGCATGGGGCATTGGGCTTTTTTCTAACTACGGCTTATCGACCAAATATTCTGATAGTTTTTCCGCGGGGGCTGGCGCGGGTAATACCGAGTTGATGACCTTTAATATCAACCCCAATATTGCCTATCGCATTAACAAACAGTTCAGTGTGGGTGCCGGTGTCAACGCGGTATACGGCAAAGCGGAACTTAACCGCTATGCCGGATTATTAGGCCCACTCACGGGTCAAGCCGCTAATACTCGAATTGCACATATGAAAGGGGAAACATGGGGCTTTGGTTGGAACGTCGGATCCCTTTATGAAGTGAACGATAATAACCGCTTCGCCCTGACCTACCGCTCACAAGTAGATCTGAGCTTTGATGGCGATTACCAAGGCCTCACCTCCAGTAATAAAACCGTGGATGGTAATTTAAAACTCGACTTACCCGCCCAAGCTGAATTTGCCGGTTATCACCGTTTAAATCCGCAATTTGCCCTGCACTACTCCGTTAACTGGACGGACTGGAGCGCATTTGAAGAGCTCAAAGCCACCAGCGCTCAATGCAAGGGCGGGGTATGCCTACAAAAGGATGAAAAATTCAAAGATGCCATGCGGTATGCCATTGGTGGCACCTGGTATGTGAACCCAGCGTGGGAAGCGCGGGTGGGCTTTGCCTATGACCGCAGCCCCATTGAAGCGGAATATCGCAGTTTAAGTATTCCTGACTCCGATCGCTTCTGGTATAGCGCGGGCGCGACCTACCATATCAACCCAACGATGAGCGTTGACTTTGCCATGACCTATATCGATGGCAAAGAGGTGGATGTGAATGAAGGGATCCCATCCCATAACAGTCCGCTGCGCTGGCAAGGTAGTTCCCATGGTGATGCTTATTTAGCCGCAATGGGTTTTAACATGACATTTTGATTGCCCTGTTTGCAAACCGAGCGCCTCTTGGCGCTCTTTTTTGTGCTCACTCATCACACGTTAACATCAAGCCCTTACACCGAGATATGTCTCTGTTCATATCCACTGATATTTCACGGATAGTGCCCGCATATGGCAATGTGAGGGCAGTCGAGATGTCAGCAACATGCTGACCTTGTTCAATGCGAAAGTTCCATGAGAAAGTTCGATAAGAAAGTTCAATGAGAGAGTTCGATGAGAAAAGCTGTCGTTACATTACATTTTTAGCGGTTTAGCGGTAATTACCGTTGCCTTGTGAGCGATACCATATAAAATCGCGCATCTATTTCTATCACCTATTAAAGCTTCGTTATCAGCAAGGATTTCTCATGCCCCCCATCGTCAAACCATCCGCCATCGCCTTACTGATGATTGCGGGTCAGACCCATGCCGCCGGATTTCAGTTAGCAGAGCAATCAGCAACAGGGTTAGGTCGGGCCTTTGCCGGTGAGGCCGCCATTGCAGACAATGCCAGTGTGATCTCCCGTAACGTTGCGGCAATGACCCGCTTTAACCAAGTGGCTTTTTCTGGGGGGGTGATTTATGCCCGCCCTGATATCAATATTGATGGTTCCGTGAGCGGGGCGTTAATCAATGGCGATGCCACCGCCCATGATATTGCCGCCGATGAGTGGGTACCTAACGCCTATCTCGTTATTCCCCTTAACGAGCAGTGGCGCCTTGGCTTTTCGGCGACCTCGTATTTTGGGCTAGGTGTTGAGATGCCAGATGACTTTGGCGGCAGTCATTTTGGCAATGTCTCTGATATTCGCACCGTGGATCTGGGCGCCTCCCTTGCCTATCGCATCAATGATCTGTGGTCAGTGGGTGCGGGTCTTTCCGCTATTCAAGGGGAAGGGGAAGTTGGCGGCGAGCTTAAACTTGGCACCACTAAAATGGTCACCCACGTCAAAGGTGATGGCTGGGCGCTGGGCTGGAATCTTGGGGTATTGCTGACCCCATCAGATGATACCCGTGTTGGGCTATCGTATCGTCACGATACCGTACTCAGACTCGAAGGGGATGCTAAAGGCGTCAATGGACATACTCCATTTGAAGATGCGGGGTACATCGATTTGGTGTTACCTGCTACCGCCGAGTTAGCTGCGTTCCATCAGCTCAATGATAAGCTTGCGATTCATGGCAGCGTCAACTGGACCAATTGGAGTAAATTTACCCAGTTACAGGCCAACCTCGCCCACAACCCAACGCTGCACATTAAAGACGAATACTGGGAGGATAACTGGCGCTACGCACTGGGCATGACCTATCAGGTGACGCCAAAATGGCAGCTGCGCTCCGGTGTGGCCTATGACGCAAGCCCAGTTTCGGCTGATCGACGCACTATCTCCATCCCCGATGCCGATCGCTTGTGGTATAGCGTGGGCACCGGTTATCAGTTCACCCCTCAATTGACCGTTGATCTGGGGCTGACCCTGGTGGATGGCAAAGAGGTGAATGTGACTGAGACCATGACCGCTCCAATCCCCTCTACATTTAGCGGCACTTCCGAAGGCAATGCATGGCTGCTTGGGGCGCAGTTAAGCTACGTATTTTAAATAAGCTACGTATTTTAAATGTCACCCTGTGATCGGTAGCAATACCGGATATAGATATCACCCCTGATGCACCCGAAGGCCCCATGCCAAGGCTGGCATCGGGGTTGATATCCCATCTATTGAGCCCTTTTTTCTTGCTGGAACCTTCATGTATTCCTACGTAGCCAGACAGCCGATCCTTGATAGAGACCTCAATACCTATGGCTATGAGCTGCTCTTTCGCAACAGCCTTAGTAATGTGTTTCCGGGTATCTCCTCACAGCAAGCCACCTCATGTTTAGTCGTTCAGCAATTTTTGCAGCAAAACATCGAGGTGTTACTTGGCGATCTCCCAGGCTTTGTCAATTTTCCTTATTCATTGTTACTAGATGGGTTAGCCGAATGTCTGCCACCTGGCAAGATAGGCATCGAAATACTTGAAGATTGCCCTCCCGATGATGCGTTGTTTGCCAAAGTAAAGCAGCTACATCAATTGGGCTTTACGTTAGCCCTTGATGATTTTACGTTGGCGCCAGAATGGGCGCGCTTCCTACCGTTTATCCATATCATCAAGTTTGATTTACAGGCGACACCGTTAACTGACATTCAGGCGTTTATTGATCGTCATCAGGCCCTTAACCTCGTCTATCTTGCCGAAAAGGTCGAAAACCAAGCCGAGTTTGAGAGCGCCAAAGCGCTGGGGATCCAGCTGTTTCAGGGCTATTTCTTTAGCCGCCCAGAGATAGTGAAACAGGTGCGCCTTGCCCCTGCACAGGTCGTGGTGATGGAATTGCTCACGCTCGTCAATGAGCCACACCCAGACATTCATAAGATAGAGACGCTGCTGCGACGAGATATTCCGTTGTCGGTCAAACTGCTTCGCTACATCAATTATCTCAATGGCGCGAGCACGCCTATTCACTCTTTTCGCCAAGCGGCCCTCTCCCTTTGTAATAACCAGCTCAAACGCTTTGTTGCCCTTGTGGCGACGGCGAGCGTAGGACAAGGCCGGCGAGTTGAGCTCTACCGAATGTCGATGATCCGGGCTCGATTTTGTGAACTATTGGCACAGACCCAACCTACCGACCTTGCCCCTCAAGCCTTTATGGCCGGCTTGTTCTCTCTTTTAGATGTGCTAATGGCGCAACCGATGAACGCCTTGCTAGGCTCAATGCCTCTTAGCGAAGAGATCACCCTCGCGCTCCTTGAGCGCAACGGATCCTTGGGGTTTTTGCTTACCTTTTGTGAACATTACGAAACCGCTAACTGGTCAGAGATCGCCATAAGCACGGCAATATTGGGGCTAGATGAACAGGCAGTCAGTCAGCGCTATCTTTGCGCCACCACCTGGGTTAATGAGCAGTTACTGGCGATGGAGCCGGTAAACACCTAAAGGATGCCCCTCCCCTAAATATTTGAGCTGGATGTTTGAGCTGGATGTTTGAGATAGTGGCTTGAGATGAATGTTTGATATAGGTCGCAGCCAAATATGGCAATCGCCCATCCGAATAACCTATGCCAGATAGCCCATACCAGATAACCCATGTCAGATAACACAAGTTGAATCACCTCTTGCTGAGGCAACAGATTTCAGATAGCAAAAAGCCACTCTTGCGAGTGGCTTTTTCGTCAACCAGAAAGTGCTCGATTAAACGCGCACGAAATCCAGGTGAACCAGCTTGTAACGTACAGGGTGACGCTGGATAGCCTTCACTTTTACGTTAACTTCTTCGCCATTTACAACCATGGTCAATACAGACTCATAGAATTCTGGCTTCTCTTGTGCCAGCACAATTTTCTTGTGGTCAATAGCGATGGACACGGCTTCTTTACCTGCACCATAGATGATGGCAGGAACTTGGTCAGCGTGACGCAGGCGGCGGCTCGCACCTTTCCCCAGGTCAGTACGGACTTCAGCTTCGAATACGAAAGACATAGTGGTTATCTCATTTAAGATGAATTTATGGTGTTGACTGCGACCGGCCAGCACCTCGCAAAACGAGGCCGAATACTAACACGGGCAAACGAGGGATACAAGGTCGACCCCTATTACGGCATATTGCGCTGCTCTAGCTGCTCAAACTGCTTATGCCGCTGCCCCGGATTTAAGGCATTAAAGCGGGCAAGGGTTTGCGCATTCGGGCAATAAAGCCCCTCACCGGTTTTAACCTTAATGCCGTTGTTAAGATGCTTAGGGTTCACCGCCACCAGCGCTAACAAATAGCTATAGATATCCTCCCCGTGCGCCAATGAAAGCTCATTGGAGATGTGCCACAGGGTTTCGCCTGCCATGACGCGATGACAGATAGTGTGCTCCCCTTCTCCGGAGTTGATGACCGCTACCTCACGATTGGCGGTGTTACCGATAAATCCAGCATGCCCCATTTGGGCCAATAGCGGTTCATGAGGATTGTGTTTCCACGCAAGGCTTGCTGAGCCAAATGCCCCCTGAGGCCGCTGGAATTCGGCAATAAATGGCGTGCCTGATGAGGCGGTTTGTACTGCTGAATAGCGCGGCGCGGTGGTCGGCCGCGATGCGACAGGATCGGTCTTATTTGAGGCAACGCCATAGGCCAGCTCATCAATTCGTCGCAATCTGGCCAGATAGGTTTTAGACAGCTGCGCCTCCCCTTCGAACAGATCAAAAGGTGGCGTTAAGCGGGCGGGAAACAGTACTTGCCAGCGGCCCAGCATTTTTTTCTTTGCAAGCGGCGGATACTGATTGCCGTGCCAAGCCACGAACATCTCAGGCGGGGTGCGCTCAAGCGGGTAGTACTCTGGGTTTAGCTGCACCCAGGTTTGTTCCGCAAGGGGCTGATAACCGCTGATCACTACCTGCGCCACACTTAACCAAATCCCCAGCATTGTTACCTCTCTGACTCCTATAAGAAGCAAACAACCACCGAAGTGGTTGTTTGCATATTCTATTTGATGCGATCAAAACAGATGGTGGCATCTTAACACTGGGTAATCGCGTTGAGCACCCGTTTATCTGAAACCGGATAAGGGGTGCCCAGATTTTGGGCAAAAAACGACACCCGCAGCTCCTCAATCATCCAGCGAATATTGGCGACCTCTGGGGGGGGCAATTGCGACTTAGGGATCTTGGCCAGCAGCCCCTTGTACTCCCCCTCCACATGTTGCACTTTGAGCATATAAATGCGGTCTCGGCTGGGATCTATGGCCAGTTTTTCTATTCGCCGCTCAATGGCACGCAAATAGCGCAGCACATCAGGTAATCGCTGCCAGCCGGTTTCGGTCACAAAGCCTTTGTGAATAAGCTGGCTTAACTGCAATTGAATATCTGACATGGCAAACGCAGTATCGAGTTGCATCTTGCCCTTAAGGCGCTTTTTGATCTCATGAGAGAGGGTTAGCACCGCTTCTACTTGGCTCGCCACCTCAACGACTGCATCGTTGAGCTCACTGCGCACATACTCTTTGAGCGCCTCAAAGCCAGCTTCATCCCATGCCAGCCCGCCATGGCGCGCCATCAACTTGTCGCAGCCACAGGCAATACAATCATCAATCAGCTCAGCTACCTTGCCAAAGGGGTTAAAGTAGAGCCCCAATTTGGCCTTGTTGGGCAATTTTTCTTGTAGATATTTGATGGGCGATGGCACATTGAGCAGCACCAAACGGCGTTGCCCTGCCCACATCAATTGCTGCTGCGCTACCGGGCTCTCAACCAATTGGATGGCAACTGAGTCTTTCTCATCCACCAACGTGGGATACGCTTTAACCTCAAATCCCCCTCGCTTTTGGCTGTATTGTTGTGGCAACTCACCAAAACTCCACAAGGTCAGGCCAGATTGCTCAATGTCGTCGTCCGCCACTTGCGATAAGGTCTCTTGCACGCGGCCACGCAGCGCCTCTTTAAGCGCCTCGAGATCTTTTCCTTCCGCCACCTTTTTGTGCTTGTCATCTACCACCCGAAAACTGAGCTTGAGATGATCGGGCACGCTGTGCCACTCCCACGCCTCACGGGGCACGGCAATCCCGGTCATGCGCCGCAGTTGGCGCTCAATTTCATCGAGCAAGGGCCCTTGCTCGGGGTGAATGCTCGCCAGCAAGGCATCGGCATAGTTAGGTGCAGGGACGAAATTTTTACGCATGGGTTTGGGCAAGGATTTGATCAGCGCCACTAATAACTCATGGCGCAGCCCTGGGATCAACCATTCAAATCCGGCCACATCTACTTGGTTGAGCAGCGGCAGCGGAATATGCAACGTCACTCCATCGGCAGCGTCTCCGGGTTCAAACTGATAGCTCAACTTGAGTTTGAGTCGCCCTTGTTGCCAAACGTTGGGGTAATCAAGATCGCTAATATGGGCCGCATCGCCCTTCATCAGCATCTCACGCTCAAAATTAAGCAGCTCACTGTCTTGCTGTTGCGCCTGTTTCCACCACTTGTCGAAGTGACGGGCAGAGATCACCTCCTCGGGCAACCGTGCGTCGTAAAAACGGAATAAATCTTCATCTTCGACCAAGATATCCCGGCGCCGCGACTTGTGCTCAAGGGCTTCCACTTCGGCTAGCAGCTTGCGGTTATCCCCAAAGAAGCGGTGGCGGGTTTCAAAATCGCCCTCCACCAGCGCACGGCGGATAAACAGCTCACGGCAAAGCGCAGGATCTAAGGTACTGAAGTTAATGAGGCGCTCATTGACCAGCGTCAGGCCATAGAGGGTCACTTTCTCCTTGGCCATCACCGCACCATTTTTCTTTGACCAGTGCGGATCGCTGTGATGGAGCTTGATCAAATGTTTAGCAAGCGGCTCCACCCATTCAGGCTCAATCTTGGCAACCACTCGGGCATAGAGTCGAGACGTTTCCACCAGCTCGGCGGCCATCACCCATTTTGGCGGTTTTTTAAATAACCCTGAGGCTGGGAAAATATGAAAACGGCCATTACGAGCCCCCAAAAACTCAGGCTTTTCCAGATCTTTATTACCGATATGGCTGAGCAACCCCGTGAGCAAGGCGCAATGGACCGTCTTAAAATCGGCCGGCTCTTGGTTGGCTTTAAAGCCCAACTCTTTAACGGTTTGACGCAATTGAAAATGGATGTCTTGCCATTCGCGCACCCGCAAATACGACAAAAACTCCTTTTGGCACATGCGGCGAAACGGATTACTGCCAAGGGCATCTTGCTGCTCATGTAAGTAATTCCACAGATTTACGAAGGCGAGAAAATCTGAATCTTTATCTTCAAAGCGTCGGTGTTGCTCATCCGCCGCTTGCTTTTTCTCCATTGGCCGCTCGCGAGGGTCCTGAATACTCAGCCCCGCGGTGATCACCATCACCTCACTTAAACAACCGGTTTGGGCGGCGGTGATCACCATTTTGGCTAGCCGAGGGTCGAGCGGGATCCGTGATAACTGGCGGCCAACCTCCGTTAGCTGCAACTTTTCACTGTGATCTCGGGTGGCCGGTAATACGTGCACCGCCCCTAACTCCTTAAGCAGGGTGAGACCATCTTTGATATGGCGCGATTCGGGCGGTTCAACGAAGGGAAATGCCTCCATATTACCAAGCCCAAGTGCCAGCATCTGCAAGATCACCGACGCCAGGTTGGTCCGCAAGATCTCAGGATCGGTGAACGCGGGACGAAGATTAAAATCCTCCTCACTGTAAAGACGGATACAGATACCGTCCGCAACCCGCCCGCAACGTCCTTTGCGCTGATTAGCACTGGCCTGAGAAACGGGCTCGATAGGCAGCCGTTGCACCTTAGTGCGCCATGAGTAACGGCTGATGCGGGCAGTCCCGGGATCAATCACATAACGAATTCCCGGCACAGTTAACGAGGTTTCAGCGACGTTCGTGGCCAGCACAATTCGCCGACCGGCGTGTTGCTCAAAGACCTTGTTTTGCTCGCTATTAGAGAGCCGGGCATAAAGGGGGAGCACTTCGGTGTCGCGCAAATTGAGCTTGCGCAGCGCCTCGGTGGTGTCGCGAATTTCTCGCTCACCATTCATAAAAATAAGAATGTCGCCGAGTCCTTCACGGGCGAGCTCCTCAACGGCATCGAAAATCCCTTGCAGCTCGTCGCGATCATCTAGCCCTTCGCTTTTATCACTCACCAATGGCCGGTAGCGCACATCTACCGGATAAGTGCGGCCAGAGACTTCGATGATGGGGGCGTGATTAAAATGGGCAGAAAAACGCTGCGGATCGATGGTCGCGGAGGTGATGATCACTTTCAGATCGGGTCGGCGCGGCAACAGCTGCTTTAAGTAACCCAAAATAAAATCGATATTGAGACTGCGCTCATGGGCTTCGTCAATGATGATGGTGTCGTATTGGGTCAGCATCCGATCGTTTTGGATCTCTGCCAGCAAAATACCATCGGTCATCAGCTTAATGTGGGTCTGCTCACTCACCTGATCGGTAAAGCGCACCTTATAACCGACATATTGGCCAAGCTCTGAGGTCATCTCTTGTGCGATGCGCGCAGCCACTGTGCGCGCAGCTAATCGCCGTGGCTGAGTGTGGCCGATATAGCCCTTCACTCCGCGCCCAAGCGCCAAACAAATCTTTGGGATCTGCGTCGTTTTACCAGAGCCCGTTTCGCCAGCAATGATCACCACTTGATGCTCACTGATAGCGCGGGCTATCTCTGCTTGTTTTTGGCTAACCGGTAAATTGGCAGGAAAAGTAACCTTAGGCACGCCGGCAAGCCGCGCCTGATAACGCAGCGCAGCGCGGTCTAGATCAACGCTGATGGTCTCAAGCAACGAAGCCTGTTTGGCCTCGGGCAGCTTTTTAACGCCCTGCAGACGTTTGGCAAGACGGCGGGCATCAAGATTCATGCAGGCTGATAAACGGCGGCGCAGCGCCTCGATAGAGAAAGACAAGGTACCCATTCCTTACATTAAAGAGCCCCGCAGGGCCATATCGATAAGCGTTGAAGGATCCTAAAGAGCGAGCGGGGGTGGTGCAAGCCTTATAGCAGCGCAAACCGGCCTAAGGCTGGGTTAAATGACTGAGTAAATGAATAAATGGCGGTTCACATCGGTCAATGTGCCCATTATGTGACTGCTGCTTATTTGACGGGCTCTTATTTGACGGGCTCAATGCTAGGCAAAAAAAACCACCTAACGGGCTCATGTTAGATGGTGGTGTCGCGGTTTTTTTAACGGCTAGTTGCTAGTTGGATGGACAAAACAACTCGCCAGTTGATTGTGGATAGCGGCCATCACTTGGTGGCGGGTGATCACCCCAAGCAACACGCCCCCCTCCACCACTGGATACATCTTCGGTTTGGCCCCCATCATCATCTCAGCGATCGCCCACATGGTGGTTTGCGGCCCTACCGTTAGCACCTCTTTGCGCATCACATCTTTAACTTGGGCCACCTGCTCGCAGTGATAAGACTCTTTGAGCATCACAGCAATACAATCTTGCTCCGAAATCCAACCAATCAAGTGGCCCCCCTCATTGATCACAGGCCCACCTAATTGATGACTATTTAAAAACTTCTCCACCGCTGTTTGCACCATCATCTCTGGGGTGAAGGTGATAGGCCTAGTTTGCATATAATCCTTGGCTTTGAGCGATTTCATGATTGGCCTCACTAACTAGCTACACCGGCCCACGGCGCGGTTATTCCAAGCATAGCCCTCAATGAGGGCAATAATAAGCCCCCCTCCTTCATGCAAAATGCGCAGCTAAGCTGCGCATTTATGTTGGGTACGTCTCTACGTTTAGCGAGCGATATCCACCACCATCCGACCCCGCACGTTGCCGGTTAAAAACTTCGCGGCGCTATCAACCACCTCAGATAAACCGAGCTCACCGGTGATGAGACTTAAACGCTGAACATCCAGCTCTTGCCCTAGCCGCTGCCACGCCTCTTGGCGCAATGCCTGAGGGGCCATCACGCTATCGATGCCATACAAGGTGATACCTCGCAAAATAAATGGCATGACACTGGCATTAAAATCCATCCCCCCTGCTAGCCCACACGCCGCTACCGCCCCACCATAGCGGGTACTGGCGCACGCGTTAGCCAAGGTATGACTGCCTACCGTATCAACCACGCCAGCCCACCGCTCTTTGGCTAGCGCCCGGCCAGGCCCAGCAAATTGAGCCCGATCAACCACTTCACTGGCACCTAGCGAGCGCAGATAGCCCTCCTCGGCAAGGCGTCCAGTGGATGCCACCACCTGATACCCTCGCGCAGCTAGCAGCAACACCGCCACACTGCCCACCCCACCGCTAGCACCGGTCACCAGCACCGGACCATCAGCAGGCATCACCCCATGCTTGACCAGCGCCATCACACACAACATGGCGGTATAACCGGCAGTACCAATGGCCATCGCATCGCGGCAACTAAAGGCGTTAGGCAACGGCAACAGCCAATCGCCATTGACCCGCGCCAGCTGGGCTAAGCCGCCGCAGTGGGTTTCCCCGACACCCCAGCCATTGAGGATAACCTTATCCCCCACCTGCCAAGCGGCATGCTCGCTATGCACTACGGTGCCGGCAAAATCAATACCGGGGATCATCGGAAACTGGCGTACCACAGGCCCAGCCCCGGTAATGGCTAGCGCATCTTTATAGTTAAGAGAAGACCACTGCACTTCAACCGTCACATCACCTGCAGGCAACTGCTCATCGGCAATCTGTTGATAACTGGCCCGATAACCGGCCTCATCTTTTTCAATCAAAACACCTTTAAACATCCGAACCCCCTAATTAGACCAATCAATTATTAATGGTTAAAAAAATCAACGCATACTATGAACCCATTGCAACGCGTTGAAAAAACTCAAAATACGCATGCATCGGCGCAGTTGATTTGACCAAACGAGCCCGCAGCACCGCCCCCTCCCATCCGACCCAAAAAACATGGGCCAACGCGGCGCAGTCGCTCTCTACCGGTAACTCCCCCGCCGCGACGGCTTTCGCAAAACAGCCCTGTAGCATCGCTTCCCAGCCACACAAAATGGCTTCTAATCGCAGTCGTACCTGCTCATCTAATTGTGTGACTTCTTGACCAAGGTTGCCTATCAGGCAGCCCCGCTGGTAATCAAAGCGTGTTATTCCACGGCAGGCACTGTCGACAAAGGCCGCTAATCGCGCCATAGGGGTCACGGTGGGATCGGTCAACAACCGCTGCAACTTGCGACAAAAATATCCATCATAGGCATCCATGACCGCCAAGGTGAACACCTGTTTATTGGCAAAATAATGATAAAACGACCCCTTAGGGATCTGGCTCACTTTAAGCACCGCATCAATCGAGGTCGCACTGACCCCACGCTCAGTGAGCAGCACAATTCCTTGCTGGATCAATAACGTTTTGGTATCGCTATAGCATTGGCCGCTAGCCGCAGGCCGGCCCCGAGGGCGCCGTGGAAGAGTCTGATCTGGTTTCATGGCAGCAATTAGATCATTTGGTTTAATTTAAGGCAACGCGGTTTTTTGGGGGGAAGGAAGGATGATGATTTACCGCTGATCAAATGGCCTAAGCGCCACGATATTTAGCAACGACATGCATCAACTACACATCTAAACCACAAGAAAATGCCTGACAGCAGAGCTTGTTTAAGTTCGCTGCCAGGCAATGATTTTATTGCATCATCAATAACAGATTAATAGCGTAATGCGTTAGCTGCGGCCTAGCGCGGCGAGCACGTCGTCATGAAACTTGCCGTTGAGTTTGTAGTAGCGCTTATAGATGAAAAAGCTCAAGCAAACTAACAGTGCAGGGATCCCCATCATTAAGAACTGCATCCCTAATATTGTGCTATCGCTTTGCGCTTGATTAGGAATGTAGCCAATCATGGTCAAACCAATACCGGTTAGAAAGCCTGCGAACGCACTGGCACTTTTTACTAACATGGTCTGCACAGAAAAGATGACACTTTCGCTGCGAATTTTTAATTTGTATTCGCCATAATCCACTACGTCAGCCAACATTAATGTTGACATGGCAAGGGCAAATCCGGAGCCAAATTTCATCGCTATACCAGCAAGGCCAATCAAGAAACTATTATCAGGGCTTACTGTGCCTGTTACAAATAAAATGACATAACTCATTAGCGGAAAGACACAGGCTAAACGCCAAATCATAGGCCGAGATAATTTACTCACCAGCAGTGGGAACATCACCAATCCGGCAATTTCCGCTGCACCAGAAAACCCCATAAATATGGCGAATAGACCTTTATTTCCCATTGCATAAGTAAAGTAGTAAATGGCAAAACTACCCGCTAACTGCATCGCTAAGTTAAAAGAAAGCACCACACCAATGAGGGCTTTAAGCTGATCATTATGAAAAATAATCGGCATCACTTCACACAGTTTTATTTTTTCAGCAATGGTCGTATTAAGCGCTGGGTCCTCTTTCACTTTCCATATCGTGATCAACGCACTGATGATAAAGAACACGGCAATGATCATTGATACCCGTGCAAAACCAAGCCCTTGATCTCCATCACCTAGATAATCAATCGCCATCAAACCAAAGGTACCCATCAAAAACCACGCCAAACTGGCAAATAAGCGAGGAATAACTACGATTTGTTCGCGATCTTTTTTATCACTACTAATTGCGGGGATCATCGACCAGTATGGAATATCCATAATGGTATAAGTTACGCCCCACAAAATATATGTGATAGCGGTGTAGATATAAAGTGCGGTGCCTTCGAACTCATGGGTAAAGAACACACTCACTATCACGGCTGAGTTAACAATGGTACCGATAAGGATCCATGGCCGAAACTTTCCAAATCGAGTCCGCGTATTGTCAACGATCATACCCATGATAGGATCATTAAACGCATCCCACACTCTGGCAAACAAAAATAACGTACCAACAAACGCGGCAGAAATGCCCACAATGTCCGTGTAATAAAACATCAGATATATATATACGATTGAACATGCTAGATCTTTACCAAGCGCGCCTATTCCATAGGATAATTTGGTTGTATTACTAATAGCCATGGGCATTCCTTTTGCGTTTTACATAAACTGCCAATATGAACTCACTAATACTCACACCCATTACTCATTGACCTGCTACAGGTCTTTATCATCGAGCATGACGTATCAATTTAATGAAGCCACTGTACGCATATCGATAGGGCAATACTGTGATCTGTTTGGCAGTTGTGTAAACGCTCCCATTAATGCGAGCCACAAAAAATAAAATTGGGAGTCAGCGCGCATAAATTAGCTTATTTTGGCTAATTTACGCGATCTGGCTCCCAATTCTGCTCTTCACTTTTTTATAGCGAGGGGTAATCGTTTACAACACATGCTGATTTTTAAACATTATCTCAAAGGGATGCACCTCATATCCCATCACCCCGGTCGTTTCATACTGACTTGTCCATGGTTTATCATCCACGATTTCGTTGACCATCAATACCTCACCGAGGCCTCACAACCTGCAGTCATCACCATCACTGACAAAATCGGGTACTGACGAAATCGCGATCTGTACTTAGATTTGTACTTAACGCACACTAACCATCACCGGCAAATGTTATCTGCCATAAAAACCATAAAATCAAACACTTAAGCGGCAAAACAACAACGCATGAGCACATTAAATAACCCAGCAATACAGCCAAGTTTCTACTTTCACGATTATGAGACCTTTGGAATTAGCCCAGCAAAGGACAGGCCATCACAGTTTGCCGGTATCCGTACGGATGCCGATTTCAATATCATTAGTGAGCCACTGGTGATTTACTGCAAGCCACCTGCTGACTATTTACCCGATCCTGAGGCGTGCCTAATCACCGGTATTACGCCGCAAAAAGCGATGAAAGATGGGGTTTGCGAGGCTGAGTTTATCCGCCAGATCCATCAACAATTTGCCACGGCCAATACCTGCGTACTGGGCTATAACAGCATTCGTTTCGACGATGAGGTCACCCGTTATACCCTCTATCGTAACTTTTATGATCCTTATGCTTACGCTTGGCAAAATGGCAACTCCCGCTGGGATATCCTCGATATGCTACGAGCCTGCTATGCCTTGCGGCCAGAGGGGCTAGAGTGGGCATTTGATGAAGAGGGAAAGCCGAGCTTTCGATTAGAGAAGCTCACTGTCGCTAATAATGTTGTGCATGCTAACGCCCATGATGCACTTTCAGATGTGATCGCCACCATCGAAATGGCCAAGTTAGTAAAACGCGCTCAGCCAAAATTATTTAGTTATCTCTTTGATCTTCGAAATAAAAACAAAGTGAAGGCGTTGATCGATGTGGTGACGATGAAACCACTGGTCCATGTTTCTGGTATGTTTTCGCCATTGCAAGGTTGCGTAAGCTGGGTCGCGCCCCTCGCTTGGCACCCGACCAATCAAAATGCGGTGATCATGGTCGATCTCACCCGTGATCTAACGCCACTCATTGAGCTTACTAGCGACGAGATCCGCGAGCGGCTTTATACCAAAAAAGATGAGTTAGGAGATCTTGCGGCGATCCCCGTTAAATTAGTACACATCAATAAGTGCCCAGTATTAGCGCCGGCGGCCACCCTTACTCCTGCGCGCGCCGACCAGCTGGGTATCAATCGGGCGCAGTGTCGTCAAAGCCTTGATCTGCTGCGAGCCAACCCGGAGGTGCGAGAAAAGCTGGTCGCCGTTTTTAACCACGAGTTTGCAGGTAGCCTTGACAACAATCCTGATACTCAGCTCTATGGTGGCTTTTTTGGTCACGGTGATAAATCCACTATGGATCTGGTGCGAGCCACCCCAGCAGATCAACTTGGTGAACGGGCCTTTGCCTTTTCTGACTCACGTTTAGCCGAAATGCTATTTCGCTATCGCGCCCGCAACTGGCCACATACCTTGACTGAAGCAGAGCAAAAACGCTGGCGCCTTCACTGCAGCGACTACTTTAGCCATCGTCTACCCGATTATGTGCCTCGGCTTGAAGCGCTCGCAGAGCAACATCAGGGCAACGAACGCAATTTTGCCATCCTCAAAAATCTCTATCGCTATTTAGAAGATCTATAAGTAGCGCAAGCGCTGAGGCGATAAACCCGCGGCATCCCCTTGTGCTGGCATCTGGCGAAGGGGATCGCCACAATGGCACAAATCTTGTAGTATGGGGGCAAGAGGCCATACCACGGCAATGTTAACTAAAGGATGTGATGTCACGATGTGTCGCCGCCCAGCCTTGCTTGGATTATTGGCCCTACTGCCGTTGACCTCGCTCGCTGCATCTCGTTTTGATATGCCTGATTACCTTGCTCGCTTACCGGCGCAGACCTACCAAATCGTTGAGCAAAATTTCAACTCCCTTTATCAGCAAACCGATTTTAGTCCTCAAATATCAAATAGTTATTTTAGTGACTCCCAGCTTTATCAATTTGTCGCCATTCCGCTGGTCATTACTGCGCACGCAGGCTTTCAGTTTGAGATTTTTGGCCAAGCTTATAACCGCGCTTCGCAAGCCTATATGCACCTGAGCGAAGATATGTATCTTTATCGGGCCATTCAGGTCAACTTAATGGCCAACCCTAATGATCAATTAGCGATGGGGTTTGGTCTTGGTGTACCGTTAAATTCCCAACTGACCCTCAAGGCTATCGCCTCCGATAGCCGCATCCCAGGTTACGGTACCGCCAAATATGCCGTCGGATTTGAGTTAAATTACTGATCACTGCCCGCAGCTTACTGACGATCCCCCTCCTGGCGCCAAATAAATCCCATTTTGTCATCACCCCATCATCGGCGTTAGCCATGACACAGATAAAATGTGGGTTAACTTGGGATGTGGGTTAACTTATGGCGGTGCAGTCGCAATGAGCCTTACCACATTAAATGCCCAACATCATGGGCTATATGTTTTGCGATGTCACAGGCTACCCCTTGGGTGATTGTTTTAATGCCGCCACAACCCAGCTCTGGTAACATATTTTTTTCTTCACTGTCGATGAGGCTCACGTGATTGCCCAACGTGCCTTGCTATACCTACGTGACTTTATGGTCATTGTCGCCTGCCTGCTGGTAGGTAAATCCATTGCCGCTATCCTGCCTTTTGCCTTTCCTGGCAGCATTATCGGTATGTTGCTGTTATTCGTGCTGCTCTCACTGCAGCTAGTCAAACTGCACTGGGTTGAATTGGGTGCGGGGTTATTGCTGCGTCATATGGGCGTATTATTCGTGCCTGTTGCGGTCGGGCTGGTGGCTTGGCTTGAGCCTTTACGTCAATCTTTTGGCCTCATCATGCTCTGTATCGTACTGGGAATTGTATTGATCTTAGGGACCGTGGGTCGTCTTTATCAGAGGATGAACCGATGATTTTTTGGCTGGCGATCCCCCTCACCCTCGCGCTCTATTTCGCTACGCGCGCCCTCTATCGTCTATTACCCTGGCCCATTATCAACCCTGTGCTGGTGCCAACTGCGGTGATCATTGGTTTACTGCTGTGGCTTGATCTCCCCCTTGCCCAGTATGCCCAAGGCAGTCACCCTATCACTATGTTGCTAGAGCCGGCGGTCGTTGCACTGGCACTGCCCCTTTATCGACAAGCGCGGCAAATTCAAGCCAAGCTCAAGCCGATCTTAATCTGTACCCTTGCCTCAGTGCTGATCTCGGTATGCACCACCTTACTCATTGGCCATGCGATGGGGGCTGATCCTGCGCTGCTGGCATCCCTTGCGACCAAATCTATCACGACACCACTTGCCATGAGCGTCAGTCAATCTATTGGGGGGATCCCTGCCATCGCAGCGGCGGTCGTGGTGGTGGTCGGGATTATTGGGGCATTGATTGGTTATCCACTGCTTGCGCTGTTCAAGGTCACCGATCCAGAAGCGCAAGGGCTAGCCATGGGGGCCTGCGCTCACGCCATTGGCACCGCAAGCTCTGCTGAGCGAGGAGTGACCCAAGGGGCTTTTGCCTCACTGGCCATGGTGGTATGTGGGATCTTAACCGCAGCCATTGCCCCGTTGCTGTTTACTCTCTATCACTGGCTTATTTGACAGCCATTTTCCATCATCACCGCCATTATGAGTCCCACCCCAAGCGCCCTGTTGGCCCATCGGTGTGGGATCTCCCCCACAATTTGCATAAGACAAACGTTTCCATTACCATCCTCCTCCGTTTGCCCATCAGGGCGTGAGTAAGCTCACACATTTTGCGCGGCTTGCTCCCTACAATGGCTGCCCAATCGGCCTTTGAGGACCTACTATGCATCCCCGTTTTACTAAGCCACTCAATACCCTCTCGGCCCCGCTCAAAGCCGCAGTGCAGCCTATGTTGGCACAAGATGATTTCAACGCCCGTCTCACGCCACCCCAAATTAAGATCCTCAAAACGGCCACGGGCCTTGACGAACGCGCGTTGCGTTTGGCGTTGTTGCCACTTGCAGCAGCCTATTCATTGGCACCGATCTCTCATTTTTTCGTCGGCGCCATTGCATGTGGTCAAAGTGGGCATTGGTACTTTGGTGCCAACATGGAATTTACGGGGCAAGGCCTGTTTCATTCCGTCCATGCTGAGCAATCGGCTATCTCTCACGCTTGGCTGTGTGGCGAAACGGGGATTGGTGAAATCACCGTCAATTACACCCCCTGTGGTCACTGTCGTCAGTTTATGAATGAGCTCAGTACCGCTAAGATCTTAAAAATTTCGCTGCCCAATCAGCTCAGCACGTTGCAAACGTTCCTGCCTCACTCTTTTGGCCCAGCCGATCTTAATATCACCGATGCCCTTATGATCCCGCAACATCATGAGCAGCTGGCACTCAATAGCGATGACCCCTTATGGCAGGCAGCGCTGGTGGCCGCCCAGCAAAGTTATGCGCCCTACAGCCAAGGTTATGCGGCCGTCGCCCTGCAGTTTGCCAATGGCCAGATCTATACCGGCCGTTACGCTGAAAATGCAGCATTTAACCCAAGCCTCCCCCCTATGCAGATGGCCTGCGCGCACGCACTACTCAACGGTGAAGATCTGGCAAGCTTGCGCCGCGCGGTATTGCTTGAAAGCAAACAGGGTCAGATCAGTCAGCAAGATGCGACTCTCTCCGTGCTCAAGGCGCTGGGATCTATCAAGTTAGAGTATCAATCTGTCTAAGCGTGCGCCTTGCACCAAACAGCCCCACACAAGCGTGTGGGGCTGGTTACTTATCCGTGGTGACTTAACGCCTGTAGTTTCTTCACGTCTGTAGTTTCTCAATATCAGCGGTCTCTTCACGTCAGCAGATGCTTAACGTTCGTGGGCACTTAGTATCAATAGGTGCCTAATATCAGTAGGCGCTTAACTTGACCTAAGACAAGAGCCTTATGCATCGTAAATCTCAGTTGCCTGAAAAAATTTGCCCCGTCTGTCTGCGCCCTTTTAGTTGGCGACGGAAATGGGCCACCAATTGGGATGCCGTACGCTATTGCAGCGAACGTTGCCGCCGGCACAGCTCAGGTCAACGCTTAGGGCACCTTTAACGCCATCTGTCGATCCGCGTTTAGATCAAACCCTTAATGTGGCTCTAGTGCGGCTCTGAACACAGTCAGTAGATGGCGCGTAAAGGCGCGAGTGATCCTTTAATGCCCCACCTTGCGCAGGATATTGCGCAAAGCCACTTGCACCTGGCGGCACAATCCGTAATGTGGACACCGTTTTATTGCCGCTGTGATGCGAAATAGTCGCAAGATAGTCGCTCATCTGCGGGATAACCATGGCCTCCACGCGGGATCACCGCTGTCACCGCGGGTTTCTTTAGTCGCAATCTAGGGTAGATAATGATGAAAAAAGTCGGTTTAGTCGGTTGGCGTGGCATGGTGGGTTCGGTGCTGATGAGCCGGATGCAAGAAGAGCACGATTTCGCCCATATTCAGCCAACCTTCTTCACCACCTCCCAAGTCGGTGAAGCCGCGCCTCAAGTGGGTGTTGATGCAGGATTATTACAAGATGCCTTTGATATCGATGCCCTCGCCATGCAAGAGATCATCATCACTGCGCAGGGGGGGGATTACACCAAAGAGGTCTATCCGCGCCTTAAGGCCAGCGGCTGGCAAGGTTACTGGATTGATGCGGCGTCCGCCCTTCGAATGGAACACGACGCCGTAATCATCCTTGATCCGGTCAATGGCGAGGTGATTGAGCAGGCCCTAGACGCAGGCATTAAAACCTTCGCCGGAGGTAATTGCACCGTCAGCCTGATGCTACTAGCCCTTGGCGGCCTATTTAAAGCAGATCTGGTGGAATGGGTCAGTGTAGCCACTTATCAAGCGGCGTCTGGAGGCGGTGCCCGCCATATGCGCGAGCTTATCTCTCAAATGGGGATGCTGCGTGATGAGGTGGCAAATGAGCTGGCTGATCCTGCCACTGCCATTCTTGATATCGAGCGTAAGATCACCGAAAAGACTCGCTCAGGCACGCTCCCGGTTGATAACTTTGGGGTGCCACTGGCAGGCAGCCTCATCCCTTGGATTGACACCAAACTGGATAACGGTCAGAGCCGCGAAGAGTGGAAAGGCCAAGCGGAAACGAACAAGATCCTTGGGACCAGCACGGTCGGCATCCCCATCGATGGATTGTGCGTGCGCGTTGGCGCCCTGCGCTGTCATAGCCAGGCGTTCACCATCAAGCTGAAACAAGATCTGCCACTCGCGCAAATTGAAGCGCTGCTCGCCGCCCATAACGATTGGGTCAAGGTGATCCCCAACGAGCGGGATATCACCGCCCGTGAACTGACCCCAGCGGCCGTTACCGGCACCCTTAATATCCCTGTGGGTCGTCTGCGTAAACTCAATATGGGCCCGCACTATCTGGCCGCCTTTACCGTCGGTGATCAACTACTATGGGGCGCCGCCGAACCCCTGCGCCGTATGTTGCGCATCCTACTTGCCCGCAGCTAACAGGCACGTAACCCTGAGCCTTTACTTAGCGATGAACTCGGCTATTTGCCTGACACGTTACATCACAATGGCAACACTGCCCCATACAACAACGGCCCGCAATGGGCCCTTGTTGTATGCTAGACACTACCCAAAAACGCACATGTTAATACGCTAAATTACAACGCAATGTGACAACTCAATCTTACAACTCAATGTGACCGCGTAAGGTCACAGCCTAACGTTACGACTCCCATACGATGACCTGTGAAGCGGGCCAGCGATCCTCTGCATGGGCATAGTGTTGCTCTAATAAGTGGCGTTTTATCTTCATTGTGGGAGTCAGCTGCCCATTTTCGATAGTCCAAGGCTGCTTGACCACCAGCATGCCACGCAGTTTAGCGTGGGATTCAAGCTGGCCATTCACTCGCATTCTGGTCGCTTCAAGGGTGGCATTTATGTGTCCGCGATCAGCCATCATAGCCCTGTGTGTTAGCTGAATGAGGGCAATAGGCTGCGACATCCCGCAGCCAATCACGCACAGCTGCTCAATGATGGGCTCCTGGGCGAGCAATGCCTCAATGGCAACTGGCGCGACATATTTGCCCTTAGCCGTTTTAAACAGATCTTTACTACGCCCAGTAATGGTCAGATACCCCTCGTGATCGAGTTTGCCCATATCACCGGTATGCAGCCATCCCTCGTTATCGATAGCCTCGCGGCTATGGGTAAGATCCTTGTAGTAACCCAGCATTATCCCCTCACAGCGGCACAAGATCTCGCCCGCCGCTGAAATGTGAAGCGCTACCCCGAACCCCGCTTTGCCAACAGTGCCAATTTTGTCGGCTCTAAATGGATAATTAAGGGTGGAATAGGCATGGTTTTCGGTCATCCCCCACGCCTCGGTTATCTTAAGGCCCAAAGTAAGATACCACTGCAATAGGGCTGGCGAGATTGGGGCTGAGCCGCAACCGAGTACTCGCGCCTGATCTAACCCCAGCCCTTGTTGCACTTTGCGTCTTATCAGCCCTGCAAGAAACGGGATCTTAAGCAGCACCGCCAGCAGCGGCTGCGGCAGCTTTTCGTGGATCTTGGTTCGAAACATCCCCCACAATCTGGGTACCGAGATAAATACCGTTGGACGACAGCGTTTAAGATCGTCAATAAACGTATCGAGCGATTCTGGAAACGCAATTTGTGCGCCGCTATAAAGGCTGCCACCGTAGATATATACCCGCTCGGTAATGTGGGCGAGCGGCAGATAAGAAAAGCCGCGATCGTGCGAGCATAGCCCCACCGATGCCACCAGTTGCTCACAAGACCAGGCGTAGCGCTCAACGCTGAGCATCACCCCTTTAGGCTGGCCAGTACTGCCCGAGGTATACACCAGACTCAATAACCCATCGGGCAGTTGTGCTGGGGTATCGGTGCATGGCTCATGGACTTGTAGCAACTCATGCCACTGATAACGGGCAGGCATGGTGTCATACGGCAAGGCTATGCGTAGCAACTGGGCGGGGAGCGCTACCTGTTGGTGTTGCCAATCATCGAGTTTGCCCACAAAGATCGCTTTCGCTTCACTGTGGCGTAACACGTAGTCAATGGTGTCAACATTGGCAGAGGGATAGATAGGGACACTCACATAGTGCCCCATCTGCAACGCCAGATCGGCAATAAACCACTGCGCACAATTTTTAGATAACAACGCAACTTTATCACCCGCCACTAGACCAAGACTGCGCAGCGCAGTCACCATGCGCCGCGCCTCATCTGCAACCTCACCCCAGCTAAAGTCAACATACTGACCCTTCATGGTTTGGCGCAAATAGACTTGATTTGGGCACTGTTGTTCCCAGTGATAGAGCATCTCGAGGGGGAGTTTATGAGCAATGCGAGAAGAAGAAGCCATCGTTTAGTCCCTGAAACAAAAGGCGAAACTCATTATTAACTTTTGCGTAACATCAGGGAAGCCAAACTTTATATTTGCATCAGGGGAGTGCCAGAGTCAGCATTGAGGATGGACTCACAGGTTGAGTTGTTGTTGAAGCCTGATCCACAGTGCTTGCACTAATTGCTCATCGGCGTCACTGAGCTCCCCTTGCAGCATTGCCTCATTAAGACTTCGCAGCATATAACTTTTAATATCCTGCACGAGGGTTTTTCCCTCCAGCTCAGCCCGTGCGACAGCTAATGAGATATGACCTCGCAGGTATCCCCCCGCAAAGAGTTCATCATCGCTCGCATCCGCCACCCCATTATCAATAAGGCGCAGCAGTGCCTGCTCAGCATCGTGAAGGGTCATGTAACGCAACCTCATGTTGGAAGTGATGACAGATCCTGCCCGATCAGCCGACCATTTTCCACCAGAACCACTGCAAGCAGGGACAAGCCGTTATGCCCCTGCTAAAATGCCACGTTTCTTTTTTCAACCAAGGTTTAATCATGCTGGAATGGGTTTTGGATCCGTCTGCCTGGGTCGCGCTTGCAACCCTCACTTTGCTTGAGATCGTGCTGGGCATCGACAATATCATCTTTATTTCTATTCTGGTGGGCCGCCTGCCAGAGGCACAACGTCAAAAAGCGCGGATCTTAGGATTAGGGCTCGCCATGGGTACCCGGATCTTGCTGCTACTTTCATTGGCCTGGGTCATGCAACTCACCGCGCCACTGTTCACGGTGCTCGGCGAGGCCATCTCTGGCCGGGATCTGATCTTATTGTGTGGCGGGCTCTTTCTCATCGGTAAGAGTGCCCATGAAATTCACGTCACCCTTGAAGGGGCGGCAGAGCCTGAAAGTGTTAACAAAGCGGTATCGAGCTTTATCAGTACCTTGGTGCAAATCGCCGTCTTAGACATCGTGTTTAGTTTAGATTCGGTAATAACCGCCGTTGGCATGGCCGATCACGTCCCCGTGATGGTGCTCGCCATCATGATTGCCGTCTTCATCATGATGTTTTCTGCCAAAGCCATCGGCGATTTTGTTGAAGCGCATCCCACCATCAAGATGCTTGCCCTGTCATTTCTGACGTTGGTGGGCTTTGCGCTGATGGCAGAGGGTTTGGATCTGCATATTCCAAAGGGATACATCTACTTTGCTATGGCGTTCTCGTTGTTAGTTGAGATGATCAATATTCGCCTGCGCGGTCATGTCGCAGCCAATGATCAAAAAGCCTCTTAACTCACGCCCTCACCCCAAAAAAAAGAGCGCCTTATGGCGCTCTTTTTTTATCTGATATTGCCATTTAGATCGCAATATTTACAACCCTTACTCACCCAAGCCTTACTGGTTATCAATCACAATCGCGACCCGGCGATTTTCTGCGCGTCTTTCAGGGGTACTGTTATCCACCAGCGGCATAGTTTCACCTAAGCCTTTAACTGCAATATTGGCCGGCTTCATACCCACTGAAATCAACACATCAGCCACTGACTGCGCACGCTGAAGGGATAGGTTGTGGTTGTATTGGCTGTTGCCACTGTTGTCGGTGTGGCCATCTACTTGGGCCTTATCAAGATCTACTGCCAGCAGGGATTTACCCAGCTTTTCTACCACCTGACTGGTGGCCGGAGTCAACTTGCCGACGTTATTGGCAAACAACACCCGATTTGAGAGGTTTAGCGTCCAGCCCGCCTCGCTCAGATGAAAGCCTTGCTCTTGCAACACCGCAACTTGCGCTGGGTTTAATCCCTTTGCTGGGCTCTGACAACCGGCCAACAGGGTCAGTGCTGACCCTATGATAATGGCTTTAAGGGGGTGTGAGATGTTCAACCTTGATACTCCTGTTTTACGACGATGTTCCCCCGATGGGGGCCGCTTGAGCGTCACTACGACGATCTCGTTTTGCCAAATACATGGCTTGATCGGCCTGTGCGCACAACTCACTTGCACTGACCCCTGACTGATACATAGCAAAACCAATACTCACGTTGGCAATCAATGTTTGACCATCGCGCAGCAACACAGGAACGCGCATCATCGTGTTGATCCGCTTGAGCACCTCTTCTACATCCTGTTGCTGCGCCACTGAACTTAACAAGATGGCAAATTCATCGCCCCCCAGACGACAGACCAAGTCTTGGGGACGCAATTGATGTTCCACTCGCCGAGCCAACGTCATCAACACATCATCCCCAGCATTGTGGCCAAAGGTATCGTTGATCTGCTTAAACAGGTCGCAATCTAGGTAGAGTAATGCAAACCCCTCCCCTTGCGTCTGCGCGGTGGCAATCGCTTGATTGAGCCGCACGTCAAACAATGCACGGTTGGGCAGCCCGGTTAAATTATCGTGGGTCGCTTGGTGCAATAAGCTAGCGTTTTCTTGCGCTTGATGGGCTTGCCATGCTTGCAACTCATCTAACAAGGCATTGAAATCTTGACCTAACTCGTTGAATTCAAGGATGGTCGCAGGGCTAGCACGCAGCCCAAGGGTGCGTTGCTGACGTACCGAGTGAGCCACCGCCGCTAAATCGCGCAGTGGATTAGTAATCGAACGCTGCATCCGCCGGGCCACATATAAGGCCCCTAAGGCGCTAAGCAGCAAACACACCAGCATCACCAGCAAGACCGCTAACAAAAACAGCAATAAGTAGGCACCATGCCATTGCAGCCACACTTCCGCCACTATCTTACCATCACGCACGATGGGGGCTTTGATGGTCCCTGGCAGCAACAAATCAGCCAAATAATGCTCAAGGGTAGCGAGCGGTCCGGTTAATTCTCGTGACCAACTGGCAAGCAATGTGCCATCGGCCATATAAATCATCGCCTGCTCCACCTCTTCACGGGCCACGATGGCTTCAAGAGCCTCATTAGCTGCCTCTTGATCGTGAAACACCACCGCCGCCTCCGTGGTGTATACAATGGCGCGCGCAACCAACTCTAAATTGTGAGCCGCGTAAAACCGCATGGCGAGCAAGGCCACCAACGTCAACAGCAAACCGGCAATACTCGCTGACGTCACCGCGGCCACCAAGTGGGTGCGCCCTAAACTTTGGCGCAGCGCGATACGATGGGGGCCATCATGTTGCAATCGCGTCATGACGCATCCTGCTGGCCTGCACGGGCCAACTTTAATACCGCTGGGTGCACTTTCACGCCACTTAAGCTCAACGCATCTAAGTTGACCTTAAACCGCATTTTTGGGCTACCGGTTACTGGCTGCAGACAAAATACCGCACTGCTTGAACACACGGCGTTATTTTCACTGATGCTTAAGATCTGACGCCCCTTAAGGGAGGAAAACAGCGCAAACCGAGTGGGCTCATCCACGGCTCCTAAATACATCACATCGCATTGGCTCGTAATGGCCGGATCGCCCACGTTAAAATGATTGACGCGAACCGCGCGCCCATTGGCTTGACGATCAATCGATGCCAGATCCTTGGCATACTCAGGCGCGGCGACCACACAGATCCGAAGCTCAACAGGCTCAGTTGGCCAACGGGTATAGCTCAAAATATCAAGGACCAGCTGTTTAACAGCCTGTGATCGCGCAGGAGCAAGAGTATCTGTCGCCATCACAGCCGTTGAGAACCCCCATGATAAGATCATGATGAGCATCATGCGGATACCTGTGCGACATGATATGCGAGGTAAATAGACTAACGGCATGATCAGCGATGGTCGCCTTTGCGATACCGCAACAGCGCGGCGTGGGATAAAAGGATGCGCATATTACGTGGCCCCCCCCTATCTGACAAGGGCCAAGCCTACAAGGGTCAAGCCTGACAAGGGCCAAGAGGAGTGACCCTATGACTGACGATGGAAGGCTTACCATGGCAAAGACGCCATTTGCCTAAGCGCAGGCCCCCCGAGGGGCTGATGAGTCAGGCCTGCGATGAGATTACCCTTTGGTAATACCGTATTCGCGCAGTTTATTGGCGATAGCGGTGTGCGACACCCCAAGACGTTTGGCCAGTTGCCGAGTCGATGGAAAGGTTGGATATAGCTGCGCGAGTAGATGACGCTCAAAGCATTTCACCGCCTCATCAAGGCTCTTTTGTGACCACTCGTCAATGGGCGCAATGGGGTCGGCGGCCAGCGGTAACTCGATCTGTTCAGGTCCAAGTTCATCCCCTTCTAACAGCGTCATAGCGCGATAAAGACAATTGCGTAGTTGGCGAACATTACCCGGCCAGCGATAACCGGTTAGATAATCGGCCATATTACGGGTAAACCGTGGCCGAGGACGTTGCAGCTCCTTGGCAAAACGACTGACAAACTGATGCGCCAGCACCATGATATCTGCCTTGCGCTCCCGCAAAGGGGGCAGCGCTAAGCTCAATACATTAAGGCGGTAATACAGATCGGCGCGAAAGGTTCCCCCTTCTACGAGCACCAGTAGCTGGGTTTGCGTGGTGCAAATAAAGCGAACGTTAACCTTCACTTCTTGCTCATCCCCTACGCGGCGAAAGACCCCATCTTGCAATACCCGCAAAAATTTGGTCTGCAAATGGGCCGACATATCGCCAATCTCATCGAGCATCAGCGTACCGCCGCTGGCAAGCTCTAACACGCCGCGTTTACCCTCGCCACAGAGACCATAAGTGCCAGGGGCATAGCCAAACAGCTCACTTTCCGCAGCGTCATCGGGTATCGCTGCGCAATTGAGCGCCATAAACGGGCCATGGCTACGCAGACTTGCCCCATGACAGGCGCGAGCTAACAACTCTTTACCGCTACCGGTTTCCCCAGTGATCAATAAGGGAGCATCGTGCAGCGCCAATTTAGCGGCCTTAGATAACAGCACCTGCATATTGGGGCTATCCCCTTGCAGCTGCGCGAATCCGTCTCCATCTACGGCGTGCAGCGCACTAAAGTGCATCCCCACTCGATGGGCAGATTTAAGCACCACCACGGCCCCTGCTAACAACGGGTTACCTTGATCTTCGGTCACAAATAACGGCAAGAGATCCGCTAAATAGGCTTCATCGTTTAAGGTCAACTTACAGGTTTGAGGCTCAACCGCGGCCTCCTCTAACCAGCGACTAAATGAAAACCCTTTAAGATGGGAGCTCAATCCTGTTCCCCGCAGCGCCTCTACCGGTAGGCGCTGCGTCGTGAGGGCAGACTGATTGGCTTGAGTGATTTTGCCTTTGGCATCGAGGGAAAAGACCAAGTCTGGCAGCGCTTTTAGCAACGCTTCAATTTCATGGTGCTCTCGCTCAGAGGGCAAATAGGGGATGGTCTTAACGTCATAGACCCCAGGAATGCGGCGAATTTGCGGCATAAGGTGCTGAAAGTCACTGAACGCTAACTCAGGAAAATTGAGATAGATGATGCCAGATGTATCAATTTCGATGCCGCGCAGATCAATATTGCGCTCAACCAGACTCCCCAGTAGCTCTTGGGTCAGGCCTAGCCGGTCTTCACAACACACTTCAAGACGCATTCGGGACACACTTCCTAGCTAACTCTATGAATGCATGGATAATACAGAGTCGATGATCCCAGTGCGAGTGGCAACCCATAAAAATACGCACCGACGGATCATTTAGCGGCCGATACGCCCATATGGTGGGCAAAAAGGTCCCCCATGCCCCATCTATCACTCCGCGTATACCCACCCCATTGGGCGGCTTGACCCGATGATCCTGCAATATACCAGCGCCATAAACCTCATGCCCCTGCAACACATTGGGCGTAGCAGGGGCATGCATGGTTATCGCCAGATACAGCAAGCGATCATGACGGGTGGGTAAGATACCCCGCCAACTGGCTTATCAAGTGCTTGCGCAATTGACTTAACTTGGGTTTTTCATCACTACACCACGGCAATGGACGACAGGCTTCAATGGTGCGCAGGCCAAGACACGCCGTAAGTAGCCCCGCCCCTACCCCTTGCGCGGCGCGGGCCGAAAGCTTAGCGGCAAATTCTGCCCCCAGTAGATCCATCCCCACCTCCGTCACGAGCTCCGCAGCCCCTGCATAAAGCATGTTGCGAAACACCTGACGAATGAGGCGAATGCGACTCCAATACCCAAGCTCAATAGCATAAACATCGGCAATATCTTCAATCATGCGCAGGTTGCGCCACAGCATCAGCATCATGTCCACCGCGGCCAGTGGACTAAACGCCACCAGCACCGCTGCTTCTCCCGACCATTTGGCCACCCGCGCCTGCGCCAGTTTGTCTCGCTCGCCGAGCACCAGCTGACTGTAGAGGGTTAATACTTCCCGATCGCTGTGGCTTTCATCACGTTGCGCGAGCCAAGCGTGATATCCCTCGCGCCCTTTATCGCCACTTTTTAACGCCAACCCTTCGCAAAATGCTTGCCCCTGCCCCACCCCCTGATGGGCAAAGAGATCGTCTGCCCGCGAGCGTACATCTTGGCGCCGCTTGAGGAGTCGCAAGCGCCGCCACTCTCGCCAGGCCACAGTAGCCGTGCCCACAGCCACCAGCATGGACGCGGCTAGCCACGCACTGCCCCATAGCGGAGCGCTAAGCCATTGCTCGTAGAGAAACACCCCATATTGCCCGAGTGAAAGCAGCCCAACTGCGCCAAGCCCCCAACTAAGCAGCCGATGGCGGCGCCGAGGTTTGATGGTCAGCGCACTCTCTACCTCAGTGAAACTCTCAAGCTCATCGAGCCGCTCAAAGCTTTGCTCATCTAGCCGCTGGGGGGGAGCAGGTGCGGGCTCGTCATAGGCCTGAATAAACGCCGGCTCTAAGATCACTTTGCCTTGCAGCGGCCGCGCTTTTATCTGATCGGTCATCGCTTTTTCTCCTAAACACAAGTCACCCGATACGCCACCAGCAACACACCGGTGCCGCACTGGTTATTTGAGGTGATCCCCAAGTAAAAATTCCAGCGCTGCATCAAGCCGGATATGGGGTAGCGCTTGATGGGCGTTCATAGGCATGGGGCGAAAGGCCTGAAAATCAAAGCCCCCCCTACCCTCCCCTTGTTGATCCCACCACGGCGCAGCAGGGATATGGGGCGGCACCTCACCAGGAAACAGCAATAACGGCTCCCCCGTTAAACTCGTGCCTCGGATGGCGGGAAACTCGCGGCCATTGGCCACCCCCTTGCCCACCTCGGTGGCTTTAATCGCAGCCAGCGCCAAACATTCGGTGGTGATCCCTTCAAAACGGGCCTGCCCTCGGCCACTTCGCACTAAATGCTGCAGCAAAGAGACCATAGGGCCGTGCTGCTCGGGGGTCACGTGATCGGCTTTGCTCGCCACAAACAGCAACTTATCAATGCGCGGCGAGAAGAGTCGACGCCACCCGTTACTTTTGCCATAAGCAAAGCTCTCCATGATCCGTGCAATGGCCTGTTGCATATCACTAAAGCTAGCGGCGCCGGCATTGAGGGGCTGCAGGCAATCTACCAGCACGATCTGGCGATCAAAACCGGCAAAATGCTGCTCATAAAATCCTTGTACCAGATGCTGTTTGTACTGCTCAAAACGCGATTTAAGGGTGGCGTAAAGGGTGCCAGCAGCAGGTTCATCCACTGGTTGCGCCCACACCCACGGAACAAATTGTAAGAGAGGGGCACCGGCATATTCACCGGGCAACACAAAGCGCCCCGGCTGGATCAGGTGCAGCCCGAGCGTCTGCTTACACGCGTGCAGATAGTCGGTGTAGCGCTCGGCAAGTTGGGCTACCGGCCGCTCTTCAAATGGCTGCGTGGCCTCCCACTGTGGCGTTAACCAACTGGCAGCAAGGGCGTGCAGCGCAGGGCGACGCAGCTGAGTACGCACTTGTTCGCTCCACTGCTCATAGCTCAGCTCCAATAGCGGTAAATCGAGCAGCCACTCGCCGGGATAATCCACCAGATCCACATAAAGGGTGGAGATGTCTCCCAAATGTTTACGTACTGGGTGGCGGGTTCGATAGCGAATTTCAAGGCGGACCTCGGCCACGCCACGGGTAGGATCAGGCCAAGCAGGGGGATCCCCAAACAGAGAGTCAAGGCCACGCTCATAGCTAAAGGTGGGAATATGAGCATTTAATTGTGGTACCCGCCGCGCCCCCAAAATGCGCCCTTGACGCAGGGCATCCCACAATGGCAAACGGCCATCGATGGCCGCATGTTCGAGCTGATTGACGAGCGCTGTGATAAACGCCGTTTTACCGCTACGAGAAAGACCCGTCACGGCTAGCCGAATGTGGCGATCTCGCACTCGGTTCACGACATCACTCGCCTTGTGTTGCAATCGATTGAGCTTTTGTTCGAGTTTATTGAGCATGAAGGCTTAACCCATTATTCCTTGGTCGTGGCATCTGCTGAGTCTGCCGTGGTATGACGCAGAGTAGCAAGGGAGGATCGGCGTTGTCACATTGATATCTATCTAGATATCTAGATAGATAAACAGATCGATAGCTCTCTACATTCGTAGATGCATAAATAAACAGAGCATGACTAACCATTCACGATTAGCCATGCTCCTCTTCAAGGCCAGCCATTACAACCGGCTAAATTCCCGTTGCAAGGTGAACTCTTTAGAGGTCACCATCTTTTCAAGTTGCTGCACTCTGGGCTCTAGCGCATCCAATTTTTGGGCGACCCGCGCTAGCGCTTGCGAAGCGGTCACCCCCGCTTGCCAACTGCGCGCTTTCATCTGCGTGTCTGCGCTCTGACTTTGCGCCGCACTAAACAGCGTGACCGGTTTTTTATCAAGAAAAAACCATGCCGCGATATAGGCAGTGAAGGTGATAAAACCGGCAAAAATCAAGCCGGTGACGGCCAGCAGCCGCACGATCCAGGTTTCAACCCCAAAGTAATCGGCAAGGCCTGCGCAGATCCCCGCTATTTTTGCGCGCTGGGGATCGCGATAAAGATTGCGCCCCCCACCACTGAGTTGACTCATATTTTATTCCTCCAGCCGGGGACCTCGGCGTCCAAAATAGACTCCAACGCCCCAACCCGCTCTTGCATCTTCTCAGCGCGGGCTAATAACCCTTGCAACGCTTCTCGCTCGCCCTCAGCAAGACCGGTTCCAAGCCGCCCCTTGGCGCGATAGTGCAGCACCAGCCAAATGGGTGCGACCACCACCATAAAGACCACCATCGGAACCATTAATACCCCCAGCAGATCATGCATTGGTTATTCCCCTTTTTACTTGCCTTCGTCTTGGCCAAGTTTTTGGCGCATCGCAGCCAACTCTTTGCTTATCTGATCATCGACTTCTAATTCTGCAAATTGGGCCGCTAATGCTTTGTCAGATTGCCCCAAATTGGCCAGGGCTTCCATCTCATCAATGCGTCGCTCGATCCGCTCAAATTTGCTCACCACCGCTTGGCTGCCAGTGCGCGCAACTTGATTTTGCACATTAAGGCGACTGCTGGCGGCTTCGTTACGGATCACCATCGCTTTTTGGCGCGCACGGGCATCTTCAAGCTTGGTTTCGAGCTGGCAAATTTCATCGCCAAGCTTCTCTATGCCACGATCCACCGCTTGCTGCTCATTAAATAGGGCTTGCGCTAACTCAGTTTGCTTTTTCTTTTCCATCAACGCGGCGCGGGCCAAGTCTTCGCGCCCTTTAGTCAGCGCCAACTCAGCTTTAACTTGCCACTCATCAACGCGCTCTTGATGACGGCTGACCTGACGGCCAATCTCTTTTTGGCTCGCTAAAAAACGGGCTAAATTTGAGCGCTCTTTAACTAGCTCATCTTCCATCTCTTGAATGATGAGCCGCACCATCTTGTGTGGATCTTCGGCTTTATCGAGCAATGCGCCCAAGTTGGCATTGATGATATCGGCCAGACGAGAAAAAATACTCATGATTGCACTCCTGTAATGAACATAATGGGTTGTCACCATAGATATAGCAACTTGCATGCCAATCTTACAAATAATTTAACCTGCTGATTTATAACGGTTAAAAAAATATGGCCCCATCCATGGCGCACAACGGATGACTAAAATCATCAATAGTTGGTAATATTCGCCAGCTTACTTATGCATTTTAACCACCACGGTTGACCATCACTGTTGACAATAAATAGGGTTTACGATGACCACCGCCTCACAAAGCCTGTTGGGGGAATCTAACGCATTTCTCGAAATCATTGAGCAGGCCTCACGGCTCGCCCCACTGCGTAAACCGGTGTTGATCATCGGCGAGCGGGGTACCGGCAAAGAGCTCATTGCCCATCGCTTGCATTATCTCTCTGCTCGCTGGGATCAATCTTTTGTCACCCTCAACTGCGCGGCATTAGGGGAGAGCTTGTTAGAGACCGAGTTATTTGGTCACGAAGCGGGGGCGTTTACTGGTGCGGCTAAACGTCATCAAGGACGCTTTGAACGGGCCGATGGGGGCACCTTGTTTTTAGATGAGTTAGCCAGTGCTAGCCCACGGGTGCAAGAAAAGCTGCTGCGGGTGATTGAATATGGTGAATTTGAACGGGTTGGCGGGGCACATCCGCTTCAGGTCGATGTGCGACTGGTCTGCGCTACCAATGAAGATTTGCCCACTTTGGCTGACAAAGGGCTGTTTCGTCACGATTTGCTCGATCGCTTAGCCTTTGATGTCATTACCCTGCCCCCCTTGCGAGAGCGACCAGAAGATATTTTGATCCTCGCCGAGCACTTTGCCCACAGCATGACTCGAGAGCTTGGTTACCCGCTGTTTGCCGGGTTTAGCCGCCCGTCACTGGCCAGATTGCAGGCATATCACTGGCCAGGTAATGTGCGTGAGCTCAAAAATGTGGTGGAGCGCAGCATCTATCGCCAAGGCAATCCCCAATTAGCGCTAGAAAATGTGGTGATCAACCCCTTTGATTCCCCTTGGCGGCCCAATGGGGTAAAAATCGCGCCCGAGCAAAATGGCTCAACTGAAACACCTTCGGCAGCCACTGCATCCCTGCCCCTTGATCTGAAACAAACTGTGGCAGAGTTTGAGATCAATTTACTCAGGCAAGCGATGCATCATTGCCAGTATAATCAGCGCAAAGCAGCCCAAGCGCTGGTCTTAAGCTATCACCAGTTTCGGGGCATGCTGCGTAAATATCAGCTATTAGACGCAGATATTGACCAAGAGCCGCAATCAGATAGGTTTTTATGACGCTCATGCGATTCCAGCCTTGGTGCTGGTTGATTTTTCTGCGCTCCTACGTACTAAAACTGTATAAAAACATGGTTCAACAATGAGAATGCTTACTCCTTTGCTGCTTGGTGTGCTGGTGCTTGTCACTGGCTGCGACAAGCGCCCTGATGCCTCTAAAACCGGTCTCATCTATTGCACCGAGGGCTCCCCTCTTTCGTTTAATCCCCATGTCTCCAACTATGGGGTGACCCTCGATGCCAGTGCGCGCCCGCTCTATGACCGGCTGCTAGACGTTAACCCAAGTACCCTTGCCATTGAGCCGGCCCTCGCGACCGATTGGCAGATCAGTAAAGATGGCCTCACCTATACACTGACGCTGCGAAAAGGGGTGACCTTTCATCACACCCCTTGGTTTACCCCGACTCGCACCTTCAATGCGGACGATGTGGTTTTTACCTATGTCCGCCAAATCAATAAAGCGCACCCTTATCATCAGATTTCAGGGGGCGATTACCCCTATTTTTACAGTAATGGACAAGATCTACTGATCAAAAGCGTGGTTAAAAAAGATCCGTACACCGTGGTGTTCACCCTCAATCAGCCCAACGCCACGTTTCTTGCCACGCTGGCCAGCGACTACGCGGTGATCCTCTCTGCCCAATATGCTGAGCAAATGCTCAAAGCCGGTACCCCAGCTTTGCTAGACTCGCGCCCCATCGGAACGGGACCTTTTCGTTTTAAGGAGTATCGCCACAACGAGTTCATTCGTTATATCCGTCATCCAGGCTACTGGGGCGGTGATGCCAAGCTTGAACAATTGGTCTATGACATCACCCCAAAATCGTCAAAACGGCTGGCCAAGTTACTCACCGGTGAGTGCGATGTTATGAGCACCCCATCGGCAAGCCAGCTATCGGTTATCAAGCAAAATCCCGATCTGCGCGTCGCGGTAGAATCTGGCATGAATGTGGCATTTCTCGCCCTCAATACCCGCCAGCCGCCCTTTGATGACGTTAAGGTCCGGCAAGCCATTGCCAGCGCCATCAATATCGATAACCTGCTGCAAGCGGTCTATTTTGAGACGGGGTTAGCGGCCAATAGTCTATTGCCCCCCCTCTCTTGGGGCTATAACCCAAGCACACCAAAGCGGCTGCCCGATCTCACCTTGTCCCGTCAGCTGCTTGCAGAGGTGGGGCTACCCAATGGCTTTACCATGCAACTGCTGGTGCAACCAGACGCCCGTCCCTACAACCCAGACTCGGTCAAAACGGCTCAACTGATTCGCAACGACTTGGCCAAAGTGGGGATCAAGGTAAAGGTGGTGGTGCAACCATGGCCGGTGATCGAAGCCCTACGAACCAAGGGCCAATATGATGCCCTGCTGTCAGGTTGGATTGCAGATAACGCCGATCCGGATAACTTCTTTCGCCAGCTGTTGAGCTGCGCCGCCGTTGAGCGAGGGAACAACTTCAGCCGCTGGTGTAGCCCAGCATTCGATCAATTGCTCGATGATGCCGTCACCTCGACTCAGTTATCGTTTCGTATGCGCAACTACTATTACGCCCAGACATTGCTAAACCAACAATTACCGCTGATCCCATTGGCTCATGCACTGCGCACGCAAGTCAGTCGCCGTGACATTGAAGGGATAAAGCTGATGCCCTTTGGTGGCACCTCCTTTAACCAAGCCCACAGGAAGTAACCATGCTTTTATATACCTTGCGCCGCATCAATTTGCTGGTGATCACCCTGCTGGCGTTGACCTTGGTCGCCTATCTGCTGGGCTACCGACTACTCGACCAGCCATTGACCTTTTGGCAGGGTTACGCTGACTTTATGCAACGGATCTTGGTCGCCGATCTGGGCGTGTCGAGTGTCTCTGGGCTCCCGGTGCTTGAGGAGATCCGTCACTATTTTCCCGCCACGCTCATTTTGTGCGTAACCGCTTTTACCATCTCACTGTTAGTGGGGATCCCCCTTGGTTCCCTGGCTGCGTTATCACAAGGTAAAACCTTGGATATTTGCATCATGGGGGGCGGCTTGATTGGTTATGCCATACCGGTTTTTTGGCTAGGTCTCTTGATGGTGATGCTCTTTTCCCTCGATTTTGGCTGGCTACCGGCCTCCGGCCAGCTCAGCTTGCTCTATGATGTGCCCCCTGTGACGGGGATCGCGATCGTTGATATTTTGCTCAGTCACGAGCCGTGGCGCCAAGCGGCCCTACACGATGCCATTCGCCACCTGATCTTGCCCTCATTAGTCCTCGCGGTGGTCCCAACCACCGAGGTGATCCGCCATGTGCGTAGTTCGCTTATTGATGTGATGAAGCAAAGCTACATCAAGGCGGCGGCCAGCCGCGGCCTCTCTACTTGGCAGATTGTCTGGCGGCATGGGCTAAAAAATGCGCTGCCTCCGGTGCTTCCCCTGCTTGGACTGCAACTTGGTAGCGTGCTGAGCGCCGCCATGATCACCGAGGTGGTTTTTGAGTGGAATGGGATGGGCCACTGGCTGATCGACAGTATTGCGCTGCACGATTATGCCGCCATTCGAGGTGCGCTATTAGTGATCGCCGGATTTGTGATCCTTATTAGCGTCAGTACCGAGATGCTCACCACCCTTATCTACCCCGTACGACGTAACGAGTGGTATGCCAAACACCATTAAATGCACGTAAGGCATGACCAACAGTTAGGTAACTTATGCAAAATAATTTACAGATCAATTCTGAGCTCAAGATCCTCTCGCCTATACAGCAGACATGGGCCTCTTGTCGCCGCAATCCGCTGACCATGGCAGGACTATGGTGCTTGTTGGCGTTGATCCTGATCACCTTGATCGGGCCACTCTTAGTGCCTTATGGCGTAGATGAGCAGCATGCAGACACGCTACTGCTAGCACCCTCATGGGCAGCAACCGGTAACATTGACTATTTTCTTGGCACCGATGATCTGGGCCGTGACATGCTGACGCGACTGGTGCTGGGTGCCCGCCTGACCTTCGGTTATGCCTTAGTCGTGGTGGCGATTGCGATGGTGCTGGGCTCTGCTATCGGGATCTTAGGCGGAATGACCAAAGGGCTAAAGTCGAGCGTATTGCATCACCTGCTCGATACCTTGCTCTCTATCCCCTCTTTGCTACTGGCCATCATCATGGTGGCGATATTAGGGCCTGGACTGGGTAATACCTTGATTGCTATCACATTAGCATTGATCCCACCGTTTATTCGCGCGACTTACAACGCGGTATACACCGAGATGCAAAAGGAGTACATCATCGCCAGCCGGCTCGATGGTTCTCCCCCTTTTCGGATCATGCGGCTGGCCATTTTACCTAATATCGCTGAGAGCTTGGTCTCCCAAACTACCCGCACCTTGTCTGCGGCGATCCTCGATATTGCGGCCTTTGGCTTTCTTGGGCTCGGTGCCCAGTCGCCCCAGCCTGAATGGGGCGCCATGCTGGCCGATGCCAGCGATCTTATCTATCTCGCACCTTGGACTGTGACCTTGCCGGGGGTGGCCATTATGTTTAGCGTCTTGGTCACCAACATTGTTGGCGAAGGGATCCGCCAGGCGCTAAAAGAGGGAAATGACTAATGCGCCGCTCATTGATGATATTCACCGCGTTTGAGCTGACCACCGCTGAGGAGTGCTGCTAATGCCCCTACTCGATATTCGTAATCTCACCATTGAGATAGAGACGTTACAAGGCAAAGTCAAAGCAGTAGATAAGGTCAGTTTGACCCTCACTGAGGGTGAAATTCGCGGCTTAGTAGGGGAATCTGGCTCGGGTAAGAGCTTGATTGCTAAAGTCATTGTTGGAATTGAAAAAGACAGTTGGACGGTGCGAGCCGATCGCATGCGCTTTAACGACATCGATCTGCTGGCGATGGCGCCTAAAGAGCGACGCCGGATCATGGCCCGCGAGATCGCCATGATTTTTCAAGACCCGATCAGCTGCCTTGATCCCTCTGAAGTGATCCGAACCCAGCTTGAGGAGGCGATCCCGACCGATTCATTTGATGGCAAATTCTGGCAGCGCTTTCAGTGGCGCAAGAAAAAAGCCATCGCACTGCTGCATCGAGTTGGGGTGAAAGATCACCGTAAAGTCATGCATGCCTATCCCCACGAGTTGTCTGATGGCATGTGTCAAAAAGTGATGATCGCCATGGCTATCGCCAATAAGCCTCGCCTATTGATCGCCGACGAACCCACCAGCGCCATGGAGTCCACCACTCACTCCCAGATCTTGCGGCTGCTAGATAAGATGAACAAATTGGGTAACACCACGATTTTGATCATCAGTAATGACATCTCCGCCATTGCTAATCTGACCGATACCATCAATGTGATGTATTGCGGTCAGATGGTGGAAGTGGGTACCCGCGATCAGATCTTAGAGACACCGTACCACCCCTATACCAATGCGCTGCTCAAATCGATCCCAGATTTTGACAAATTAGTGCGCCACAAGTCACCGCTCGACACCTTACCTGGCGTCATTCCGCCACTGCAACATCTGCCCATTGGTTGCCGACTCGGACCCCGTTGTCCCCATGCCCAAAAGCAGTGTGTGCAAACCCCCATCATGCAAAAAATCAAAGGGCATCAGTACAACTGCCACTTTCCACTGAATATGGAGGAGGCGAAAAAATGAGCCCACGCCAGTTAGATTTTCGCGGCCATGTTGGTTCAACACAGGGTAATGCTGACGACGAGCTCATCGCGCCCATCTCGCTTAAGGAGCGACGCCCATGATAGAGCCATCCCTATTAGAGGTCAGAGGCCTTGGCAAAACCTATAAAAATCGAACGGGTCTGTTCCATCGTCAGGTCATTGAAGCCGTTAAACCGCTGTCGTTTAATCTCGAAGTGGGACAAACCTTAGCCATCATTGGTGAAGCCGGATCGGGCAAGAGTACCTTGGCTCGGATGCTAGCCGGAATGATCAAGCCAACTTGCGGAGACATCACTATCAATGGTCAATTGATGGTGCATGGGGATTATCAAAGCCGCTGCAAATTGTTACGCATGATTTTTCAAGATGCGAATACCTCCCTTAATCGGAAGATCCGCGTGGGTGAAATTCTCGCCACCCCTTTACTACTTAATACTGATATGACGGATGCAGAGCGCCATGAGCAGGTCATTAGCACCCTGCGCATGGTTGGAATGCTGCCCGATCACGCGATGTTTTACCCTCAAATGCTCTCCGCGGGTCAACAGCAGCGTGTGGGGCTCGCACGGGCGCTGATCCTTAATCCTAAAATTGTGGTAGCGGATGAAGCCCTCTCGACCTTAGATATTTCGGTACGATCTCAAATCATCAATCTGCTGCTCAAAATGCAAGAAACCATGGGGCTTAGCTATGTGTTGGTGGCCAATGATCTGGGCATTGTTAGTCACATCAGTGATGAAGTACTGGTCATGCATGAAGGTCGCGTGGTGGAGCGTGGCAAAACCCTCAAGGTGTTTGCCGATCCCCAGCACGACATCACTCGCCGATTAATTCAAAACTACAACAACGAATATCGTAAATAACCATCGGTGACGGGATCTTATGTCGTGCTCGTACCGGTATTGCACTTGTATTGCGCTTGTGTTGCGCTGGCGCTATTTCGGCGCCGTGTGGCGCCAGCTAGACGAGCGGTGATGACTTGCTTTATTGCAGCTATTGACGACTGCCGCTTATCGGCGCGTCCCACCGTTTAGCGCAATCACTATTTAGACGCGATTTAACCCGATCAAAAAAGCCCACTGCATATGCTGCAGTGGGCTTTTTTATTACCAATGTTGACGCTTACGCTTGCAGCAACAAACGGTTAATCCGTGAAACAAACCCAGCAGGATCATTTAACCCACCCTGATCAGCTAATTGCGCTTGCTCATGCAGCAAGGTCATCCACTCGCCGAACAGCGCCTCGTCAGTGATGGTGTCGAGCTTTTTCACCAACGCATGGTCTGGGTTGAGCTCTAAGATATATTTTTGCTCGGGTACGGCTTGGCCCGCCGCACGCATCAGCTTGATCATCTGCGAGCTCATGCCATAGGCATCAGTCACAATACAAGAAGGCGAATCGGTTAAGCGGTGAGACATCCGCACCTCTTTGACCGCATCACCAAGGCTGTGCTTAGCACGCTCGATAAGCCCGGCATTCGCTTGCTGGGCATCAAGCTGCGCCTGCTTAGAGGCCTCATCTTCCAGCTCACCTAGATCAAGCTCACCACGGGTAACGGAGATCAACTGCTTACCATCAAACTCAGTCAAGTGACTCATCAGCCACTCATCTACCCGCTCTGACATCAGCAACACTTCGACACCTTTTTTACGGAAGATCTCAAGGTGTGGGCTGTTGTTCGCCGCAGCAAAACTGTCAGCAGTAATGAAATAGATCTTTTGCTGACCCTCTTTCATCCGGCTTATGTAATCTTCAAGAGAAACACTCTGAGTTGCCCCCTCCCCTGAGGTACTGGCAAAGCGCAGCAGCTTGGCGATCTCTTCACGGTTAGCGTGATCTTCTGCTGGCCCCTCTTTGAGAACGTTACCGAACTCATGCCAGAAGGTTGCATACTTCTCGCTGTCATCCTTGGCCAGTTTTGCCAACATGCTCAGCACCCGCTTAGAGCAGGCCTTACGCAATGAGACGGTAACCTTGTTGTCTTGCAAAATTTCACGGCTGACGTTAAGTGGCAGATCGTTAGAGTCGAGTACCCCTTTGACAAAACGTAGGTAGGTTGGCATAAACTGCTCGGCGTCATCCATGATGAACACCCGTTGCACATACAGTTTTAAGCCATGTTTTTGATCGCGGTTATAGAGATCAAAAGGCGCGCGGGCAGGAATATAAAGCAGGCTCGTGTACTCTTGTGCCCCTTCTACTCGGTTATGGCCCCAGAGCATCGGATCTTCAAAGTCATGGGCAACATGCTTGTAGAACTCTTGATACTCCTCATCAGTGATCTCTTTTGGATTGCGAGTCCACAGCGCGGTTGCACGGTTAACTTGCTCCCACTCACCCGGGGTACCTGTAATGGTCTCACCCTCTTCTTCACGATCGGGCGTCGCTTCTTTGTACATCTCAACGGGCACTGAAATATGGTCAGAATATTTGGCCACCACCGAGCGCAAACGCCAATCGTCGAGGAACTCCTCTTCTTCGGCCCGCAGGTGCAAAATCACGTCGGTACCGCGTCCCTCTTTGGTGACGGCTGCGACGGTGAAGGAGCCTTCACCTTGTGATTCCCACTGTACGCCTTGATCTTGTGCGCTACCTGCGGCGCGAGAGACCACGGTCACTTTGTCAGCAACAATAAACACCGAGTAAAAACCAACCCCAAATTGACCGATCAGTTGGGAGTCGCGCCCTTGATCACCGGATAAATTCTTAAAAAACTCAGCGGTACCCGATTTAGCGATGGTGCCAAGATGTTCAATCACCTGATCACGGGTCATTCCGATGCCGTTATCAGAGATAGTCAGGGTGCGTTGTTCTTTATCAACCACCAGGCGAACGCGCAACTGGCCGTCGTTTTCAAACAAAGAGGCATCAAAAAGCGCTTTAAAACGCAGCTTATCTGCCGCATCAGAGGCGTTAGAGATAAGCTCGCGTAAAAACACTTCTTTGTTGGAGTACAGGCTGTGGGCCATCAGGCTCAGCAGTTGTTTGACTTCAGTTTGAAACCCGTGGGTTTCGGCATGAACGCTTTGGGTCATCGACACAATCCTCAGGAAATGTGGGTTGAATATCTTCCTGATACAAGATGGGGCCATGCTGCCCTATTTCAAGGGGAGAACCGCGACCTATGGTGTAAGTGGCTATTTTTGCGCCAATTTTTCTATTACTCACACCTATCATCAAACAAAAACCCGCCAAAGCGGGTTTCAAGATAAGAGTCGGTCACACAGACCATTACGTGGCGCCATTAAGGGCCTACTTAGCCCAATTTAGGGCCTGGCGTGGCTCAATTGAGGGGCTGACGCCCCATTAACGAATGAGACAGGGTGGTGCCATCGACCAACTCAAGCTCCCCACCGACAGGTACACCATGAGCAATGCGGCTCACTTTGACGCCTACGGCGCGGGCCATATCCGCTATGTACCAAGCGGTGGCATCCCCTTCGATGGTCGGGTTCGTGGCCAAAATCAGCTCATTGATCGATTCGGCCTGTAAGCGCCGCTCAAGGATCTCCAGCCCCAACTCTGCAGGTCCTATGCCATCGAGGGGCGATAAGTGGCCCATCAACACGAAATAGCGACCAGAGAATTGTCCAGTGTGCTCAATGGCTGCCACATCGGCGGGGCTTTCCACTACGCACAGTAAACCGCTCTCTTCACGTTTTGGATTCGCGCAAATGTCGCAACGATCATTTTCAGTAAAGGTGCGGCAATGGCTGCAATGACCAATTTCGATGAGTGCTCGGTTAAGTAACTCGGCTAAGCGCAAGCCACCACTGCGTTCACGTTCAAGCAAGGTAAACGCCATGCGCTGAGCCGATTTTGGCCCAATGCCTGGCAGCACCTGTAAGGCTTTCATCATCTCATCAAGCAAGGGGCTAAATTTCATTGGCGAACGTTCCTTTAGCTCTGTGTCGGTGGGCCATGACTGGGGGCAACTGAAAACGTGCAGCCCCATGGTCCTACCCTTATCACTCTCATGGGCGCAGGACTATACCCGAGCCAACTCAATCCGCCAATGGCGTTATGGCGAGTCAACATGTCGAGTCAACATGGCAAGATAAAGGCGGCACGCTGTTATGACGCCAGTCTGCGGTCTCTGGCCCTTATGCTGGGGCGTGATGCCGATACTTACCCTAAGAGTATGCGCTGGCGGCCAGCGTAGATCTCTGCTCGCCCTGGGCGGCAAAATCCCACCAAGGTCAGACCGGTGTGCTCTGCCCTATCAACGGCCAACTCAGTGGCAGCTGATATGGCGAGCAAAATTTCTACACCGGCACTGGCACATTTTTGCACCATCTCAAAGCTGGCGCGACTGGTCACCAAAATGGCCCCATCACGCCGGCCACTGCGACACAGATGCCCCACCAGTTTATCAAGGGCAATGTGACGTCCCACATCCTCACGGATCGCTAAAATGTTGCCCTGCAGGTCAATGTGAATGGCCGCATGGGTCGCACCTGTCTGTTGACTTAATACTTGCAGCGGACGCAGTGCATCTAGCACCTGGTCGATAAGCTTGACGGCCAAACGCTGGGTATCGGGCAGTCTTGGCTGGCTGCGTACGACCTGCTCCAAACTTTCGCTGCCACAAATGCCGCAACCGGTGCGCCCAGCTAAGGTGCGCCGCTTCTCTTTAAGGCGATAAATGCAGCGATTGGCAAGGGTGATATGCAGCTCAATCCCCTGACAGCCATCTATTTGCTCGATATCGTGAATGTCGAGGTAGCTGTCGATGATCCCCTCAGAAAGCGAGAAGCCAATGGCAAAATCCTCAAGATCTGCGGCCGAACACATCATGACGCTGTGGGCGACGCCATTGTACACCAGTGCCACTGGGGTCTCACAGGCAAGCGCCATGTCACTGTCACAGGTCACGTTATCACGCCGATAATGCACCACTTCCCGATGCACCGCGCAGCATGCTGGCTTTTGCACCTCGTCGCTCGCATCGATTACGCGTGTCTGTGTCTTGAGGCTCATGAGTGGACTCCATCGCCGCTGTGTGGATCTTTGGCCGAAATACCCAGCCGCTTCATTTTAGAGAGCAAGGTCGTGCGTTTCATCCCAAGACGATGAGCGGCGCCCCGCTCACCGGCAACGATCCCATTGCAATCACGCAGCGCATCGATAATGGCTTGGCGATCATCAAGGATCTCGTCAGGTTGGCTATGGGAGCCCTTAAATAAATCCGGCTCAAGCTCGTCATAAACCAAGGTTTCAATCTTGTGATAGCCCTTAAGCGGTAACAATTCATCAGGAGAAAGATTGAGCACTTGGCCTCGGGTCATCACCACAGCCCGCTCAATGATATTTTCAAGCTCTCGGATATTGCCATACCAAGGCAACGACACCAGCATTTTCATGGCATCTGCAGGGATTGAGGTGATGGTGCGGCGCATGCGTTTGGCAATTTTTTTAATAAAAAAGTTCACCAATAGCGGAATATCTTCGCGTCGCTCCCGCAGCGGGGGTAGCTCAATCGGAAACACATTAAGACGGTAATAAAGATCACTTCTAAAGCGTTTGTTCTTAACCATAGAGAGCAGATCACAGTTAGTGGCGGCCACCAAACGCACATCGACGGCAATCGGATTGCTATTTCCAACCCGCTCAAGCTCATGCTCTTGCAACACCCGCAGCAACTTAGGCTGCAGATCAAGGGGCATATCCCCCACTTCATCAAGAAACAGTGTGCCTTTATTGGCCCGCTCAAAACGGCCGATGCGCTGGGTCAATGCGCCGGTAAAGGCCCCTTTTTCATGGCCAAACAGATCGCTTTCAATAAGCCCTGTTGGGATGGCCGCGCAGTTCACCTTCACCATCGGTTGGTCACAGCGTTCGCTCAACTGATGGATCGCTTGAGCGATCAGCTCTTTACCCGTGCCCGTTTCACCCAAGATCAGCACCGAGCAGTCACTTTGGGCCACCAGTTTTACCTTCTCAAGCACCTCTCCCATGATGGCGCTTTGATAAATGATGCTCGAAAAATCGGCGTTAGGTTCAAGATCTGCGACCCGAATGGTCTTTTCCTTCGCGCCATTGGTATTTGAAATCTCTTGCTGCGCTTGCACATTATTCATGGCAATGGCGGTGCGGGCTGCAACTTGCTCAAGTAATGAGATATCAAGGTCGGCGAAAAAATCGGCATTCGGATGCGAAAGGATCAATACCCCCAACAAATTGCCTCGGTAACGAAGGGGTAAAATGCAGGAGCTGTTCGCCTCAGGGGGCAAGATCTGCGAGGTAAAACGACATCGGTTGCTGCAGTTAGGACCATGATCGCGATAAACAAAGAACGGCTCGCTATGGCCAAGGGCCCCTTGCAAACACTGTTTCTCAAAACAAGAGTGATCAATGATGCCTGGTTGCTCAATCTGATCGCTATTAACGAGATAGCTCTTAAAACTGTCAGAGGTCGCGTTGTATTGTGCCAAACACAAACTGCTAATAGCAAAGTGATGCTGCAAAATACTAAAAAGACTCTGAGGTAACTCCGCAATGCGAACCAATTTGATCACCGCATTGGTGACATCCACCAAAATTTTGCAGCTATCACGCTCAAGGCGTAGTGAGTTGGCTTGCTCTAAGGTTCGCTCTTTATCGAGCACATTTTCGAGCGCAATGGCGATAATAGCGGCAAGCTGCGTCAGCTTTGCTAGCGTCTCCATGGTGAAATTATCAAGCCGAGTATTAATAAACTCGACCCCACCAAGATGACTACGGGCCGTGGTAATAGGCAACTGGCAATAAGATCGCAGATCGGCGTAGATAGCCTCTGCGGCAAGGGCATGACAGCGATTTTCAAAACGGGCAGCAGATAAAATAATGGCCTGCTCTTGGGTCTCTTTTGAAGGGCGAGGAGAAGTATGCAGCTCAGCCTTAGGACAAACCAAGTGAGTTGGACCCATTTTTCCGATGAAACAGAACATAGCCTCATCACGGGTCCCCATATTTAGGATCAAATTAACCCGGGTGACCCCACCAAAACTGGCATCGATTTTGTTGAGTTTGTAGATAAAATCATCAAGCGTCACTGCCGACAACAGGGATTTAGAGAGCAACAGGAACCCGTCTTCCCAGATAGGAGAGATGTCGTCCAAAGGGATAGCACTCACATTTAGCATTGCGGCCTCGCGTTATATCGATTTGATCACCAGTCAGGCTGTCCATGCCATCACAGCACCGCCAGATCACATCACCAACATAAATAGCGGCAGCCAATCATCGCGACTGCTAATAAGAAAAGGCGGGGACGAGACGTGTCGAATGTTGCGATTCCAGCGTTATTATTAACCAATAACAACAAACGTTAACATTGTTATCGGGGGAATACAGCAAAGGGGCTAATCATAGATGAGCTGAAATTTCATTACAATCCGATTTCATATACCGATAGGCAGCTATTTAACCGGTTATACGCACGAACCTTGATCTGCATAATAGCAATCGCTAAAACACCGATTTTTCTGGTGAACATTGCCCCACTATTTACCTCTCTGACAGGTAAAAGATAACGAGACTATGAGAAGGTTAAGAGTGAAGGATCCGGCTATGGCAGCCCTTTAATCCACCAAAAATAAACAAGGCAGACAAGCACTGAAAGGCGATGAGCAGCCAACTGGCATTATCGGCAACCTCTGCAGCCACACTCTGATGGGTCACATAAACCAGTAAGGATACCCCTGCAAGCAGTAACCCATTGACCACGCTCGTTGATACAAAAGCGATTAACCATGCCGCAGGTACGCTAAGTGCAGAAAATACACTGTTCATAGCCAGCCTTGCGGCCATAAAGCAGCCAAAAAAGCCAAATCCAAGCAAAAATATCATCTCGTTTTGCCACATATAGCAACCTATTCCCACCAATATGGCGGCCAGATAAGTGCCAATATAGAACGTCCCGAATAATCGGTTAATTTCACAGTGCATCATTAACATTCCATCAAATATGGACAATAAAAGGCGCCCGACTCAACAATGTGAGTCGGGAACACCTTATTTATGCAAGATTACCCTTGTTACGCGTAGCTCGCGTTATACGAGACTAGCCTTTTGCGGCATTGCGCAATTTAGCCTTGAGCGCACTGTACTCAGTCTGGACGAACACTTCCGCCTCAGGCTGATCGTCAATACGCTCAATCTTCACGGCACAGTACTTGTACTCAGGGGTATAGGATACAGGATCAAGGTGCTCGATGGTGAGCTCATTACATGCCCCAATCCACCACTGATAAGTCATATAGACCACACCTGCGTTAACACGGTCATTGTAATTAGCACGGGTGATCACCTTGCCACGACGCGATGAGATCCACACTAAGGCTTGATCCTTAACCCCAAGCTTTTGCGCATCACTTGGATGGATCTGCAGGTAACCTGGCTCATCTGCCAAGGTCTGCAGTGCAGAGCAGTTCCCCGTCATGGAGCGGCAAGAGTAATGACCGACTTCACGCACCGTTGAGAGCACCAATGGAAACTCTGCGCAAGGCTGCTCAAGTGGCGCGCGCCACTCAGAGGCAATCAGCTGACCCTTGCCACTTGGGGTCGTAAATACGTTCCCCTCAAACAAGGTGCTAGTGCCTGGGTGATCTTCGATCGGACAAGGCCACTGCACACTTTTCAGATCGGCCATCTTCTCGTAAGTGACCCCAGCATAGAGCGGGCAAAGGGCGCGCATTTCGTCCCAAATTTGCTCAGTATCACGGTACTCCATGGGATAACCCATGGCGGTGGCCATCAGCGAGAAAATAGCCCAATCAGGTTTCACATTTTCTGGCGGTGTCACGGCTTTATAAAAACGCTGGAAGCCGCGATCTGCTGAGCTATACACCCCTTCATGCTCACCCCAACTGGTGGCTGGCAGGATCACATCCGCCATCTCTGCAGTCTGAGTCATGAAGATATCTTGCACGATCACCAGCTCCATTCCCGCTAAGGTGCGGCGAAATTGAGCCAGATCAGCCTCAGTTTGAGCCGGATCTTCACCAAAGATGTAGAACGCCTTACATTTGCCCTCTTCCACCTTGTGACCAAGCTCAGTCAGGCGATAACCTGGCTTTTGAGACAGTGATGAGACGCCCCACGCTTTCGCAAATTTGGCACTGATCTCAGGATCGCTCACAGACTGATAACCGGGAAATTGCTGTGGCAGCATCCCCATGTCGCAGGTGCCTTGCACGTTGTTTTGCCCGCGCACAGGACCACAGCCGGTGCCACGACGACCAAAGTTACCGGTCAACAGCGCAATGCCTGCCAACCCTTTAACCACATCCACCGCCTGACCATACTGGGTCACGCCCATGCCCCATAGGATCATGGAGGCAGGCGATGCGGCATAGGTGCGGATCGCTGCACGAATATCGTCGGCTTTAAGCCCCGTGATCCCCTCAACATATTCTGGGGTGTATTTGGCCACGGTGGCTTTAAAGGTCTCAAATCCTTCGGTGTAATTAGCGACGAACTCTTTGTTGTAGAGCCCTTCACTTATCAACACGTTGGCAAAAGCATTCACCAGCGCCATGTTGGATCCGTTATTAAGCGGCAACCACTGATCGGCGATACGGGCGGTTTCCACCATCCGGGGATCACACACAATCACCTTGGCCCCATTCGCTTTGGCCTTGAGGATATGGCGGGCAACGATAGGGTGAGAATCAGCAGCATTGTAACCAAACACCAATAGGCACTTGGTCTCTTGAATTTCGGGAATGGCGTTACTCATAGCGCCGTTACCTACAGTTGTCTCCAGACCGGAGACTGAGGGTGCGTGTCACACCCTCGCGCAGTGATCGACGTTATTCGTACCGAGCACCGCACGGGCAAATTTTTGCATCACATAGTTGGCTTCATTACCAGGGCTACGGGCAGAGCCAGTGGTCATGATGGCGTCAGCACCGTATTTTGCTTTGATTGCAGACAGACGGCTGCTAGCAAAGCTGATTGCTTCATCCCAAGAGACAGACTCGAGTTTGCCACCGCGCTCACGACGGATCATCGGGCTCTTAAGACGGGGGGTTAACAGATTGGTATCGTTAAGAAAATCCCAACCGTAATAACCCTTGAGGCACAGTTGTCCCTCGTTGGTCCGGCCGTTGGCGCCTTCGGCACCCACTACCTTGTCGTTTTCAACCAGCAGGTTGATCTTGCAACCGGTGCCGCAATAGGGGCAGACGGTGATGACTTTTTTCATGACTCACACTCTTGTTTGTTAACGGTAAAAGGCTGTTAACGATTGAAAGCCTTTAACGAAAATAGCGGGAGGACGAGCGATCGGGTGCAACCCCCCCCCCTTGATCAGCCAAGGTTGCAGGCTCGCACACCAATACGCCTCACCCCCGAGCGGGCACCGTGAAGGGCTGACAACTTCCCATCACCTCAGCACTGGCTAACTGCTTCTGACGATTAAGATCGCCCAACGTCTCAGGCGTAACCAACCGCAACGCCTGAGTTGGGCATACCTCGACACAGGCAGGGCCGGCTTCACGATGGCGACAAAGATCGCACTTTAACGCCTGCGCTTTCATTTGTGGGCGCTTAAACAGCGCATCAGCAGCAGGTGCTACCTCTTTTACCACTACCGTCATGGCGCCATATGGGCAAGCCACTACGCAAGATTTACAACCGATACAGCGGGCTTGATAGACCTTAACGCAGCCATCTTCGGTGACGATGGCATTATTAGGACACGCCATCGCACACGGCTTGTCTTCACACTGACGGCAAAGAACTGGGGTAGTCACTTTGCTACCCACAATCACCTTGAGACGCGGTTGGAAATAGCTGTCTTTAGAGACTACATGTCCATCCTCGATAGCAAGTTGCAGGCCGCTCTCCCGTGCAACGGTACCCGTGCAGGACGTTGACTGGTGTGAAACGGCGCATGCCACCTCACAGGTTCGACACCCAATACAAAGACTGGGATCTGCAATCACGAAGCTGTTCATAAAGAGGGATCCTAAATGTTTCGTTACCGCCGCACGGGAGTCACCTAAGGTGTCTAAGTTTGGCGTAAAAGCGCCACACACTCATACACCGACAACACCGCCGGCTGCGCTATAAAGCATTTATTAGACCAACTTTTAAAAACCCCAACGCAAATCTTATAAAGCACTGAAATTATTGATTTTATATTTAATTTTAGCAGTATCCATTGTACCGAGCTGTGTCATCGTCATGGCAAAAAATGTGATCGACACGACAAAAATGACGAGCTCGACACGAGCCATCCACTCCCCTTCCAATAGATAGCGCCCACAGCGTTGTGATTTGGCTCATCGGAGCCAATTAACAAGCGCACGCCGTATGGGATTAAATGTGCTCACCATGGGTGATTTACCAAAGAAAATACTAAAAAGAGCCAAAAAAAGTGCCCATAACATCAGCACCGACTCGCCTCCAACCACACCAAGGCGGTCAATAGACGAGATTGAGGAACCTGCTTACGCTCATTTCAATTGATGGCGCATGGCTTAAATAAAACATTAACCTACGAAATCGTAGCAATAAGAGGCAGAGGCAGAGGCAGAGGCAGAGGCAGAGGCAGAGGCAGAGGCAGAGGCAGAGGCAGAGGCAGAGGCAGAGGCAGAGGCAGAGGCAGAGGCAGAGGCAAGAATATTTGACATCACTCATTTACAGATAAAAAAAAGAGGCCGAAGCCTCCTTTTTTCTATAACAGAACCGGATTAAACCAGAGCTGCTTTAGCTTTTTCAACCAGGGCGGTGAAAGCCAACTTGTCGTGAACAGCGATATCAGACAGGATCTTACGATCGATCTCGATAGACGCTTTCTTCAGACCATTGATCAGACGGCTGTAAGACAGACCATTCTGACGGGCTGCAGCGTTAATACGCGCAATCCACAGCTGACGGAACTGACGTTTTTTCTGGCGACGGTCACGATAGGCATACTGACCAGCTTTAGTTACCGCTTGTACCGCTACGCGGTAAACTCGGGAACGGGCGCCGTAGTAACCTTTGGCGGCTTTCATTACTTTTTTGTGACGAGCTCGAGCAGTCACACCACGTTTAACTCTTGGCATTTTTTACATCCCCCCTTATGCGTACGGCAGACAAGCGACAACACGTTTGTGGTCGGCAGCGGAAACCATGAATTTAGGTCCCAGCTTGCGCTTACGCTTGCTGCTCTTCTTGGTCAGGATGTGACGCAGGTGGTTATGCTTGCACTTAAAGCGACCCGAGCCGGTCTTTTTGAAGCGCTTTGCAGCACCCCGGTTGGTTTTCATCTTCGGCATTTCATACTCCGCATTGTGAGTGACAACAAAATCGCAAGGCGAACAACTCATGGGCGAACCCATGAGTTAATTTCTTGTGGGCCTTAGGATTTCTTCTTAGGTGCGAGAACCATCACTGCTTGACGGCCTTCGACTTTCGGGAACGATTCCACTACGGCCAACTCTTCCAAGTCATTCTTGACGCGCTCCAAAACCTTGATACCAAGATCTTGGTGTGCCATTTCACGACCACGGAAGCGCAGGGTGACCTTAGCCTTATCCCCGTCTTCTAGAAAGCGAACCAGGTTGCGTAGTTTTACCTGATAGTCGCCTTCGTCAGTACCAGGACGGAATTTTATTTCCTTAACCTGGACGACTTTCTGCTTTTTCTTCTGTTCTTTGGTTGTTTTGCTCTTTTCGTAGAGGTATTTGCCGTAGTCCATGATTCGGCAAACGGGCGGCTCAGCATTTGGACTGATCTCAACCAGATCAACTCCGGCCTCTGCGGCCAAGTTCAGTGCTTCTTGAATAGTGGTGACGCCAATGGCTTCTCCATCTAAACCGGTCAGACGAACTTCTTTCAGACGGATCTCTTCATTGATCCGGTGAGCGCGGGCTTGCGGTTGCTTGCCCAGTTTTTTTCCGCCTTTTATAGCTTATTCCTCCACTTTCTTTTGTCCGCGGGTCTGAACTTCCTGGGTCAACAGAGCGATGAACTCTTCAACAGGATAAGTGCCCAAGTCAGTCCCTTTACGAGTCCGTACTGCAATCTTATCGGCTTCAACTTCTTTATCACCGCAGACCAGCATGAAAGGTACTCGTTTCAAAGTATGCTCGCGGATTTTAAAGCCAATCTTCTCATTTCTCAAGTCCGCTTTTGCGCGAATACCTGCATCATTTAATGCTTTGGCTACTTTCACCGCATAATCGGCCTGATTATCCGTGATATTCATGACTACAGCTTGAGTCGGTGCCAACCAAGTTGGAAACAGACCCGCATACTCTTCAGTCAGAATACCGATGAAACGCTCGATAGAACCCAAAATGGCGCGGTGGATCATCACTGGTACGTGGCGTTCGTTATTTTCGCCAACATATGCAGCACCTAAGCGACCAGGCAGAGCAAAATCGAGTTGTACGGTACCACACTGCCATGCACGATCAAGGCAATCATGCAGAGTAAATTCAATCTTAGGACCATAGAAGGCCCCCTCACCCGGCTGTAGGTCGTATTTTAAGCCATTGATATCAAGTGCTTCAGCTAACGCAGCCTCTGCCCGATCCCACGCCTCATCGGAACCTATGCGCTGCTCCGGACGCGTTGATAGCTTGACTACGATGTTTTCAAAGCCAAAGGTGCCATATACGTCATAAACCATGCGGATACAGCCAGACACCTCTTCCATGATCTGCTCTTCGGTACAGAAGATGTGCGCGTCATCCTGAGTGAAGCCACGAACCCGCATCAGACCGTGCAGGGAACCGGACGGCTCGTTGCGGTGGCAAGAGCCAAACTCGGCCATACGCAGCGGCAGATCGCGGTAGGACTTCAGACCCTGATTGAAAATCTGGACGTGACCTGGGCAGTTCATTGGCTTAATGGCGTACTCGCGGTTCTCGGACTGAGTCGTGAACATTGCCTGAGCATATTTTTCCCAGTGTCCAGATCGTTCCCACAGCACGCGGTCCATCATCATCGGACCTTTCACTTCCTGATAGTCATACTCTTTGAGCTTGCCACGAATGAAAGTTTCTAGCTCACGGAAGATGGTCCAACCATCGTTGTGCCAAAACACCATACCGGGCGCTTCTTCCTGCATATGATACAGGTCAAGTTGCTTGCCGATCTTGCGGTGATCACGCTTAGAAGCCTCTTCGAGGCGCTGCAAATAGGCTTTGAGCTGCTTTTTGTCAGCCCAGGCAGTGCCGTAAATGCGTTGCAACATTTTGTTGTTAGAGTCACCACGCCAGTAAGCGCCTGACATTTTTTGCAACTTAAAGTGGTGGCAATGACGCATGTTAGGCACGTGCGGGCCACGGCACATGTCGATGTACTCTTCGTGATGATAAAGACCAGGCTTATCATCGCGGGCAACGTTTTGATCTAAGATCTCGACCTTATACTGCTCGCCACGAGATTCAAATACATCACGCGCCTCTTGCCAAGAGACCTTCTTCTTGATGACTTCATAATCTTTCGCGACTAACGCCAGCATGCGCTCTTCTAACGCAGCCAAATCTTCATCGGTCAGGGTGCGGTCAAGATCAACGTCGTAGTAAAAACCGTTATCGATGACAGGACCAATGGCCATTTTGGTCTGGGGCCAGAGTTGCTTGATAGCATGACCTAACAGATGCGCGCAGGAGTGGCGCAAAATATCCAGACCGTCTTCGTCTTTTGCAGTGATGATAGCAAGCGCGGCATCAGCTTCGATAAGCTCACAGGCATCGACGAGCTCACCATTGACCCGACCGGCGATGCACGCCTTCGCAAGGCCCGGACCGATATCAGCGGCGACATCCATCACAGACACGGCGTGATCAAATTGACGTTGGCTGCCGTCAGGCAGAGTAATGATTGGCATTATGGGTTTCCTTATACAGTGGTGACCCCTACCAAAGGCCACGTGTAATTAATATAAAGTCTTTAGTATCAAGCAGTTAGTTTTTATCGCTCTCAACGAAACGCATGATTGATGCACTCAAAGGTACACCGTTTACTTTTCGTGTCTCGCTAACGACTTTTGGTTTCGGCGTGGATTGTACCAAATGCCTCCGATCGGGCAAGCATAGCCCTCAATCCTCTTTGACAAAAAAGGGCCGCCCGCTTGATTGTCACCACCTGGCTTTTGCTCATCGGTGGTACCGATCAGCACTAAAACCGATTGAAGGTCATCTTCTCGTTGCGCGTTAGTGAGTGACTCGGCCGCATCCCCTCCTCGATATCCTCTTCAATCACGTTGTCATCGTCGCTTCAGCCATTGCCCCTGAAAAAACCACGACGCAGGTAAACCCAAATAATACCTCGTCAAGCACTAATAAAAATCCCCACCCGAGGGTGAGGATTGATGGTTAACGTTAAGCGACCCCTTGCGTGCAAGGGGATTTATTGCGCTAACAAGTGGCCGACCAACTCATGACGCCACCCTTGCAGCAGCATGGGTTTATCACAGCGAGCCCGCTCTTCATCACTCATCCGCCAGCTCCAAGTGAAGTACTGGTGAATGATCTTCTTACTGGCAACCAGCTCAGGGGGAATATTACTGGCTTTGGCCTTCTCTTCCACCATGGCTTTAATTCGTTTTAGCTCAGCTTTGTACTGTGGAAAATCAACTAATCGGCGGATCGGCTCTGGCCAACTTTGCGGATCACTTTGCTGAGCGCGAGCAACGATGTCGAGCATCCGCTTGCCGTGGATCTTAATTTCAATAGGCGCCAGTCCCAGCTCATTAAGGTCTCGCATTGAGGTTGGCCGACGTTCAGCCACTTTAAAAAGATGCAGCTCTTTAACCACAAAGTTCAGCGCAAGATCTCGGCGCACGGCCTCTTGCTGGCGCCATATGGTCAGTTCGCGCAAAATCGCCAACTCGCAGCGCCCAAGCTGCCAAGCGTTAACAATTTCAAGATAAGCCTGCCGCGGATCGCTACCTTGGCTTTTACGGGCCGAGTGGTTCTGGCACTCTTGCTCGAACCAAGCAAACTTGCCACTTTCGTGCAGTTGGGCCATCACTTTTTCATAAAGCGGCAGCAAATAGAACACATCGGCAGCCGCATATTCGAGCTGACGGGCGGTGAGCGGCCGCGCTAGCCAGTCGGTACGGGCCTGATCTTTTTCTAACTCCACCCCAAGAAACTCTTTAACCAGTGCACCAAAGCCCACTGACACGCCGTGACCAAGAAAGGCGGTTGCTAATTGGGTATCGTGCATCTGATTAGGCAGGTGTCCAGCTTGATGTTTGATCAGCTCCAAGTCTTCACCAGAGGCGTGCAAAATGGCGATTTGCCCTTCCCGACCAAGCCGCTGCCAAAGAGGGGTGAGGTCTAGCGCCAATGGGTCAAGCAGGGCTAAATGCTCGCCATCAAATATTTGGAATAGACCCAGTTGGGGGTAATAGGTGCGGGTGCGAACAAATTCAGTATCGATAGCCAACGGGACGTCGGCCAGCGACGCGAGATAGTGCTCAAAGTCGGCTTGCTGAGTAATGAGTTGATAGTGCATCTGTGCCTGCGAGTTGTCAGAGCCAAAAATAAAAACCGTGAGGTATCCCACGGTTTTGCATTACGACGGCACTGGTTTGCAAAATATCGTGCTGTCGCAGTCCGATTATTGCTTAGCAATTTCCTCGTCGCGCAGTACGCGCCGCAAGATCTTGCCCACGTTCGTCTTAGGAAGTTCGTCGCGAAACTCTATCAGTTTCGGCACTTTATAGGCAGTCAGATGTGTGCGGCAGTGGGCAATGATCTCCTCTTGCTGCAAGGTTGCATCTTTCTTAACCACAAAAATCTTAACTAATTCCCCTGACACCTTATGGGGTACACCGACGGCAGCTACTTCCAGCACGCTTGGGTGTAATGCCACCACATCTTCAATTTCATTTGGATAAACGTTAAATCCAGAAACCAAGATCATGTCTTTTTTACGATCGACGATCTTAAAAAATCCCTGCTCATCACACACGGCAATATCACCTGTACAGAGCCAACCATCTTGCATCACTTCGGCGGTCGCCTCTGGCCGCTGCCAGTAACCGGCCATCACCTGTGGACCGCGCACCTGCATCTCCCCTGGTGTATTAAAGCCATGGATCACCTGCCCGTTATCATCAACTAGGCGGATCTCGGTAGAGCAAACTGGCAACCCAATAGAGCCATTGTAATCAGCCAGATCGTAGGGGCAAACGCTCACCAGTGGTGAACACTCGGTCAAACCATAACCTTCTAGCAGCGGAGTATGGGTCAGTGTTTTCCACTTATTGGCCACTGCGCGCTGCACGGCCATGCCGCCGCCGATGGTCAGTTTGAACTTGTCAAAGTCGATACCTTTAAACTCGTCATTATTGACTAGCGCATTAAATAAGGTATTAACACCGGTAATACAGGTAAATGGATACTTTTTAATCTCTTTAACAAACCCGGCAATGTCCCGTGGATTACTAATAAGCAGGTTATAGCCACCAATGCGCATAAATAACAGGCAATTTACGGTCAGCGCAAACACGTGATAAAGCGGCAGCGCGGTCACCACAAACTCTTTACCCCGTTCAAGCATCGGGCCATATACCCCAAGGCACTGCTCAACGTTGGCAATTAAATTACGATGAGTCAGCATGGCCCCTTTAGATAGGCCCGTCGTACCACCGGTATATTGCAAAAAGGCCAGATCTTCATTATTGATCTCTGGCTTGATGTATTGCAAAAAACGTCCTTTTGCCAGCGCCTGACGCATGCTAGTGGCATGGGGCAGGTTATATTTTGGCACCAGCTTTTTGACATATTTGACAATGAAATTAACCAAGGTTCCTTTGGCAATCCCAAGGTTATCCCCCATCCGGGTCAGAATAACGTGCTTAATTGGAGTGCCGTAGACCACTTTTTCCAAGGTATGGGCAAAATTGGACACAATAACGATAGCCTTTGCGCCCGAATCTTTAAGCTGATGATCTAGCTCTCGAGGGGTATAGAGGGGGTTAATATTGACCACTATCATCCCGGCGCGCAGGATCCCAAATACAGCGATAGGATATTGCAGCAAGTTGGGCATCATGACCGCAACCCGATCGCCCTTCTCTAGCTTCAGCTCATTTTGCAAATAAGCAGCAAAGGCGCGGGACTGCTCTTCTAGCCGGCGATAGGTGATGGTCTGCCCCATATTCACAAAGGCAGGCTGATCAGCAAACTGTGTCACCGAAGATTCGAACATATCGACCAGGGAGCTGAATTGGTCTGGATTGATCTCCGCAGGCACCCCTTTTGGATAACGGGTCAGCCAGACTTTTTCCATGAACTTCTCCTGCATAACTTGCACCTGTGCACTCACTGTGGAGGCTCCATCCCTGTTTATCGACTGTTAAATCTGCGGTTTGACCCGTGAATGCTCATTACATTGCCCATCGCTAAATGGCGCAATAATTAGTCAGCAACGGCACAACGTGGGATCAGCGACAGATCAACAACGGGACACTCTGAGGGAGCTGCCGCAGCTGGTATTATTGAAAGCCAAGGATTCTAGCAAGCTGGGCCAAACTTTACGATACAAACGCTCATATCCACCGTATTTTCCATGCGATTATCAGGATTTTACCCAATATCATTCGTTTTATCCGCAGGTGGGGATTGGCGCACTGGGTGAATACCGCGCCCATATCGCAAGCTTCGGTACAACTATCTGTGCAACCTTCTAACTAAGCCATCTTCTCACCCAACAGGGAAAGCGGCGAAATAGCGCGGCCTTGATAGCGTGGTGCCAACTTAGCGCAATCGTGCCCTAGGCCGTGCTCACTGCTATGGCTCATCTTGGATCTCTACCGCTTCCATTCCCTGCACCCTAATCCCCAATCCCAAATCCCTATTCCCCAGTCCCTATTCCCCAATCCCAGCGCTTTAATCCCTATTCACCGCGCCCGGGCAACTTTTTCCAGGTCACTTTGTCACGCAAATAGACCGGTGTCGCTTGCTCAACGGGCACCGCCTCGCCTGCGAGCCACGCAGCCTTAGCCAACACCAGCATATCTTGTGCAGCAGGGAAACGGACCTCGCTTACCACCAGCTCATCGGCCAGATCGCGCAAGGCCTCGCGATAGGTTTCAAACCCAGTACCGACCACGGTGACCTGCCCGGCGAGCCTGCCTCTGGCCGCGACAAGGGCAGCAGGATCGCTCACCACCTCATCGGCGATTAACTGCATGCGACCCTCTTTGAGCCCATAACGACCAAAATAGACCTCATTCATACGAGCATCGATGGCCGTTAATACGTGCTCAGCTCCCCCTACTCGATACGCCCCTTGGGCCATCGCCGCCAAAGTTGAGATACCGATCAGCGGCACACCTGCGCCAAATGCCAGACCTTGCGCCACGCTGATCCCGATCCGCACCCCAGTAAAGGAGCCAGGACCACGCCCAAAGGCGATAGCATCCAGATCGCTTAGGCTTATCCCTGCTTCATCGAGCACCGCTTGCACCATGGGTAAAATTTTACGGGTGTGATCCCGCGGAGCCTCTTCCCAACGGCAAAACTGTTTATCCCCCACCAGCAAGGCCGCAGAGCAGGCTTCAGTGGCTGTATCGACAGCCAGAATCTTTAACGTCTTCATCGATTTATCTCTATCCAGTCAGTCAATGAGATCGCCGGCAAGCGATGTGCTCACCGGTGGTTTAATTCGGTTATTTGGCAGCCATACTTCGACAGCAATGCCACGTATCTTGAATTAGTGCCGATCAAAAAATGCCCCCAGCGTCTCTAGCGCGCGGGTACGAGGAATAGCAGGCAGGCTCTTTAGAAAAGTGGCGCCATAAGGCTTGTGAACCATGCGAGGATCACAAATCACCAGCACCCCGTGATCGCTGCGATCACGAATGAGCCGCCCAACCCCTTGCTTGAGGGCGATCACCGCTTTTGGCAAATTCAACTCACTAAAAGGGTCCCCCCCTTTGCGCTTACAATCTTCCACTCGCGCCTTGAGCTGCGGATCATCTGGGCTGGCAAAAGGGAGCTTGTCGATGATAACACACGACAACGCCGCCCCTCGCACGTCAATCCCCTCCCAAAAGCTGCTGGTCGCCACCAGCACGGCGCGGCCATTATCAACAAACGCTTTGAGCAGCCGCTGCTTGTTATCCTCTCCTTGCAGCAACACGGTGCGGCCAATTTCCCGGCGCAGCACGTCGGCGACCTGCCGCATCACTTGATGACTGGTACACAGAAAAAAGCAGCCACCGGGCGTCTTATTGATAAGCGGGATCATTAAATTTGCCAGCAGCTCACCCCGGCCGGCAGCATTGGGCTCAGGCAAAAAACGGGGCACACACAGCCGCGCTTGCTCAGCATAATCAAAGGGGCTTTCAAGGATAAGTTCGGCGCTACCGGCAAGTCCTAGCTCGCTTTTAAAGTGATCAAAGTGCATATCCACCGTCAGCGTGGCTGAGGTAAATATCCACGCGATATCCGGTTTTAGTACCTCGCTGCCAAAACGCTCCGCCACCGACAGGGGCGTGATATTTAGAGAAAAATGCAGCCGCGAACAATCATACCAATAGGAAAAACCGGTTTGGCTCACCGTGAGCACCTCGGTGAGTCGGCTGCGCAACTCACAAATCCGCTCAAACGCGTGATCGAGCTGTTCACCGCGCCCTAGCGCCAATTTGAGCACCTCGTAGCAAAGCCCAAGCGCGTCGTTAAGGCGCGCCAACGCCTGACCCCAACGCGGTTGACGCAGCATCTCTTGGGTGTTGCCTCGCCCCCCCTCTACCCCAAAGGCCAGTCGCAGATCTTGGCTGGCAATGGTCAGTCGGTCAGCGGCTTTACCTAGTTGGGCCATATCATGGGCTTCGGCTCGATAGGCAAGCTCAATATCATGGGCCAGATCCAATATGCTGCGGCTACCAACTGATTTGCCAAAGTAATGAGTAGCGATCTCAGCGAGCTGATGCGCCTCATCAAAGACATACACCTGTGCATCGGGGACGAGCTCACCAAATCCGGTATCTTTAACCGCCATATCGGCAAAAAATAGGTGGTGATTGATGACGACGACCTGCGCATCCATGGCCCGTCGACGGGCCACCACTAAATGGCAATCGTCATAATAGGGGCAATCACGACCCAGACAATTGTCATTGGTACTGGTGACGTGGGTAAGGATCTCGGCATTTTCTTGTAATCCCGGAATATCTCCCACATCGCCATTATTAGTGGTGGTTGACCACGATTTTACCTTCACCAGATCGTTAAGCACCTCTGGCTTTTGCAGATGAGATTCGCTTAATAACCGATTCATCCGTTCAATACACAGGTAGTTGCTTCGCCCTTTGAGCAAGGCCACCGGCAAGCTATAAGCAAGGGCCCCAGCAATGGTGGGCAGATCTCGATAAAACAGCTGCTCTTGCAAGTTTTTAGAGCCAGTGCTGATAACCACTCGCTTGCCAGACGCCAATGCAGGGACCAAATAGGCATACGTTTTGCCCGTACCCGTGCCCGCCTCCACCAGCAAACGGCTACCACTTTGGATAGTGCGCTCAACTGCATCGGCCATTTCTACTTGAGGGGCGCGCGCGGTGAAGCCATCAATATGGCTGGCTAAAGGGCCAGCAGGCTTGAACAAGGACTGGACGGTCAACAAGGGGCGCCTCGCAGCAAAAGCGGGCATTATGCCAAATGCGTAGCAAAAGCGGGACTGATTATCAGCAAGCGGGCAAGATCGGGATTCGGGATTCGGGATTCGGGATTCGGGATTCGGGATTCGGGATTCGGGATTCGGGATTCGGGATTCGGGATTCGGGATTCGGGATTCGGGATTCGGGATTCGGTGAGATGTTAATCTCGATAGTGGTCGAACCGCAACCGGCGGTTCGACCGATGTTATCTGCACTTAGGCACTCATTTATCCTGCATCATCATGGATATATGCGCGGGTTTAACTCATCGCGCCTCGGATCGACGCCTTACAACGATTAAGGCGCCGTTGCCACTAGTGCGCCGTTAACGACGTGGTACTGTTTTTGATTATCAGGGCCCACCCACTGGCGTGCCGGCATCCCAACCTTAAAAGCGCGGTAATCCATCGCCACCGCCTCATAAGATCCCGCCTTATTCACATCCCCTTGCCCCTTATAGCGGGCCATCAACGGGTAAGGATAAAGTGGCCGACTGGCTAACACCGGTTTACCCGGCTCGGCCAGTGGTGAGCTTGGGGCGCCCATCACGTGAAACTGCTGCGCCTGCTTATTTTGGCTCCCTGCTGCAGGTGTCCCCGCATCATGAGCAGCAAGCCCCATTGCGGCGGGCGACTCTGGCATAGGTGGCATAGGTGGCATAGATGGCATAGATGGCATCGGCGGTGTCACGGCGTTCACCTTGTCTGCAATGATCTGCGCTGGCGGCAGGTTATGCTCCGTCCAAGCCAGCAGCGGGGTAAGCAGATCAAGCTGGCCAAACCCATCCCCACGGCCGCAATGGCCTACCCCAGGTAACAAAAATAGCCGCATAAATTGATCGGTCTTAGCTTGTCCCAATTGCGTTAACACACCCTGATAGTACGCGAGGGAAAATGCGGGCGTCACCGACTCATCGGCCAAGCCATGCCACAAGATCAATTTACCGCCCCGCGCCATAAAGGGTGCCAAATTGGTATTGGTGCCGTTGTAAAGGGGAGCTAATTTTGCCACGTCGTTAAAGCTGGCCTGATTGATGGTAAAGTCCGCCAGATTTTTAATGGGCGTGGCCTTTTCGGGTAACAGCACATATTCCAAGGCTGGCAGCGCCATGCTGATGGACATAGAGGGTTGATCTGGCGCACTTGGCAATGGCCATGAAAGCTCTGACCCAAGGGGCATACCACCTAACGAAAATTGATTGCCCACACTATCATGGGGGCCTGCATAAAAGGCCTGCGCCACCTCAATTTGTGCATCGGTTAAGCACTGGTTTTGCATCTTATCTGCAGGATCACAGCGCTTGACCCAAGCGGGATCAAAGTTGCAGGCATAAGGGTTATTGAGCATGCCATCCGCCACCCCAGATAAGGTTGGGCAATGGGCCAACACCGCTTGATGCAACAGCGGCAGATGCTCTTTGAGCAATATCGCCTTACCCTGTTTATCCACATTTATCTTGGCGTTCCAGCTGTGAAACAGGCCATTTTGAAAGCTAAAAAATGCGGCGGGGGCGCCTGCAGAAATACCATCAAAATCAGCAGGATAACGCTGCGCCGACACCAAGGCTTCACGACCACCATCTGAGCACCCCATAAAGTAGGTATACCGAGGCGCTTGCCCATAAAAGGCTTGGATCAAGCCTTTGGCGATTTGAGCGGTTTGATGTTGTGCCCGATAAGCAAAATCGATGCGTTTTTGCGGATCTTTCCCCCAACTGGCATCCATCATACTGCCTTGATGCCCCATGTCGGTGGCTGCAACCACAAACTCACCGCGCCGTGCTGGGGCGCAATGATGAGCTTGCCCCACATTTAAGCGCACATCACCGCACAGCCCACCGCAACCTAATTGCAAATAACGCTGAGTCCAGCGGGTCAATGGCAAGCTCACCTCAAAGCCAATGGCTGGGGCAATCGTCCCTTTCACTTGGCAAAAATCGCCCTGATCGGTGGATTGCAGCGTTGCTTGCCGTAACGTTACGGCGCCATCGACCCAAGCAGATACGTCTTGCTGCAACAATGCCTCGCAGGTTTTAACGGGCGAGATAATCGACAGCCCGTTAGCCGCACTGGCCGTGGCAGAACCGCAGCTCAATAGCCACCCTGCCGTTGCCATCGTTAACGCCCGTTGTGTTTGGTTCATCGTCTGTGCTCCTTATCCCCGAAAAATGCCCCATCAATAAAGGCTGAGATAATCAGCCCATGCTGGTGATGGGTGCGCCATAGCATAAACCTGCCCATGGCGACTGCAAGAGTGGCAACGACAACGGGATGCCTATTGGCATCCCGCTTTTTGTGCTTTCTTATTTCCGCTTTTATTTCTGATCGTCGACCACCAATACCTAATAGCAAAGATCACCCTTGACGCGGTTTGGCCGTCAGTAGCCAATAGCTAAGGGTGGAGCTGATGCCGCAACAAGCAATCGCAATCGCCATCGGCATCGGAGATTGGGGAGCTTGCAAGTTCACTAAAATGCCGACCAGGGCACCAATTCCAAAGCGAAGTGTACCTGCAAGCGCAGCGGCGGTCCCTGCGGCTTGGGGAAATTGCCCCATCAAACCGGTCATGGCATTCGCCCCCACCAAACTGATATGACCCACAAACAGCACCACAGGAATAACGATCCCCCACAGACCACCGGTGTGGCTCCACGCGTTATAGACCAGCAGCACCCCAGCAAGGGGTAACACCCACAGCCCGTATTGCAGCATCCGCTCTGATCCCACCCCTTTTACCAGTCGGCTATTGGCAAACGTCACCACCATCATCAACACGATGTTAAGGCCAAATAACCAACCGTAGTGCTCGGTCGGCACCTTAAAATACTCGATATAGACATAAGGTGAGGCGCTAAGAAAGGCAAATACCCCAGAACTTGATAGCGCGCCACACAGCACATAGCCCATTGCACCGCGATGGGTAAGGACGCCCCAATAGTTTTTTAACACCTGCCCTAATTTCAGGGGTTGGCGCAGTTCCGGCTTAAGGGTCTCTTTAATTTTCCACTGCATCACCACACAGATCAGCAAGCTGATGCCAACCAGTAACCAAAAAATCACCCGCCAGCTTGCATGGGCGCTGATATAGCCCCCCACTACGGGCGCCACCAGCGGCGCAAGGGTCATCACCAAGATGACGAACGACATCGCCCGAGAAAACGCATCTTTTTCAAACATATCCCGCAGCAGTGCATTGACCACCACCGAACCGGCGGCGCCGCCCATGGCTTGGATCATCCGCCAAACCAATAACTCAGGCAGTGAGTCAGCCATGGCGCACCCTACCGAGGCGATGGCAAACATCAATAAGCCAGTGAGGATCACCGGCTTTCGGCCAAAACTATCTGCCATCGGGCCATAAAAGAGCTGACCGATAGCAAACCCGCCTAAAAAAGCACTGATAGTGAGCTGAGCGCCATCAATACTGGTGACCAGATCGCGGGCGATAGCGGGGATCGCAGGTAAATACATATCCACCGATAACGGCGTCAAACCGGCAAGCGCGCCGAGCAGAATAAACAGCATCCGCGGCGAAAGAGAAGAGCTGTGAGGCATAAAGAGTCCGATGTTAAGCACGTAGGCATGAAAAATAACAAAGGCCAAGTTTATCAGCCTTGATTAAGAGATGCCCACTAAACCCGCGCCAATTTAAGGCGTTTTATCGCCCGTTAGACTGGCTATGGGTCAGCCGCGAGCCCAGATGCAAGCCCAGGTGCTAGCGCGCTTGCATACTTTTATCAGTACCGATACGGGCAATGTGTAGCGCCCATCACCGTCATTTTCCTGCAACCCGTATCCTCGAGGGGAGAGCCCGTGACCTTTTGCCTGCAACAATGCCAATGGCGTCTTAGCCCCTCACCCTATTTCGCGTTAAGATAACGGCCATATTTTTCTCTCTGGCCGCTGTCTGGCCGATGTTAGGTGCGCCTTTGAACTCATTTTCCTCCCCCAGCATGGCCGCTCGCCGCGAGCAACACGTCTTTACCGTCACCCGCCTTAACAGCGCCGTGCGCATGATCTTAGAGCAGGATCTGGGGCTGGTATGGCTAACGGGCGAGCTCTCGAATCTGGCGATGCCAAGTTCTGGCCACTGGTATTTCTCCCTTAAAGATCTGGGCGCCCAGGTGCGCGCAGCCATGTTTAAGGGCAACAATCGACACGTGACCTTTCGCCCACAAGATGGCATGCAAGTGCTGGTGCAAGCACGGGTCTCGCTTTATGAGCCACGCGGCGACTATCAGCTGATCATTGAATCCATGCAGCCCGCGGGCGATGGGGTGTTGGCCCTGCGTTTTGAGGAGCTCAAGCGCCGTCTCGGCGCCGAGGGGCTGTTTGATGAGAGCCGCAAACGGCCGCTGCCCCGCGAACCACGGGCGGTCGGGCTGGTTACCTCAGCCACGGGCGCTGCGCTGCACGATATGCTAACGGTGCTCAAACGGCGTGCACCGGATCTGCCTATCGTTATTTATCCAACCCAAGTACAAGGAAGCGCCGCCATCAGCCAAATTGTGGCGGCCATTGCCACGGCCAATCAGCGGGCCGAGGTCGATGTGTTGATCGTGGGGCGTGGCGGCGGTTCGCTCGAAGATCTGTGGTGCTTTAACGAAGAAGTGGTAGCGCGGGCGATTGCTCACTCAGCCATCCCTATCATCAGTGCGGTGGGCCATGAGGTCGATGTCACCATCAGCGACTTTGCCGCTGATTTACGCGCCCCTACCCCATCGGCCGCCGCCGAGCTAGTGGCGCCAGACAATCAGGCCCGCATCCAACGCCTAGCCCACCTTAAGCAGCAACTGTTGCAGGCGATGAGTCGCCATCAGACCGCCGCCCGCCACCGGTTTCTCTTGCTGCAAAAGCGCCTTGACCATCAGGATCCGAAACGGCGACTAGAGCAGCAATCTCAGCGCCTCGATGAGCTCTCAGCCTGCTTGCAGCAGTTATTACGCCAGCGGTTGCTGCAAGGAGAGCGGCAGTTAGCCAGCCTTGAGCTGCGCCTGCAGGGAAAAAGCCCAGAACGATTGCTGGCAGCGGGCAAACGCCGCCATCAGCTAGCAGAAGATCGGCTCTATGCCCTGATCAGCAAACACCAAGATCAGGCTAGCCACCGCCTTGCCATGCTCACTGCACGCTTAGACGGCGTTAGCCCCCTTGCAACCTTAAGCCGTGGTTACTCCATCACTCGCACCCCGCGCGGCGAGGTTATTAGTTGCGCCGATCAGGTCAACAGGGGGGATGCTCTCATCACCACCCTGGCGCAAGGGAGCCTCCAGGTACGAGTCGAGGGAGTGATCAACGACTTCGCGCAGTAGTTAGGCGGCGCAGGCTACCAGCTAACTGGCTATGTCAGCCTAGCCATCGGCCGATTTATCGGCCCAACATACAAAAAGCCACCCCCGCAAACACGGGGGTGGCTTTTTTTCTCATCGACGCGGCCAGCGGTTTAGCCCTTAGCGCGGCGGGCCACCAAAGTGAATTGGTAATCATCACTTTTAAAAAAGTTGCGACTGAACTCAAACACGGTGCCATCTTGCAAAAAACCGCGGGAAACCTTCTCAATAATGGGCTTAGCAGGGTCAATACCCAGGGCCTCCACCACCTCTGCTGAGGGCAATACAGCGATGATCTCTTGCTCACTGCGATCAATCACCAGCCGCTTCACCGTTTCGATGTAGTGATATTTAGAGCCTTGCATCACCCCATAGCTAAGGTCAGGGAAAAGAGAGAGTGGCATCCAGGTCTCTTCTAGCGTCACCGCAATTTGGCGAATAAACCGCACTCGCTTGACATAATAAACATGCGCCCCCACCGCTAAATTGAGCCGCGCAGCCAGCTCGCTACTTGCCTTAATCACTTCAAAAGCAAGAATGTCGCTGTGGGTCTCAACCGCCGGATCCGTCACCTTCTCATAGAGGCTAGTGAGCTGATAAATATCATAATTAACTTTTTCTTGGCGCACATAGCTACCACTGCCCTGAATGCTCTCAATGACGTTGAGCTCAGTGAGCTGTTTCAAGGCTTGGCGCACTGTCACTCGACTCACCCCAAACTGTTCACGCAACTGTGCCTCTGTGGGCAAGGCATCACCCGCAGCCAACTGTCCGGCACTGATCCATTGCCCGATGGTGTCGGCTATTTGGCGGTACATGGGTTTTTTCGACACGAAAGATCACCTCGTCAGCACTGCACCCAGATAAATATTGGGGGTCATTCTACCCCACGACATACCCGTAGACCAAAGCAGCAATAGTCCGAGCGCCAGTAGACCAAGCCTGAGTAAACACGCGCCGCTATAGACCACATCAAACCACCGCCCGGTTTGACCTAAGCGGCTCCTTGATCTAACAATACAAAAATAATACAAGTAACGAATTGTATGATACCACTCACAAAATTTAGCTGGCCGGTTTGTTAGCATCTCTTCACTTTCACTATGACGGCTTGTTGGCAAGCCAACCTGACAGAGGATCATCATGAATCTGACCAGTCTTACCGGCCCCCATCTCATCACGTTGCAAACCCAGTTTGCCGATCGAGATGTTGCCATTCACGCCTTAGCTGAACAACTCGATCAAGCTGGAAAATTACACGACAAAGCCGCGTTTCTTAAAGCGGTCATGGCACGTGAATCACAAGGCCCCACCGCCCTTGGGGAAGGATTAGCAGTGCCCCATGGCAAGTGCGATGCGGTGCGTGAAGCCGCCTTTTCGGTCGCGACCTTAAGCCAAGAGCTAGGTTGGGAAGGCATTGACGGCCCTGAGCCGGTGAATCTTATTTTTATGCTGGCGATCCCAACCGATCAGGCGGGCTCTACCCACATGCAGCTGCTCACTAGCCTCACCACCGCGCTAGTCGATGACGATACCCGCGAAGCTGTATTGGCCGCGACCAGTGCCACCCAGCTCATGGCGCTGCTCGATGGTGGTGAAAAAAGTGACAAACAACCACAAAAAGAAGACATCGTAGATACAAATCAACCCACGATTGTGTGTGTCACTGCTTGCCCTGCAGGCATTGCCCACACCTATATCGCGGCAGAATATTTAGAAAAAGCGGGACGCAAACTCGGTATTCGGGTGCTAGTTGAAAAACAAGGGGCTAACGGCATTGAAGATCGCCTGCCGCAAACCGCGCTAGATAGCGCTGTCGCGTGTATTTTTGCAGCCGAAGTGGCCATCAAAGAGCAAGAGCGCTTTGCCGGTATTCCCCGTATCGAGACTCCGGTAGCTGAGCCTATCCGCCATGCTGAACGGATCCTAAAAGATGCTCTCGACGCCGCCAAGGCTGGGCGCTCTGTGCCCCAACCTAACGCCAACCAGAGTCATGCCCCAACCGGTAAAAAGGTGAGCCTTAAGACCGAGCTCAAGCAGGCGCTGCTAAGTGGGATCTCTTTTGCGGTGCCGCTGATCGTCGCGGGCGGCACCGTGCTGGCCGTGGCCACGTTGCTTGCCCAGATCTTCGATCTGCAGCATCTATTTGCCACAGAAAACTCTTGGCTCTGGATGTACCGTAAACTCGGTGGCGGCATGCTGGGCACCCTGATGGTGCCGGTACTCGCAGCCTATACCGCCTATTCGCTGGCAGACAAACCGGCCCTTGGCCCAGGTTTTGCCGCTGGTCTTGCTGCCAATATGATTGGTGCTGGATTTATTGGCGGTGTGGTCGGCGGCCTGATTGCCGGTTACCTGATGCGCTGGGTCAAGCAACATGTGCGCCTTAGCCCTAACTTCAACGGCTTTCTTACCTTTTACCTCTATCCGGTGATCGGCACCCTGGTGGCGGGCAGCTTGATGCTGTTTGTTATTGGCCAACCGGTGGCTTGGCTTAACAACAGCCTCACTGAGTGGCTCAACAGCCTCTCTGGTGCCAACGCGTTAGTATTAGGCGCCCTGCTCGGTTTTATGTGCTCGTTTGATTTGGGTGGCCCGGTCAACAAAGCCGCTTACGCCTTCTGCCTAGGCGCCATGGCCAACGGGGTCTACGGCCCTTACGCCATCTTCGGCGCGGTCAAGATGGTGTCAGCCTTTACCGTGACGGCTTCCACTATGTTAGCGCCGCGACTGTTCCAAACCTTTGAAATAGAAACCGGTAAGTCAACCTGGCTGCTAGGGCTGGCGGGGATCACCGAAGGCGCGATTCCAATGGCTATCGAAGATCCAATCCGGGTCATTGGCTCTTTCTTGGCCGGCTCAGTGGTTACTGGGGCCATCGTCGGAGCTATGGGGTTAGGTCTATCTACGCCAGGGGCGGGTATTTTCTCACTCTTTTTGCTGCACCATGGTGGACACGGCGCAGTGATGGCCGCCGCGGTTTGGGTTGGCGCAGCACTGATCGGCACCTTTATCTCAACGGTCATGCTCATTAGCTGGCGGCGTCACGCCATGGCGCGGGGCACCTATCAACTCACCGCCGCTGAGTAATCGATATATTTACGGCCTATTTTTAACTGTTTTTACACTATTTTTCGCACGGTTGGCCCTGCGCGCCGTGCACACCAAAGGATCATTATCATGACAGTTTCACGGGTTCACATCACACCGCACATGCACTGGGATCGGGAGTGGTACTTCACCACTGAGGAGTCCCGCATCCTGCTGATCAACAACATGGCGGAGATCTTGGCGCGCCTCGAGTCTGACCCCGACTACAAGTTCTACGTGCTAGACGGCCAGACCGCGGTGCTGGAGGATTACTTCGCCATCCAGCCCGAAAACAAGGCTCGGGTACAGGCATTGGTAGAAGCAGGCAAGCTCATCATCGGCCCTTGGTACACCCAGACCGACACCATGCAAGTGAGCGGCGAGTCCATCCTGCGCAACCTGCTCTACGGAATGCGCGACTGCCTCAGCCTTGGCGAGCCGATGAAGATCGGTTACCTGCCAGACTCGTTCGGTATGTCCTCCCAGCTGCCCCACATCTTCAACGGCTTTGGGATTGACCATGCCATGTTCTGGCGCGGCTGCTCCGAGCGCCACGGCACTGACAAGACCGAGTTCCTCTGGCAGAGCAACGATGGCAGCGAGGTGACCGCCCAAGTGCTGCCCCTTGGCTACGCCATCGGCAAATACCTGCCAGAAGATGAAGCGGGCCTGCGCAAGCGGCTCGGATCCTACTTTGAGGTGCTGGAAAAGGCCTCAGTGACCAAAGATGTCCTGCTGCCTAACGGTCACGACCAGATGCCGCTGCAGCAGAATATTTTCGCCATCATCGACAAGCTGCGCGAGATCTACCCAGAGCGTGAATTTCACATGAGCCGCTTCGAGCAGGTCTTCGAGCGTATCGAAGCGTGTCGCGATCAGTTGGCCACCCTTAAGGGAGAGTTCAACGACGGCAAATACATGCGGGTACACCGCACCATCTCCTCCACCCGGATGGACATCAAGCTGGCTCACGCCGCCATCGAGAACAAGATCGTCAACATCCTCGAACCGCTGGCAAGCATCGCCTGGGCACTCGGCTTTGAGTACCACCATGGGCTGCTTGAGAAGATGTGGAAGGAGATCATGAAGAACCACGCCCATGACAGCATCGGCTGCTGCTGCAGCGACAAGGTGCATCAAGAGGTGATGACCCGCTTTATTCTGGCCGACGACATGGCCGAGAACCTGATCCGCTTCTACATGCGCAAAATTGTCGACAACATGCCGGTGGCGCTCTGTGAGGACGGGGTACAGGTGGCGGACAAGCTCTGCCTGTTCAACCTGATGCCGTTTGCCCGCCAAGAGGTGATCAACACCAGCATCCGCATCCGTGCCCAATCCTTTGCCCTACGCGATGAAGCGGGCCAGCCGGTCCCCTACTTCATCCGCGCCAAGCGCGAGATTGACCCAGGCTTGGTAGACAGGCAGATCGTGCACTACGGCAACTACGACCCCTTTATGGAGTACGACATCCAGCTCTGCCATCCACTGCCGGCCATGGGTTACTGCACCCTCCATATCGAGGGTAACCAGCCAGGACTGGAGCAACCGGTGACCACCCGCGGCGAACTGCTGGAGAACGATTTTTACCGCATCGCACTCAATGACAATGGCACCTTGCAGATCCAAGACAAGCTGCGCGGCACCACGTTCGATCAGGTGCTCACCCTCGAAGAGGGTTCTGACGATGGTGACGAGTATGACTACTCCCCATCGCGGGACGAGTGGCTGCGCTACTCCACCGAGTTTGCGGTGACCCGCGACATCACCCATCAGGGGTGGCAAAGTGTCGCCACCCTTGCGCTTCGCATGACCTTGCCTGCCGATCTGGCTGAGCGGGCCAACCGCCAGTGCAGCGGCCACCTCGATGTCACCTGCCGCGTCATTTTGGCGCACCAGAGCCCGCGCATCGACATCGAACTTGAGCTCGACAATCAAGCCGATGACCACCGGGTACGGGTGCTGATCCCCACCCCGTTCCCGAGCGACACCGTGGTCTGTGACAACCAGTTTGGTTGTATTACTCGCCCTACCCGCGACAGCGCCATGACGAACTGGGAGGCAGAAGGCTGGAAAGAGGCCCCTATTCCGGTCTGGCAATTGATGAACTTTGTCGCCCTGCAAGATGGCAAGCAGGGGCTGGCGGTACTGAGCGATGGCCTGCGCGAGTTTGAAGTGATCGGCGAGCAGTGCGACACCCTGGCGCTCACCCTGCTGCGCGGGGTCGGCGTACTCGGTAAAGAGGAGCTGTTGCTGCGCCCGGGTCGTCCATCCGGCATCAAGCTGCCGACGCCAGATTCTCAAGTACGCGGCAAGCTCAGCTGCCGTTTCAGCCTGCTGGCGTTTGCCGGCGATCACATCAGCGCCAACGTGATGCAGGCGGCGCGCAGCTACCTGACCCCAGTGCGTTGCTACAACAAGATCCCGTTCGATGCCATGAAGCTCAACAAGGCAAGCTTCACCACCCCGCTGCACTTTAGCCTGCTCACCATGGACCCAACAGGTCCAGTGCTGAGCGCCCTGAAAAAGGCCGAGGATGAAGAGGCGCTAGTGATCCGGGTCTACAACCCGAGCGAGCAGGCGGTACTGGAGGGTGGCAAGGTCACCAGCTCGCACACCTTGAGCGATTGGCAAGCAGTGCGGATGGACGAGCAGCCCCTGCCCCTTGAGCTGGCCGCTGGCGAGTTTGGTGAGCTGGCGCCGTGCCAGTCGCGCAGCGTGCGCTTTTTGGTAACACGCACCTAATCGCGACCCATATAGCGACTCATATAGCGATTCATGTGGGATAACGGGCAAGCAATCTTACTGCTGCCCTATTATCCCACTATTATCCCGCTCATCGTCCACCTTGCTGGCCGCACCTCGTGATGAGACGGCCATAAAAAATCCCTACCAGTTAATCGCTGGTGGGGATTTTTATTAACTCACCGTTTATTTATGCGGTGGGCTGATGGCCACACTCAACACGATAATAGGCAAAGTGGCAGATGGAGCGAGTTAGCAAGCCTTACGCAAGATCTGCTCAAGATAATCAGCAAAACAATGACCGTGATGCTCGAGTAATTTAGGGAACATGGAGATCGGCGTCATACCAGGAAAGGTATTGATTTCGTTAAGTAAGATCTCACCTTCATCCGTTAAAAAGAAATCGATCCGCGAGAGGTGGGTCAGTTTCAGCTGACGGAACGCCTTAAGGGCATACTCATGGATGGCGTCAGCCTGCGCCTGGGTTAGTCCTTGTGCTCGCAAGCTAGTCTCGGTATGACTGGCTTTGCTGTACTTCTCTTCGTAGGTATAAAAGTGATCCTGCGGGACACAAATCTCCCCAGGATAGGTCGCAATCAGCTCATCACCATACTGATAAGCCGCCACTTCAAGCTCCCGCGGTTTGACCGCTTTTTCGATCAAAACCTGATCAGAGTAGCCAAAGGCATCGGCAATGCCTTTGAGCAGATCCGCTTCGTTGCTAGCAGAATAGCAACCCACGGAAGAGCCCTGAGACGCCGCTTTGATAAATACCTTGCCCCACTTGGCCAGCGCAGCTTTTGCATCGCAAAGTGCAGCGTCATTTTGCTCGGTCAAAAACAGATAGGGGGTATTGGGAATGCCAATTGCACTGAGCCACAGCTTGGTGCTGATCTTGTTAAAGCAGATCTTGCTCGCTTCGGCATCACAACCAAGATAAGGCAATCCGGCCAGTTCGAGGAAGGATTGCAGATCGCCAGTCTCCCCTGGATATCCATGAATACAAGGAACCACGTAATCAACCGGACGGGCCACGCTGTCAAACGAGAGCAGTTTGTCGAGCCCCAGTTTGCACTCACGGCCATCGGCACTGAGCCAACGATCTGCGAACATCTCAACACGGGTCACTTCGACACCGGACAGCAGAGCGAGTTGTTGCTCGAGGAAACTGGCGCTGCGCAAAGAAACTTCATGCTCGGAGCCACCACCGCCACACAGCAGCAGGACATGGATGTTTTTCATTAGATGTGATCCCTTGGGAAAAGCGGCCTCGTCACGACCCGTTGATAAACCCACCAAAAGTGTAAGACGAAGCCAGATACCAACAATAAGTGGGAGTCAGTGTAACAAGGGTGAATCACTCTTGTCAGCCCAAGGGGGCCCTAACCCACCACTTCTTGCGCCCAAAAGTGTCTCTTTGGTCAAAAATGGGGATCGCAACACTCAACGGGGTGGATCGATCACGCCTAAACCACTGCCATTGACCCGAAACCAACCCGCAATGCTGTAGCGTAGCAAGGTGGCCGGCAACACTTCATGGGGGAACTCTTCAGATAAAAACAGCACCAATCGCCCCCCTTTTGGGCTGACATCCATTAAAAATTTATCATTATTGTCATAGATCCTAAGCAAGCCCCCCGCCTCCGGCTGCCAGTCGTTATTAAGATAACAGACTGAAGTAAAACGGCGATTAGAGCGGCCTACAAAGGCATCCCGATGAGTCCCATAGAAATCCCCACTGCGATATCGCGCAAAATGCGCTTCGTAATCAAATAGCCCAAGCATCAGCCGCTGATTGGCGGCGAGCCGCAAAGCTTCCATTTTGGCTAAAAAATCCACCACGGGTGCCCCGAGGTTCGGCTCTAACCAATGGATCTGATCGCGACGAATATTCTCATTGCCCTGTAGTTGAACTGCGCGTCCAATTCCTGCCGATTGCCATTGTGTGGGTAAACACGCGTTAAGTGCATCAACCTCAGTGGCAGTTAAAAAATCATCCACAATCACCCATCCTCGGGTGTAAATAGCATCCATGACAGCTTGATAGTCCAAGAGCGGCTCACAATAAGTGAATAGAGGCTGCTTTGTAGCCCCTTAATCGATCTGGTACAAGTCGCTTTACTGCCCATCACAGCCCGTAGCCCATTTATGTATCTATTTATCGACATTTAATAACCAAGCCACGTAATAATCAGGACTGGCATAGGCTCTACACTTTTCTACCCCATTGCCAATAGTGCGGCAGCTCCCAACCAAGCTCAGCGCCCAGCAGCATTACTCTTGCTGATCACCACACCACCCGTTATCGTGCTAATAGCCATTTATGTGGCGCATATTTTTGCCAGCAATGAAAGGATCGCTTTATGTCACTACCCCAGCTGATATTACAACGACTCGATGGCACTGCTTACCCGCTGACTCAACTAACGAATAAGGTGATTTTGGTGGTTAATGTCGCCAGCCGGTGCGGTTTTACTGCCCAATACGCAGGACTTGAAGCTCTTTATCGGGAGCTTGGCCCTAAGGGATTCGTGATCCTTGGGTTTCCTTGTAATCAATTTGGCAATCAAGAACCCGGGGATGCTGACGAAATAGCACGCTTTTGCTCCGTCGATTACCCTGTGAGTTTTCCTATCATGAGCAAATGCGATGTCAATGGTGAACACGTACACCCCTTATATCAGTGGCTTAAACAACAAAAGTCAGGTGTTTTAGGGTCATCTAGCATTAAGTGGAACTTCACTAAGTTTCTCATCGATCAAAAAGGAAATGTGGTGGATCGGTTTGCGCCTCAAACTAAGCCTGAAAGCCTCACAGAACAAATTCGCCTAATGCTTTGATACCTTGCGCTTATTTGCGCCATTGCTTGGCCGCCCGCGTGACAGCTACTGCGCGGCGACAATGCTTCTGCTATATTACGGCCCCACTGTCTTTTCTAAGTGGTGATAGGTTTATAGATGGCCGATCACCATTGAGCCCAAGGCTCGTCTCTGGAGTGTCTCTCGAACATGTCATTTAATGAACTGGGTCTATCTCCGCATATTTTGCGGGCCGTCAAGGAGCTAGGTTACGAGCAACCGACCCCCATTCAGCAACAAGCGATTCCTGCCATTTTGGCAGGGCAAGATGTGCTCGGTGGCGCTCAGACAGGCACAGGTAAAACGGCTGGTTTTACGTTGCCCATGCTACAACGATTGCTTACTAACCATGGCCGTAACCGACGTCAAGTACGGGCCTTGGTACTCACTCCAACCCGGGAATTGGCCGCCCAAGTGGGTGAAAGCATCACAAAATATGCCCATCATCTCCCCTTTCGTACCCTAATTGCGTATGGCGGTGTCAGCATCAAGCCAAATTTGGACGCCATCAAGTTAGGAGTGGATATTTTAGTCGCCACACCAGGTCGCTTGCTGGATCTACTGACACAAGGGGCCTTAACCCTTAGCCAGCTAGAAGTGTTAGTACTCGATGAAGCTGACCGTATGCTCGATATGGGCTTTATCGTAGATATCCGCCGGATCATGAAAGCACTGCCTGCACAGCGTCAAACTCTGCTTTTTTCTGCTACGTTCTCTAACCAAATCAAAGCACTTGCCGATGATCTGCTCAACGAGCCGACGTTAATTGAAGTTGACCCAAGCAATACCACAGCCGAACAGGTCACCCAAAGGGTGATTGAAGTCGATCGTGAACGGCGGCGTGAGATGCTCTCTCACATGATTGGCCGTGGTAACTGGCAGCGGGTATTAGTGTTCGTGCGCACTAAGCAAATTGCAGATCGACTGGCTCAGCAGATGCAAAAAGATGGCCTTAATACTGTGGCTATTCACGGTGATAAAAGCCAAGGAGCCCGCAACCGGGCGCTGGCAGATTTTCGCAGTGGAGATGTACGGGTATTAGTCGCCACTGATATTGCTGCTCGTGGTCTAGATATTGATCAACTGCCTTATGTGATCAACTTCGAGCTCCCCCAAATGGCAGAAGATTACATTCACCGCATTGGTCGTACTGGCCGAGCGGGTCGCGGTGGTGAAGCTATTTCATTGGTGAGCCGTGACGAATGGGATCAACTCAAAGCCATTGAAGCATTGATCGGACAATCTTTACCCCGTGAGATCGTCGCAGGATATGAGCCAAGTGGTAAAATTAGCCGCCAAACATTGCCTGGTAGCAAGCCGGTACAAAACCCGCCTCGCGATCGCGGCCATGCCAACGCTAAAAGCAATGCCAAAGGTAAACCTGCAGCTAAAGGTAATTCACCGAAAAAACCTGCACCAAGCCGCAAACGAGAAGTCGTTGGTGAAGATATTGGCTTTACCCCTATGCGCCGCCTGCCTAAAGCCATGCGCGATAGCTACCAAGATACCCCTGAAGAATAAAATACGCAGCGCCTATTAAGCGGTGTAACCGCATAAAATAACTAGGCATTCTACGCAACCAATTACAGGAACGTAGAATGCCGCAGTTTTATCTTAATACTCACTAATTACAATAATATTGTCTGGATATCGACAACCTTTTATTACACTAGGCGTGCTTGATCAATTATATGAATTTTTTCATTATAAATGACTATAAATGGTCTGATATATGATTACACTCCATAGCAATGATTTTATTATTACCTCCCAGCCATATAGTTAACTTACTTGTGATGGAACCCGAGCCAAATGCATAATTGAGTTAACGATTTGAATTGGATTTGCCTGTGAAGGCATCATGCTCCAACGGTTCAATGACTCATTGCCAAGACGCAACATACCTGTATGGCTGCTAATATCATTATCTACGTCTGGTTCAATATCAAAAAAACCAAGCGCCTTTCTGATCAACATAACATGTTGAGGTTTACCAGTAAGATATAACCATGACTTAGGCAATTGATGCTGCTTGACGTAGTAAGCTAATACATCTGGATCATCAACTTCAGGATTAAGCGTTAATGAACACATAATAAATTGTTGTGGCATAATATCAGTCAATAAGCGATGAACTTGGATCAGGTTTGACGTAGCTAATGGACAAATACCACTACAACTAGTGTACATCATATTCATCACTAAAATATGGTTTTTCACTAAATCATCATAAAACATCATCTGCTGCCCAGAGTGAGTAACTATCGGAACATTAGGTATCTTACTTTCCCCCATAAGCGTGGAACTTGATCGCCCCTCTGTTTTAATATGATTAATGAATACCCCTGTACCAGAAAACAATGAACCAACACCTAACATGGTCAATATACTGCGACGTGAAACCATGATCACACCTCGTCTAATTGCCTATCTATTTAACATCAAATCTGACCATCATTGCATGATCTTCATGAATTAGATTATGGCAGTGAATTACATACTTACCAACAAAGTCACGAAAACGAATATATACTCTCATGGTAGAATATGGTTCGAGTACAAAGACATCTTTGCGACCTCGCTGATGTTTTGGTATTGATTTAACCATGCCATTTACTGTTAACTGAAGTATACGCCCCTCTTCTAGATGTAAGTGTATTGGATGAGACCACCCTCCGGAAGGATTGATAAACTCCCATATTTCAGCCGAGTTTTTAACGACAATAGCCTCAGGTTTGCTTATATCAAAAATTTTATCATTAACTGTCCATACCCCACCTTTACGAGCAAAGATCCATTGCCTAACTGGAGCTGAAGCCTTTTCCGATGCAGTAATGATAGGCAAAGGTCGTAATTTTATTGGCACATGACTACGATCTATCGTGTCAGGATCACGATCTATGATAATTTTCATAATCTGTTGTCCTAGCGACACGATTTTATCAGGCTTGCGGGTCGATGTTTGCTCTAAACGATTAACCAAAAATAGCTCGGTACCAATAGGATAACGGCTAAAATCGAATATGATATCAGCACGCTCAGCCGTCCCAAGGTATACATACTTTTGATCAAACATTGTTTCTGGTAATAAATTCCCATCATTAGCAATATAGCTAAATGTTTGAGCTTGATTGTTAGCATTGGCGATTAGCAAGCTGTAGAATCGACTTGGCCCAGCATTTAATAATCTCAAACGATATTTACGTCTCGCCACACGCCAAATGGGCTCTATCTTTCCATTTATGACGACTTTGTCACCAAGTACGCCATCTGAATTCAGCTGATCAAAATATAACATACCATTAGCATCAAATCGTTTATCACAAATATGCAGAGGATAATCAAATTCTCCACTTGGTAAACGTAATGCTAATAATGAACTATCGTTTTCATCTCCGGTATCTAACTCATCAAATAACAAATAAAAACCACTTAACCCACGATACACATTCGCTGCAGTAAAATTCTCAGTATGATCATGATAGAACAATGTCCCTAGCGCTTCAGAAGATTGTCCATATCCATCTACCGATGTTGAAAAACCTGCCTTTAAATTGATGTATAGATGATCTTTAAATTTACCTGGTGCAGTTAGATTTGGTCCTTTAATTTTATCACTATAAAAATCCCCAGGAAAACCATCACTTTCCGATGCACAATGTAAATTATGTAAGTGAGTACTTATTTCAGGAACCCCAAAACCTTGATGATCAGCTGGTAAATTATTATGTATGCGGCAAATTATTGGGTGTCCATAATGTGCATGCACGACCGCACTAGGTAGTGATGGCATTTGTGATATTTCTGCCGAATCCTGATATCCCCAATGAGCTTGGGGAGGATAAGCAGGATTAAAAATCCAACTATCTAACTGAACTGCAAATAATTCATATGCTTCATATCCATATCGGTTAACTACATCATTCCAGCGCTGATGAGGTAAACGCCCTGCCTCGCCGGCTGTAATGTTAGCAGTTAACGTTGGCGATGGACTCAATGTGGTATAAGCAAGAGGAGTTACAAAATCAGGTATGTAATCACTCCATGGTATAGTCGGTGGGCTTGGAGGATTCAAATCTGAAAATATCTCCTCATCTTCAGCACGAACAGAATCAATATAAAAGAGTGTTGTTCCAACAGTCGCACTAATACCTCGCATTAATAGTGAGCGACGTTCAATATTGAACTCTTTATGCAACATCGATGGGTTAGCAATGTTTTTGAAAAAATTAAGACTTGGTTTGTACATTAGTGATTTTAATTTTTTCATCACTCACCTCGTATATAAACTATACAAACACTATCTAAGTTTTACTAAAACTAAACTGACTATTCACCTAACTTCCATTAACATAACAATATCTACCTTATACTTTAAAATATGCATAAGTGATATTTATGTTAGATATAATTAGGTTTCTTTTAATGCTAGTTCTAGCCTTGCTAAGAATGGCTTCAACAAATAACTCATTAACGTCCTCTCTCCTGTTTTTACTGTTACGTTAGCAGGCATGCCTGCTTTAATGTGATAATCAGCTAATAATGTGATTCCAGTTGCCGTAAGTTCTATTTCTGCTAAGTAATATGGTTGCTGAGTATTCTTATCAACCAGTCTGTCTGCAGAAACTGTCAATACTTTTCCTGGTATTGATGGTAATAATGCATGATTTAAAGCTGGAAATAATATATCAACGATTAAACCTGGCACGAGTTTATCAATGGCATGTACTGGTATCATTGCATCTATCTGTAATGGATGTTTAGCAGATACAATATCCATTAGGTGTTCACCTGGTTGAACAATACCTCCTACGGTAGTCACCTTCACATCCAAGACGATTCCATCTATTGGAGATCTGATTAATGTATTATCTAATTCATGCTTAGCAGAAACCAACTCATCTTCAAGTGTAGCAACTTCTTTTTGTTGTTGCGTGAGCTCAGACTCAACCTCTTTTGTATATTGATAGAGAAACTGATGGCGTTTCAACTGTAACTCATTAGATTGACTTGCTAACTTAGCAATGTTAAATATATCTTCTGATAATTTACCGGATAATTCTGAAACATTCCTTTCTAAACTAAGCATTTGTGCTCTTGGATAATATTTTTTTTCATTTAGTGTTTTTACAGCCAATAACTCTTGATTTATTAATGATAGTTGATGCTCCCTAGCAACTTTTATTTTTACTAAATTTTCAATCTGATTATTGACGCCCACGACACTAGCATCAAGCATAGCTAACTCACCATTGACTGCTTGCTGGCGTGCTTTAAATAATTTATTTTGCAATGCCATTATGTCTACAAGACGTGGATTAGATGAATACCGGCGAGTTAAGTTTTCACTAAAGTTAATCTGTTGTAAACCATCTCGCTCTGTTAATAACCTGTCTTCAATACTTTTAGCTAAAATGTATTGTGAAGCTAATGCACTATAACGCATCTCGATTTGAGTTTTATCTAACTGTAACAATACTTGATCTTTTTTAATTAGTTGCCCTTCTTTGACATCAATTGAAATTACTCGGCCTCCGGTTAAATGCTGTATGGTCTTTCTATTATTTGAAACTGTCACGGTTCCATCAGCAACAACTCCTGCATCGAGTGGTGCGAGTAATGACCACATTAAAAAACCACCTCCCCCTATCACAATAAAAATGATTCCTTTAATGAGTGGCCTCCAAATGTTTATATCTACTGGCTGTTCATTTATGAGTGCTAATTTAATATCTACTGATTTCATTACTAAGCACCTCGTTGTTCAGCGGTCAACGTTGGAGTAACGCCAGTTTCATTGGTATCAATGAAAGCTGTAGTTGCTGTCTTTGTACCATTCCCAACAGGCTTGAGAATATTTTTCTGGCGTAATTTAGCAAACACCTCATCTCGCTGGCCAAACTCTTGCACGGATCCATCTTTCAGTAATAACACTTTATCTACAATACCAAGCAAAGTAGGCCGATGAGAAATAATAACTGTAGTAATATGCTTAGCCTTCAACCCTTCTATGGCTCGAACTAGAGCGCTCTCCCCAGCATCGTCTAAGTTTGCATTCGGCTCATCTAATACAACAAAAGCGGGCTCTTTATATAATGCTCTTGCTAAACCCAGCCGTTGCTTTTGGCCGCCAGATAACTGATATCCACTAGGCCCAAGTAAGGTGTCATAACCTTGAGGTAAAAGTAATATCATGTCATGGACTCCGGCCAATCTAGCTGCATTGACAATAGCCTCACTATCAAGCTCACTGAATCTTGCTATATTCTGGGCGATACTCCCATCAAAAAGCTCTACATCTTGTGGTAAGTAACCTATAGAAGGACCAAGCAAAGCCCGATCCCAATAGTAGATATCAGCCCCATCTAATCTAACCTTTCCAGATAATGCACTCCATACCCCCACTAATAACTTTGCCAGTGTTGTTTTGCCAGATGCAGAAGGTCCTATTAAGCCCAAGACCTCCCCTTGATCTAATCTAAATGAGATGTTTTTAAGAATTGGTGAATGATTTCCAGGAGCACTAGCAAATAATCCTTCCACTAAGAGATCACCCTTAGGGCTAGGTAACGCCAAGCTATCCTGAGATTCTGGATATTGAGTAAGCAATAATGTCAATTGTTGCCAAGACGACCTAAACTGTACAAACTGTTTCCAACTACCTATTAATTGCTCAACTGGATTAAGTGCGCGGCCAAGTATGATAGATGCAGCAATCATTAATCCTGGTGTAATATCACCCGCAATTACAAGTAACGCCCCTGCGCCGAGGGCCAGTGACTGTAATAAAATACGTACAAATCGGCTTAGGCTACTCAAACTTGCTGATCTGTCCGCAGAATGTGTTTGTAAATTAAGGATCTTATTTTGTTGTGATGACCAATGATGTTGCAATGCAGGTAACATCCCCATCGCTGCTATCACATCTGCATTTTGCAACTGTTGATTTATTTTACTAGCACTATTGATACTTAAGCCACTCGCAAGTCTAATTGCTTTATTTGTCGTTAATTCTGATACCAATGTAAGCGTAAATAGTATGACTATGCCCCCTGCAGTCAGAAAGCCAAGTAAAGGGTCTATAATATAGGAAATAAGAAGATACACCGGCGTCCACGGTATATCAAAAAAAGCAAACAAGCTATTTCCTGAAATAAACTGTCTAACTAGTGTCAATTCAGCTAGTGCTTGTGCAGGATTATGTTCACCAGTACTTAATTTTCGTTTAAATGCAGCTGCAAATACTCGTTTATTTAGATGTAATTCCAGACGATTTCCAAGGCGAATCATTACTTTTGCCCTAGCCGCCTCAATGAGTGCGATTAATATAAAAAGACCAACAATCAATAATGTTAACATTAGTAGTGTTGTCGTGTTTTGGCTTACCAAAACACGATCATACACTTGCAACATATAAATAGCAGGAGCCAACATCAGCAAGTTAATAACACAACTAAATAATAATAGTAGACTAAATACTCCACTTTTCCCGCTAAAGGCCTCTCGCAATTCCTTTTGCTGATATTGGCTCATATTGACAATTCCTTTATTCAAATATACCTGACTGTGTATTGTTCGTTGGTACTATTATTGGCTGAGCAAGCACGAAATCTTCAATTGATACATTAGTCACGTTGACCCCGACTAAGTTTATCTCTTCAGATCCGATTCTAATTATCGTGCTTGTCCCATTGGCAGTAATACTAACAGCAGAGGTAAAGCTATTGGCTGTAATGCCTAATGAAACGAGATCCATATAGTCTTGACCACCCGTAGGATTACCGTCAAATCCCTCTAGTCGATCTTGACCAAAACCAGCTTCAAATACAAAGCGATCACTTCCTGCTCCACCTTGTAAAATATCATTACCGATTCCTCCACTGAGCAAATCATTTCCAGTTCCCCCCTGAAGGGTATCATTCCCTTCCCCCCCAAACAGTTGATCACTGCCAGCATTACCTCGCAAAATATCATTACCAGATAATCCGGACAGTGTATCATTACCACTACCTGCGACGATTTGATTAGCTAATTCATTTCCTACACCATTAAAATCACCTGTGCCGGTAAATACTAATCGTTCAACGTTACTAGCTAAAGTAAAATCAGCCAACGTTGTCTCAACAGTGTCTGTGCCTGCGTTAATAGCCTCATTTACTAAATCATTGATATCATTAATAATGAATGTGTCATTTCCGGTACTACCTGACAATATATCTGAACCAACCCCACCATCAAGGCGATCATTTCCTGCGCCACCATCAAGAACATCATTGCCAGCATTGCCCAGTAACATATCATTTCCGCCTTGCCCACGTAAATTATCGCTCCATGCAGTCCCCACCAAGCTATTACTAAAGTTATTCCCTGTGATTAAATCACCGACAGGGTCCGTTGGTGTAGATATCAATAATACAGGTGTGTTACCTTCATCATCAATGACAGTCACTACCACTTGTAGTTGATTTTCTACTTGGGCTTGAGTCGGGATAAAATTGACTTGCGTGGCACCAACAATATTGGTCCATACACCGGCGACTAGCATTTGCCATTGATAGCGGAAGTTATTTCCATTCAAACCATCGTTATCATTTATAGTATCGACCAGTGAAGTTATCATCATACCTTCAGTAGGCGTTAAATCACTGATAACAGGGAGGCCTATTGTGTTCTGATTTGCTGGCAACACAGCCAATGTTTGTTCAGAAATCAACGTTTCTTGATAGCCCATTCGGTCAATAAAGCTAGCTGTCGCTCTTAATGGTGCATCAAGCACATTTTGATATACCGTAAACTCATTTCCTGCTTCTTGAGCAATCCATTCTCCATCAATAAAAGCTTGCCAGATGATTGAAATATCTACCCCTTGAGCTATTCCATTACTATCTTTAAGATTTTCAAGACTTACCGTTAACTTATCACCGACGGAGGGAGTTAAAGAGTTCAACACGAGTGCCCCTGTCGCTTCTTGCTGGGTTATCCATATTTCTTCATTATTAGCAAATGCTAACTTCTCAATATTTAACACCCGATCGATACCATCATCGAGACGTAAATCAGGATCTGGGGTGATATGACCCACAGTGAGACTACCATCTGCATTTCTGGTAAATGTATAATTACTGCTTATATCCCGATAAACAGCAATATCAGTACCTGAATTGTCATGCAATATCTCCCGCACAATTTCTAGCTGATCTGGCTTGAGCATACCGTTGAGCATATAACTCTTAAGCTCATTGATACTATCCACACTGGTGATATTCAGATGTTCAAGACCTGTCACCGCGATGCGAACATTCAACCAGGCATCGCCGTCAATAATGTCATTACCCGCCTTGCCGGTAATACGATCGCTGCCACCTCCTCCCAGCAGAATGTCTCCCCCGTCATCGGGATTAAACAGTACGTCATCGGGATTATCACTTCGCTCTGCCCCTAGCACTTCCTGCAACCCACTAATTCTATCGGCTCCCGCCTGAGTAAGGTGATTGACTTCAAGCTTATCAACCACCGGTGCGGTCCCCAAGGGGCGCTCTGTGCCGACCAAAACATCATCGTGACGCCAACCGGACAGACCTTCCACCATGTCAAATCGGTCGCGCAGGATAAAATCTTGTTGATTGACGAAGATGGGGATGCCCAAATCGGAATTGGCTCCTTGGTTATCACCCTTGTGAATAGCCCAGTCGAAGCCCTCCATACCATTCGAGCGCTGGATACCCGCACCCTGTACCATGATATCATCACCCGCTTCACCATCGTAATCAGTGTCATTTCCCTGGCCATTAAGTACATCATGGCCAACAATCGTGCTGTTAAAAAATAGCTCTGAGTTCTCGCCCGCGAGAGTATCAAAACCCTCACCCCCTTCCATCCAGTCATCACCTTCATTACCCAGTAATAGATCACCTGCACTGCCACCGAGCACAAAGTCGTTATCCCGACCGGCAAAAACCTCTTGGGCATCCTCACCAATCGAAATAAAATCACTGCCACTACCGCCAAAAATCAAATCCAAACCATTACCTGAAAAAATCACATCATGGCCATCATCACCGTGAAGAAAATCCGCACCTCCTGATGGGGTGCCTGAATCGGTAATAATGTCATCGCCATCACCGCCGTGAACGACATCAGCCTCATCACCACCATCCAAACGATCATCACCACCATCGCCCCACAAACTATCTATCCCTTCACCACCGATTAGGGTATCGTTACCTGCAGATCCCCCAAGGACTACATGGCTCTGGCCATTGTATTTAAGGTAGGCACCATCTAACTTGCCATCACCATCCAGATCGACTGTCGCTGCACGGCGTACCAAAAGGGGGAATAGCAGATCTTTGAGCAGATTGCCCCATGTAGGATCGGTTTCTGTTTGCAGCCATTGATTGACTTCAAAGATATGATCGGGTGTTTGAAATAAATGGGCAGGGATGTGCGAAGACCCATCTTGACCTAGGTCACTATTACGCATAACCAGTGCGGCAAAGGAGTTAGCCTCCAACTCATTAAGCATGTTCAGACCTTGTGTGCGGCTCAGATAATAGAACCGATCCCCCTCCTGCAGCATTTCCATTTGTGTTTCAAAGACAAAATTAAACGTTGACCCCAACATTCCACCAAATTGATTTTTACGTTCTGCCAAGCCCCCAATCCAGAAATCTACCATATTCAAACCAGATTCCTGGGTAGCCCAGATACCGGTGCTATTGAAAAAATCCACAGCATCTGCTCGTTGTGGATCACCTTGATCACCAAACAGAAGAAAGTTTACTGCGGCTCGTTTCTCTATAGCCGTTTCCGCCGCAAGGATTAATTCGTGCTGACCGTAGGCTGCAATAAAATTGATAATAGACGCGGGGTTTTTCAGGTATCCAGCAAAATCGGCCCAACTGGTATAGGGGCGTAACTGGCTATTTCCGGTAAGATCAAAGAACTGCTCCCGAGCCTGATTTAGGGTGGGCATGCCTGTATCCCTACCTCGGGCGATATTCAATGCGCCCAAATCAAGCGGTAATCCTACTAAATTATTGCGTAATGCTTCTGTGATAAATTCATCGATTTCATTACCAACTTGTTGTGTCATGCCACGTACAATGGCACCTATCGCTTGTTGATCGGTAATTTCCACGCCATTGAAGTTGTTGTATGCCACCGGGTTCAAAAATGCTTGTATGAGCCCAATATCACTCGACTCCATATTAATATCGATACGGTCGACAGTCTCTGTCAGCATGGAGTGACCAAAACGATATACTACATGAGCAAATTCGGCAAAAATTGCAGGATTGATATCTGCGGTATTAGAGAAAACAAAAGGATCAATATCAGGCTGAACCGTGCGGGCAAACTCTTCGAAAACTAAGTGCTGATATTGCATTTCATTGGTAAAGCGCCCTGCTTGGAATAGATACCCACCATTCCATTGCAGTAGCGAGAGATCACTTGGGATCTCGGTAATTTGATGGTCAGGCAACAACCACTGATTTATTAACGCAATATCACCACTGCCGAGTAATGTGGCTTTGTATTGTTCAACTAAACGATTATGCTCACTGTGAAACACTGCATGAACTGCCGTTAACCCTATGTTCTCGTTCCCACGACCATCTCCTGTAATAAAATGACGGTCTAGTAACTCATCGTCATACGTACCTGCAGCTTGTACCCCGCCAATTACATCATCATCATCAGCCACAAGTCCGGTCTTGGGTACTGCACTATGGGCAATATCATCAAGGAAGGCATGACCGGTTCGAATAGTATTGGCGGGCAGCTCACTACCGTTTGCTTCAAATACCCCATCAGTCGTCACAATTTGTACTTTACCATTTTCACTGAGCAACAAATTACCGTAGCGGTCAGTGGCCAACAGCGGCACATTAAAAATATCTTGATCAGTTAGCTTAATGCCGAGCAAATTTTCTGCTTGTGCTTTGACCTCTGCCCAGTTTGCCAAGCCATACTGGCCACCGAGTAAATTACCTGTCGGCTCAAGTTGTCCATCTACTAATGCATATTCTCGCAAAAATATCTGATGAGAGGGGTGAGAGGTATAGGTTTGATTCTGATCGATAAACGGTGTGGTCAGGTTTGTGGTATTATACTCCTCATCGACAGTAGCACGGGTTAATAACATAAAGTTGGTATTTGAACCTTCAACATACAAGGGGTCATCTGGTTGTAGCGGAATAAATACCACTGAACCGGCACCATTGCCACCTTTAGGAATTAAATCTAGTCCATGATCAAAAAATTGACCAAATAGTGTCATCCAGCCATTAAATGCCGGAGATAAACCAATATCAGGGGATATATTAGGAATAGTGAGACTACCATTTTCTGAGATTGTACCACCGCCTGGTAAATCTAACGATCTCAGGTATGCATCGCCTGCAGCAGGGTTACTTTCTGTTTGATCTGAAATCAGATTACTAATAATGCGAGGATCTGCATCAACCACCGTACCACCAATAGTGGTGTATGCCCCCATATCGGCTGTCTGCCAATTCAAATCCGTCAATCGTGGCATTAATTGATCGGCTGAACCATAAAGCTCTTGCCCTGGCAATAAATTATTCCACGATCCATCTACTGTGCGTATCCCATACGGTAATAACGGGCTAGTTACCAACTCGCGCAGTAACTCTCCATTAACTGAACCATCTGCATTTGTTGCATTTTCAGATATTTGAATTTGTTTAAGTATGAAAGCCAGATCATTGAGTGTTACGGTAAAATCATATTGTGAAGCCATGGCTTAATGTCCCTATTTATTAGCATCTATCTATGAATAGACCGATTTTACCTCTTCATAAACATAATGCCCGTAGCGCTAACTGTGTAAATAATGAAAAATTACATTATTTACACCTATATCGTTGATGTGCTTATTAAAGTTACTATTAATATACAAGTTTTGATGTTAGACGATCATCTGACTACTGAACCACATAACATCATATTTTTTAGTTCTAAGATTACCTTATATATGCATTAAAAATTTTTGCTTTTATCTGCAATATGAACTACCGATTTTTTAGCATTCTGTTCGCAGTGTTTTCATTACTTATGATATTTATCAGCTTTCAAAAAATATGCTTTTTGTGCTAAATAGAAAACCCCCATCATGAGATGTAATCAAGCCAATAAATTATCAGCCACTTACCACGCTACTCGTTTGTCGCCCACGTATCGCCCACTATTTTAGTCAAATAGGGTTATGTTATATGAGAGCAATTGTTGAGCGTGTTACGCTATCACGATTCGATGTGCAGTTTTAGTATCCATCATTCATCTTTTCGGCGGAGAATCTTTATAGTGAACATGGTTTATATTTTTATTTCGCTATAGGCTAGCTTTAGAATATATGTTTTTGTTTAACTCTATGCATAGAGTTAAACAAAAACATATATTTAATTAATGCTGATACAATTTTAATTCCTATAACTAAAAGGGAGGCTAAAGCCTCACTTTTATATATTTCTGTCATGTTTTAGCTAAATTAGCCAAGCAGATCAGGCAATCAATTTATCATCACTAAAACCAAATCCGCGCAAACCTACGACGTGAACATGCTCGTGCTTTCCTTGCACCTTACGGATAAGTTTGTAAGTCGTTCCCTTCTCAGGACTAATGTTCTCAGGTGCGGCAATCAGCAACTGCATATCTTGCCGTTCACAAAGCTCAAATAACGTCGCGATAGATTTACCATCTAGCCGTGCCGCTTCGTCGAGGAACAGCAAGCGACAAGGTGCGATATCTTTGCCCCGTAAGCGGCGGGACTCTTCTTCCCAGCTAATCAGCACCATCAACAAAATAGCTTGACCGGTACCGATTGCTTCACCCGTAGAGAGCGCCCCACTTTCGGCGCGCAACCAACCATCAGAACCACGCTGAACCTCAATCTCAAGTTCTAGGTAGTTGCGATAATCAAGCAGTACGTCCCCCATCACCTGATAACTGCGATCCCCTTGCTCTACTTGCGGATTAACCCGTTGAAACAACTTAGCCATCGCTTCTGAAAAACTGAGTTCTTTATCAGCAAACAGATCATTGTGCATAGCACTTTGATCTGCCAGAGCCGTCAACAGACGAGTATGGGCCTCACGAATATTGACGTTAAGCCGCACGCCTCGCACTAAACCAAATGCAATATTCTGCAATCCTTGGTTCAGTACTCGGATCCGGTTTTGCTCGCGGCGGATAATATTCGTGATCTTGGCCGCCACCTCATGGGAGGAGAGGGACAAGTTGGTCTCTCGTTGTTTGAGCTCATCGGTCAACCGTGCCAATTCGATTTCCATCTCTTCAATCGCTTCGACCGGATCATCAGAGCGGATGATGTCATTGCGGATCCGATCTTTGAGATAACGGTAAACTTGCACGTAAAACGCAACCTTTTGCTCAGTGCTACGGTTTCCCTCAGAAAGACGCAGTGCATCGCGCAGAGCCTCGTCATGAGCGACTGCGACTCGCAGTGCACCGAGCGCTTTATCCGACATAGAACGCAGCTCATCGTTACCCAAGTAGGCAAGCTCGCGTTTATTCAACCGCTTCTCAACATCGGTATCCCGTGCCAATCGCACGACTCGCGACCAACTCGCCTTGTGACCCACCAACGATTTACGGGCCGTGTAATAATCCTTACTTTCGAGCTTGAGACGACTGCTAAGGGATTCGATCTCGCGCTTAGTTACCTGCAGCTGAGCCTCGGCACTACTGCGCCGGGAGCGGGTGCGGATCAATAACTCTTCGATCTCTTTTTTATGTGCGCGAGATTTCTCTTCCATATCGTCGCCAAGGGTTAGCCCCATTGCGGCTAGTTCTTGTTCAAACTCAGTGAGGGTCTGACGTTTGGCAGTGACACTTGAATCAAGCGCAGTACGCAGCTGTAGCGCGTCCGTGTGACGCAGAGCAATTTGCTTATGCTGCTCACTGGCACTGCGGGCGGCCAACTCGGCAGCCTTGAGCTTCTCTTTAAGACGCTCACTCATCTCGGAGGCTTTACCAAGCAAGTCTTGCGCATCCTGATAGGCAAAGTGAGGCACTCGGGCCACCAGCTGATCGAGCGCATAACAGTGACGCTTATGTTCAGCCAATAATTCGTTTGCCTCATCGAATACTGCCTGCAAGGTGGCAAGATCGTGTGGATCTTGGCGCAGCACCTGCATCACTGTCTCAAGCTTTTCGAGTGCCTTACCATGTTGGGCAATAAAGGCTTCGGCTTGTTTCAGTGCTTCCACATCCCAGCGGGCCGCGTCAAGACGCAGCGCAAGATCCGCTTCGCCAAAGAGGTGAGCAAACGGCAGCATCCCTTGCGCCAGCTGAATATATCTCATGATTTGTGCGACTGCGGCTTTGGCATCAGTCAGCAGCTTGGCACACTCACTGATAGCACTTTGCGCTATACGCAGTTGAGCTTGCTTGGCTTGTACTTGCGCTTCCGGATCTGGCTGAAAAGCAATATCCAAATGCTGACCAATAAACTCGCGAAAGTGACCATAGAGGCGGTGGTATTTTTGCTGATCAAAGCTCGCTTTGGCATATCCCTCAATCAAGGCTTCGCGTTCAAGATCAAGTTGTTCGATGCGTTTTTCACGGGCTGCGCGACCAAATAGGGGTAACTCAGGATAACGTGAGAACCGCACTTGGCGCTTACTGGTGCGCACCAATACCGCATCTCCGAGCTCATCGGCTTCGACCAAATCTTCATCAAAAGAGTCTGGGTTACCCTGAATGAGGTAAATATCTTCAGGACAATCTTCCAACTTTTTGAGTCGCTCAATCGCACCGTCTAGATCTAGCACTACCAATGCGCTGCGAGCAGGACCATAGAGGGCAGAATAGTAAGGCGCATCCTCAATGGAGATATCGTCATACACATCAGACAGCAGAACCCCGCCTACTTGCTCGGCAATACGGGATAAGCGTGGATCGGCCTCCCCAGCCCCAAGCTGTAGGTTATGGATCTGCTGCTCAAGCGCCTGTTTGTGGGCCGCGATGCGGTTACTCTCTTGCTCGAACTCGCGCTCTTTATCGAGCACTTGTTGCATCCCAGCCGACAAGGCTTCTGCGCTCACAAGAGGCAACCCACTTTGCTCACGCAATTGCTCGAGTTTTTCAAAGGATTTAAGCCAGCGCGGCGCCAATTGGATTAACTCGTCTATATCATGCCCCAATTGGGTGCTTTGATGCTCAAGACTAGTCCGGCGCTGGTTTAGCTCGCTTTGCTGTTCACTGATGGCCTCTTGCCCAGTACGCTGAGCCTCTAAAAAAAGCGTCAGTTCGTCGCGGCTAGCAATGGATTGACCACTGGCCGCTTGCAGCTCATCGCGTATCGCAAACAGGGTTTGCTGACTTTCATGCTCTTTTTCAAGTCGTGCTAACGCACTGCGTATCCCCTGCCCCTGCGCAATACGGGCCTTATCTTCAATTTGACGTTTGAGTAGCGCTTGCGCGGTGGGCCACGCGGCGTCTCGGGCCGTGTCAGGAGCAATGCTAAGCAGCAGGGCAAGTGCGGCTTGATGCTCGGCGACGGCGGCCTTTGCCAGCGCTAATTGCTGCTCAGCTCCCAGCACTCGGCTGGTAAGGCTCTGCTCGGCCATGCGAAATTGGTGCAAGGTCTCACTGGCCTGCTCAGCGGTTAACTGAGGTAACTCGCACTGCTGGCGAGCGGTCTCTAATGCCTGCACCGCTTGACGGTACTGGATGGCGCGAGTCTGCTGAATATCTAGCGCCTGCTGGTAGTCAGCTAACTGAGTCTTGAGGCTATCAACTTCCGATTGGGCCAACTCTTTGCTCTCTTCAACCTCTAGCAGCTGGCCGTGGATCTCTTCAACAATCGCCTGTTGTTGCTCTAATTTGTCACACAGATCAGTAAGATCTGCGCGGTAAGACTCAATTTTCTTTTGTAACAGCACTGCCGCTAACACTTTGCTTAAGTGTTCCGCTGCAGATTCAGCCTCTGCCGTCAGTAATTTTTCGCGGCTAGCTAACTGCTCTACCTCATCCATTAAATAGATGGTTCGCTGCTTTTCTTCAGCCAAGATGCGACGTTTACCCACCAGCTCCTGACGGGCGTTCAGTGCCAATTCTGACAGTCGGTTCTTCTCGGCAGCATTACGCACATAATCAGCGGCCACATAGTGGGTCGTTTCAGCGATCAGGTTTTTAAACAGGTCCCGCTGACCTTGAGTCTCTTTGATCGCCTCTAAGGTGCGGCGGTTCTCGTAGATCGCTGCCTCCATATCGGCGAAGGCCTTACGTACTCCGGAGTTCTCCGGTAGCAAATATTCACGCAGGGAGCGGCTAATCGATGAAGAGATACCACCGTAAAGGGACGCTTCAATCAGGCGATAAAACTTGCCGCGATCCTTTTGATCTCGCAACTTTTTCGGGGTGATCCCGTATTCGAACATGAAATTGTGATAATCACTCACCGAGTTGAACTTAGTCACCTTTAGGTTGCTCAGCTCAGCCGCTGCCGCTTTTAGATCGACAAATGGACGAATGCGCCCCTTACCGCCCTCCAGTCTTTCCAGCAGCAGATCGGTGGGTTGCACATTTTCGGGGACATCGACCAATGCAAACGGGGTGATATTGACCTTGTTGTCACGGTTTTGGATCTGTTCAAGATGAACCCCGACCCAGATCCGCTGCTCGCGGCTATTCATCACCTCCAGCATGGAGTAGCAAGAACCCCGCTGCAACTTGCCATACAGCCCTTTATCGCGCGAAGCACTGCTCGATCCGGCCTCGGTAGTATTACGAAAATGCAGCAGCGACTGGTCGGGGATAAGCGCAGCAATAAACGCGGCCATCGTGGTGGATTTACCCGCACCGTTGCCACCAGACAGGGTGGTCACCAGCTGATCAAGATCAAAAGTGCGAGCAAAAAAACCGTTCCAGTTGACCATAGTCAGGGATTTAAATTTACCTCTCACGCCAGTTTCTCCATCTGGGTCTTGGATTTAACGCAGCAGATCATCTGCAACCTCCAGTTCAAGCTGTTCTTCATCAGGCTCTGCCCCCTCGTCTAACACCGCTTCACTGCTTGACATCTCGTCATCGTGCAAGATGGCCTCACCCTCTTGGATCATCCGTAGCTGCACAGCCCGTGGGTCTTCATCAGAACGCACATCGGCAGCAAACCGAAAGACGGATTCGTTGACCCGAAATTTGTCACTGTTGCCAAGCACAGTGATCATCCCAAGTCGGCGCAGGCGGCGCATAGAGGTGCGGATCTTCTCTAGCAGCTTTTTCTTGTCCAGATCGGTGCCACCAGATCGGCTATTGACCATGCGCAGTAGCTGTTTCTCATCTGCAAGCCCAAGCACCTCTTCTTGCAGTTCAACCATGGTAAAAATCCCCTCCGAGGCGATCCGATCTGGGCTGAGATAGAGGTAACAAAGCACTTTGCCCACCAGCATATCGAGCTCTGACAAGATAGTGGTGCCTATCTCGGCGCTCGGACGGGGGCGCAAATAAAAGAACCCCTCAGGCGCCTTGATAAGCTCAACCTGATAGCGGTCGTAGAACGCTTCTAACTCTTGGTGGTACTCGCTCAGCGCCGAATGAAATTCGAAATCATCGGCACTGATGTGTCGACCCGAGCGTAACGCCGTATCGATACGCGGAAACAAGGGGTTAGCTATCGCCTCTGCAAGTCGCAGTTGTATAGGAAATTCAGTATTGATCAATGACATAGGCCTGAACCTTGGATCCAGCTTGGTTAATGGGTTTCCATGCGGGTTGACGATGCAATTCACGTTCACCGCTGGCATGACCGAGGCGCACGGCCTGGTCTATCAAAAGACGCGCCACATCAAAATGGGCATGGGCGGGGTAATCGAGCAGATATTCTCGCAGCACATCCGCCACATCTAGCTGCTGGCCTTGCGTACAATAACGCGCAAGGTAGCGCTCAATACGCTCAGATAGCGCTTGGTTAATATCGACCATTTCCACATATTCCATCTCCAAGGGCACCTCACCGGTCACCTCTTCATCATGGCTGGCAATGGTTTCATCACGTAGCTCCAAGAGACGGGGCTCCTCTGCTACTTTGAGCAAGAAATTATGCTGCTCAAAATGGCGAATAGACTCGCGCAGCCGCTGGCTAAAAGCGCGGTTCTTATCCATATCGATGGCGTTACGAATAAATTTATGAACATGCCGATCGTAGCGAGACCAGAGCTCAATGCACTGTTGGCCCCAACTCGTGATGACATCAAGACGTCCTTGCAAAGCGTGGGTCAGCGCCTCGACGTGAAACAGATCATCACGTCCCTGGGCCACTTCCTGAATATTAAGGAGCCCCGCTTGCAACCGATGACCTGCCGCATCGAGGGTATCTTGTAACTCCCGCAGGGTTTGGCCCGTTTCATGTAACAGTTTTTCGCAGCTATGAATGGCATCTACCCAGTTTTGAGTCAGTAGCGCCGCAATCTCGCTTTTGACCTGATTTTGCTGCTCATCCATGGCGCGCTGAGTTAAATCAATGCGCCCGAGGGTCTCCTCAAGGGAGAATGTCAGCCGTGGCATCACCTCGGCATCCCACTGCTCACGGGTATTGGTTTCAAGGGCCGCTTTACGGGCGGTATCGAGTTCGGCGGCAAGGTGTTCAAGCAAAATGGACAATTTGATGGAGTCAACCTGACGTTGCTCCATAAAAAACTCAACGATCCCGATCCCAAGGCGCGATAGGCGATAAAGACTCTCCCCCGCCACCATGTCGGTATTAAAACGTGCCAGCAGCTGCTGACGAATAAGGTCATTAATGGCGTTGTTGGCGCGGCCACTGAGGGTCTCATCCATCTGACCAAATGCATTGCTCACGTAGCCAAAGGCATCGTGCAGCGCCGCTTCTGACAAATCTGACGTATCTTCAGATAACGTCTTGATTGCAATTAGAAAAGCCAACCGGTCGGTGGGCAGGCTTAGCGCCAAGCCCTCCTGTTTGACCCATCCCACCATCTCAGGCAGGGTACGGGAGGTACTCATCATGACGTCACCATCTCGTTGTAAGTTTTCTACATCTAAATGGTCTTATGGTGAAACATCCGACCATTTCGTTGCTGCTCATTTGCATCTATATGCTCTCACCATGACACACCTCGCCCACCGGTGAGGATTTCAAAATTGGCACAGCCTTTTATGTTGTCATGTCCATTGTCGCGTCAAGTTGTCGTGTCCATTGTCGCGTCAAGTCCCGTCAACATCGGGTATCAGCAGCGGGGTTTTTGCGCCATCACATGGATATAACGCCCAAGCCCGACAAAGGGCTCTTGACGGCAATATTGCTGCTCCATGGCCAATAGATCGTCAAACTTTTCAACCTGATCGCTTCTGTTGCGCATATAGTCGTGGATCATCCTCACCCCGGTCTTACCGACGATCGCAAGCCCCCCTTGCTCGATCCAGTCATACACCTGCTCGGGTAATTGTGGATTAGTCGGGGTCAGTGGGAGCTGGCGTTTTTTGCGCAAACCAAGCCGAACATAGTCAAAATTGCCCACCAACAAACTTTGAAACAACAGGCCATTGCGGTTATAAAAAAGCAGCGACAGTATGCCCCCCGCTTTCACGAAAGGAAACAGACCAAGCAGGGTCTGGCGAGGCTCTGCAAGCCATTCGAGCACCGCGTGACAGAGCACCAGATCAAAGGTTCCCGTCACATGCATCCCGAGTTCTTGAATGGGGCAATGGATGAGACGAATGTTGTCTTGCAGACCTTGTTTGGCAATCTGAACGCGCGCAAGATCCAGCATATCCATGGAGAGATCGCACAACTCAACCTGATGGCCCATCGCTGCTAATTTTTGCGCAAAATAGCCAAATCCCCCCCCCGCATCGAGGATCCGCAGTGGCCGATCACCCAAGCGTTCAAGGCACGCTTCAATATCACTCCAGACAATCGTGGTACGGATCCGCCCCTTAGTGGAGTCGTAAATATTACGGGCAAACTTGTCAGCTCGGCCGTCAAAACTCTGATCTTGCTGCAAAAGAAACTCAACATTGGTCACTGCATTGGGCCTGATGAAAAAGAAGGGTATTCTGTCACATCCTCTATTTAGTGAAAACTCAAGGAAAGATCTGCCGTGTTTATGCTCAAAAAGTGGCTAGGACAGTTACTGATGCCGCTCCCTTTCTCCCTCTCTATGCTGCTCATTGCCGTGCTGCTGCTCTGGTTTACCCGTTTTCAAAAAACCGGCAAGCTGCTTGCCACGCTCGCGTTGCTGATAGTGACGCTGATGGGAATGAGGCCGGTCAGCTATCAATTGGCCAGAGGACTTGAGCAAACATTTCCACCCTTTGAGGTGAGCCTGCACCCTGATATCAAGGCTATTGTGGTACTCGGCAACGGCCATGTCAGCGATCCCGCAGTGCCAGAGCGTGCTTGGCAAAACAATATTGCACAGGCACGCACCCTTGAGGGGGTGAGGCTGGCACAGGCTTACCCTAACGCAGAGCTCATCTTCTCGGGTTATGCCTCTGGCGATCCGCTCTCTAACGCCGATGTCAATGCGCGTATGGCAATGAGCCTTGGGATCCCTCGAACTCGGATAACGTTATTTGAGCACAATAAAGATACCCATGATGAAGCGGTGAGTATCAGTCGCTATCTACAAGGCAAACATACCGCCCTTGTTAGCTCCGCGACTCACCTGCCACGCGCCATGGCGCTATATCAACATCAGGGACTAAATGCGGTGCCCGCACCCACCGATTACACCGCCAAGCAAAGCCAACTTACACTCCCGCTTTACACTTATTTACCTAAGGGCCGCTATCTGATGTATTCAGAAGCGGCCATCCATGAATGGATTGGAATTGGGTGGGCCCGCTTGCGTGGACAGGTTAACGAATAAGCAATCACACCTTTTATTTCTGATTTGGATCAGGAAAGCGAAAAAAAATTACGTTATTTGCCGCTGGGTCGGCTATCTTGGGCGCGGTTCAATTCATATAATATCGCGCAATCAAATGCCTAGGAGAATGACAAGATGAGACAGCACCTGGTAATGGGTAACTGGAAACTGAACGGCACTAAAGCCTCTGTTGAAGCACTGATCAATGGACTGACCCCGGCAGCGGCGGCACATCCTTCTGTACAAGTTGCAGTTTGCCCACCCGTTATCTTTTTGGGTCTGGTTGAGCAATTGACCGCAGGTAGCAAGATTGCTTACGGTGCACAGAACGCAGACGTTCATGAGTCTGGCGCTTTCACTGGTGAGAACGCTCCTTCAATGCTGAAATCTTTCGGCTGCACTTACTCTCTCGTTGGCCACAGTGAGCGCCGTACTCTGCATGCAGAAACCAACGACGTTGTTGCTGCCAAATACGAAGCGATTCAAAATGGGGGGCTAATCCCTGTTTTGTGTATCGGTGAGACCCTCGAGCAGTTCGAAGCTGGCATCACTAAAAATGTGGTTGAGACCCAACTCAAAGCCGTTATTGACCGTTGTGGCATCGCCTCTTTTAACAATGCGGTTGTTGCATATGAGCCAGTCTGGGCTATCGGTACTGGCAAAACTGCGACGCCTGAAATCGCACAAGCTATCCACGCGCATATCCGTCAGTACCTGGCAGGATTTGATGGCGCGGTCGCGGCTAAAGTACAAATCCTGTACGGTGGCTCTGTCACTGGCGCAACGGCAGCTAACCTGTTCGGTCAGCCAGATATCGATGGTGGCTTGGTAGGTGGTGCATCCCTGAAAGTGGATGATTTCTCCCAAATCATCGCAGGCGCTGCTAAGTAATTACCATGACGCGCAAAGAGAGGGGCTTGCCCCTCTCTTATATCGTTTTTCCTATGGCAAGGCGCCATATGAAAGCCGATATGATGACATTGGCTTATCTTTTTACAGTTTCATATTTGACAACTCAGTTCCAGAGGCACTCATGACCAAACAAATCAAACGTATTGGTGTTTTAACCAGCGGTGGCGACGCACCGGGCATGAACGCAGCCATTCGCGCGGTAGTGCGCGCCGGTTTGCATCATGGCTTGGAAGTTTACGGTATTTATGACGGCTATCTTGGTCTGCACCAAGACCGCATCGTTAAGTTGGAGCGCCACAGTGTCTCCGATGTCGTGAATCGTGGCGGTACTTTCTTAGGCTCTGCTCGTTTCCCCGCCTTTAAAGATCCCGCGGTGCGGGCTGAAGCCATCGAAAACTTGAAAAAACACAACATCGATGCGCTCGTTGTTATTGGTGGTGATGGCTCCTATATGGGCGCTAAAAAACTCACCGAACAGGGTTTCCCCTGCATCGGTTTGCCAGGCACGATCGACAATGATATCGCCGGTACTGACTTTACAATCGGTTTTGATACTGCGCTCAACGTCGTTGTTGATGCCATTGATCGCCTACGTGATACCTGCAGCTCCCACCACCGTATTTCTGTTGTTGAAATCATGGGCCGTCATTGTGGTGATCTGGCGATGTCAGCTGCGGTTGCCGGTGGCGCCGAGTATGTGATTGTGCCAGAAGTCGAATTTGATAAAGAAAAACTGCTGCAACAAATCAAAGAAGGTGAACTCAAAGGCAAAAAACACGCCATTATCACCATCTGTGAACATGTTACAGACGTCAACGTACTGGCCAAAGATATCGAAGCACTGACTGGTCGTGAAACCCGTGCCACTATCTTGGGCCATATCCAACGGGGTGGTTCACCTACAGCCCGTGACCGTATCATGTCTAGCCGGATGGGGGCATTTGCGGTTGATCAACTACTCGCAGGCCACGGCGGTCGCTGTGTTGGGATCCAGGGTAATGAGATGGTTCACCATGACATTATTGACTGTATCGAGAACTTAAAGCGCCCGTTCAATCAAGAGCTGTATGATCTCTCTACTACTTTGTTCTAAGTGAAGATGGCTTAATACATGTGGCAAAAACCCTCCGCTGGAGGGTTTTTTTTATGATAGGGTTCGCGACAACCTAGGGATAAACGATTACGAACAGCTCTCCTTGGCTAGCCGGTGAACGTAACGGGCTGTAAACACAGACAATAGGCACCAACAAACAACACCATTTCGTTGTCACTGCTCATGACCCACTGTTTTGATGGGTTAACTATACTAAAACGCACTAACATGCTGATAGACACACCATTTACTGCATAAAATGGCCAAATATGGTCATGTTGATTGCACCTCGATAACCTACTGCTCAATCGCCCCCCTATACCCCCATTTAACTCCTTACTAAATCAATGATAACAAGTTGATATGAAAGCAATTTATCTATTAGCTCTTCAGCTTTTAGCATTCAACAATCGAACCGTTGATAAATAAACCATAAAGTGAATAAAATCATCATTTCATTGCGTAATTTACTCAAGATGGTTGTTTATACACACATTCTTTGGTTATAAGGGCCTTTGTGTGGTATCTTCATTGTATTCACAAATTACCTAGGTCAAAACATGAAAGAATTTGTTGTTACTGCTGTGTTCACCGTTTTTTTTACCTTAGTTGCCGTATCTTTGCCCTCCATCTCCCAGTTCTAAACCTGCTTATTCTTGCTAAGTCAGTAGATCGCTTATCCCTGCACTCTTTTTTTATCAGCCACTGATAAGTAACACAGCGTTGAGCTCCCCCAAGAAACGCGCTCTCTTTACTCATACCTTGTGATTTTTCATCTAAGCCGGATTAATCAAGCCGCGACAAATCGCCAGTAACGACGGGCTTTGAAACCATATATTGCAACCCTCACCGATTTGTTGATGCCGTTATCAATACAGTGCAACGACCAACTGACTGCGATGAACAAAAGGGCCTTCTAGATCAGAAGGCCCTTTGTCATTTATGCAAACCGCCCTCGGGTCAAACCGATTTTTTATCTAAACAAATCGATAGCAAGGATTGGGTGGGTTGAATAGTTCAACTACTCTTGTATAGTTGTAACCATGAAATGAATGAAGAGGTTCAAATGAACAAAGAAACAGCGACTAAAGTCTTCGAAACCCTTGCATCTGGCATCCGCCTCGATGTATGGCGGCTACTGGTCAAGGCGGGACTCGAGGGTATGGTCGCGGGCCAGCTTGCCAGTGAGCTGGAGATCGCTCCGAACACTCTTTCATTTCATCTCAAAGCCATGTTACATGCAGGGCTTGTGTCAGTGGAGCAAGAGGGCCGTTTCTTGCGTTACCGCGCCAATATTCCCTTGATGCTCGACTTGATCGGTTACCTCACCGACGAGTGTTGTGGCGGTCACCCGCAAACTTGCGGGATAGCTACAGGGTCATCGTCTGGGAGTGCTTGCTGTTAATGGCTAACGCTGCAACAAGCCCAGTCTCCGCGCTCAGGCCAACGTTACGGCCAGCTGTGAGCATGCCTCGTTTTTAACTTAACCCATTGGATATGGAGTTTCTGTCAACCATGCACCCCTTTGACATCCTGAACTTAGATAATGGCGCCCGCCTTATCTTCACCCCCTGCCCCGGTACCAAAGAGGCCTCGCTTAAGGACGCCATCAAGATCCTGCAACAAGCGGGCGCTGATGGGGTAGTCACCATGATGCCCGATGCCGAGCTCTGCGAATTCCACGCAACTAGCCTGCCCGCCGAATGCGAAGCGTTGGGGCTGGCCTGGGTTCAGCTACCGGTGGAGGACGATTGCGCCCCCGAAGCACCGTTTGCCGCCGCCTTTGCCAACCACAAAGCAGATCTGCTGGCGCGTCTGGCGGCGGGTCAGACCCTGGCTATTCATTGCCGGGGTGGCTCGGGCCGTACCGGGCTAATGGCAGCCATCTTGCTGCTAGAAGCGGGCTACGCCCCTACCCAGGTCAAGTCGCTGGTACAAGGGCTGCGCCCCAAGGCGCTGACGCTGACCCCCCATGTTAACTATCTCAACACCTATTACGCCTTCGCCGGTTAAGGAACACAGCATGACAATCAAAGTGGGTATCAACGGGTTTGGCCGTATGGGCCGTCTCTCATTTCGCGCCGCCTTCGACTGGACGGATGTGGAGTTTGTGCGCATCAATGATCCGGCTGGCGATGCTGCCTCGCTGGCACACCTCATCACCTTCGATTCAGTCCATGGCCGCTGGCATCATGAAGCGAGCAACGAAGGCGACGAGATGGTGATCGGTGACCAGCGCATCCTCTGTACTCGCAACAAAGAGATCGGTCAGACTGACTGGTCTGATTGTGATGTGGTGATCGAGGCCTCCGGCAAGATGAAAACCAAGGCCCTGCTGGGTGCCTATCTGGCGCAAGGGGTAAAGCGAGTTGTGGTCACCGCACCGGTTAAAGAAGAGGGTGTGCTGAACATCGTCATGGGGATCAACCACCATCTCTACGACAAGGCGCTGCACCCTATCGTGACGGCGGCCTCTTGTACCACCAACTGTCTAGCGCCGGTGGTGAAGGTGATCCACGAGCAACTGGGCATCAAGCACGGCTCCATGACCACCATTCATGACATCACCAACACTCAGACCATTTTGGATGCCCCCCATAGCGATCTGCGCCGGGCCCGCGCCTGCGGCCTGAGCCTGATCCCCACCACCACCGGATCTGCCACCGCGATCACCCACATCTTCCCCGAGCTCAAGGGCAAGCTGAACGGTCATGCGGTGCGGGTACCGCTCGCTAACGCCTCCCTCACCGATTGCGTGTTCGAGGTGAACCGCCAGACCACCGCAGCCGAGGTCAACGGCTTGCTCAAGGCCGCCGCCATGAACGAGCTCAAGGGGATCATGGGCTATGAAGAGCGCCCTTTGGTGTCGGTGGATTACAAAACCGATCCGCGCTCCTGCACCATTGATGCACTCTCCACCATGGTGGTGGGCGACACCCAGGTGAAGATCTACGCCTGGTATGACAATGAGTGGGGCTATGCCAACCGCACCGCCGAGCTGATGCGTATGGTGGGTCAAATGGACAAGGCGCAAGGATAACCTGACCATGGCTCTGACCCGCCTCTCCCCCGAGATCCGCCAGTATCTGCTAGTGACTGGTAACTACTGGACCTTTACCCTGACCGATGGCGCGCTGCGCATGTTGGTGGTGCTCTACTTCCACGGACTCGGTTACAGCCCGCTGGCCATCGCCTTCTTGTTTCTCTTTTACGAGATCTTCGGGGTGGTGACCAATCTGGTGGGGGGCTGGCTCGGCGCTCACCTTGGGCTCAACCGCACCATGAACATAGGCCTCGCCCTCCAGGTGCTGGCATTGGGCATGCTGCTGGTGCCGTCGCTCTGGCTGACGGTGCCCTGGGTGATGGCGGCGCAGGCGCTGTCGGGGATAGCCAAAGACCTCAACAAGATGAGCGCCAAAAGCGCCATCAAATTGCTGGTGCCGGGAGAGGCACAGGGTCAGCTCTACAAGTGGGTGGCACTCTTGACTGGCTCGAAGAATGCCTTAAAAGGGATAGGCTTTTTCCTAGGTGGCGCCCTGCTGACCCTGCTTGGGTTTCAGGGGGCCGTGCTGGTTATGGCGCTGGCATTGGCGCTGGTGTGGTGCGTCAGCGTGCTGACCCTGAAACGGGATCTTGGCAAAGCCAAGCACAAGCCCAAGTTCCGAGAGATCTTCTCTAAGAGCCGCGCCATCAATTACCTGTCGGCGGCCAGACTGTTCCTGTTTGGTGCCCGTGATGTCTGGTTTGTGGTGGCGTTGCCTGTCTACCTCGCCTCCAGCTTTGGCTGGGATCACGAGTATGTGGGGGGATTTCTGGCGCTCTGGATCATTGCTTATGGCGTGGTTCAGACCCAGGCCCCCCGCTTTACTGGTAAGCGAGAGGGACGGGTACCCGATGGCAGGGCAGCGATGCGTTGGGCCTTCGCGTTGGCGCTGATCCCCGCCCTGATTGCGCTGGCGCTGCACTATGACGTGCATCCGGCCATCAGCCTAGTGGGCGGTTTGATGGTGTTTGGCGCGCTGTTTGCCATCAACTCTTCGTTGCACAGCTTCCTCATCGTCAGCTATGCCGGCGCCGATGGCGTATCGCTGGATGTGGGTTTTTACTACATGGCCAATGCCTTGGGCCGCCTGCTCGGCACCCTGCTCTCTGGGCTGGTGTTCCAGCTCTACGGGCTTGAAGCCTGCCTTTGGATCTCCACCCTCTTTATCCTGTTGGCGGCGTTTATCTCTATCGGCTTGCCGCGCCAGCAGCCTGCCACGTCATCCACCCCTCATGGAGTCTCTTAATGAGTCATACAGCCTGCTGCGATAATCTGCCCGTCAGCAAAAAAATGCGCTTTCTCGACCGCCATCTCACCCTCTGGATCTTTGTCGCCATGGCCATCGGGGTGGGCATTGGCTACCTGTTCCCTCAGGTGGCGCAGTGGAATGAGGCGATGTCAGTTGGCACCACTAATGTGCCGCTCGCCATCGGTCTCATCTTGATGATGTATCCGCCGCTGGCCAAGGTGAACTACGCCACCATAGGCACCATGACCCGCGACCGTCAGGCGATAACCCTCTCCTTAGTGATGAACTGGTTGGTTGGCCCCATCCTGATGTTTGCGATAGCCCTGATATTCTTGCATGACTATCCGGGCTACATGGTGGGTCTCATTCTGATCGGTCTGGCACGCTGCATCGCCATGGTGCTGGTGTGGAACGATCTTGGCGGGGGTAACAAGGAGTACGGCGCGGGTCTGGTGGCACTCAACAGCGGTTTTCAGATCCTCACCTACAGCTTCATGGCCTGGTTGTTCATTACTGTGCTGCCGCCGCTGTTTGGTTTGCAGGGTTTCGCGGTGGATATCACCATGCTGGATATCGCCCAAAGCGTGCTGATCTATCTGGGTATTCCCTTTTTGGCCGGCTTTTTGAGCCGTCACTATCTGGTCAAACTGAAAGGGGAGCAGTGGTATACCGAGCGTTTTATTGCGGCTATCTCCCCCATCACCCTGATCGCCCTGCTGGCCACCATAGTGCTGATGTTCAGCCTCAAGGGGGAGATGATCATTGAGCTGCCCATGGATGTGCTGCGGGTGGCGCTGCCCTTGGTGGTCTATTTCGTACTGATGTTCTTTAGCAGTTTTCTGATCGGCAAGAAGCTGGGCATCCCCTATGACAAAAACGCCTCCATCGCCTTTACTGCGACCGGTAACAACTTCGAGCTGGCCATTGCGGTTTCCATCGCAGTTTTCGGGTTGAACTCGGATCAGGCCTTCGCCGGTGTCATCGGCCCGCTGGTCGAGGTGCCAGTGCTGATTGCGCTGGTCAATGTGGCCCTGCGCATGAAGCGCAACTATGGCGGTGAGAAGGCATGATCATGAGCGGTGCCCAGATCACCAAGCTTCACGCCGTAAGTAATAGCATCCGTTGCTTGAGCCAAGCCGTAACGTAAGTCATGAAATAAGCTATCAGCCCTGCTCTGCAAAAAGGCCAAGGTCGTGACCTTGGCCTTTGATGATGTTCAAGGGTTCCAGCTAAAACAACAGGTTAACAACCATGCCGTGTGAGCATGGGATAGACATTTTTCCGCTCAGTGAGCCGATAATCAGGAATGTATGATGAGTTCTCTTGGTCTCCAAAAAGCTAAAGATGATGCCGTTGAGTGGGCATTAACCCACGGTGTCGCGTTTAAGACGTCCCCCTATGGCGCCGTGCATACTCCATTTACCCTAGCGCCGACCCCCATCCGCAGAAGGGACTACCAGCATGTAACCCAGGCAGCGCAGGCCTTAAGCAAACTAATTTATGCCATCAGTGAAGATCATGGCTTTTTATATGATGCCATTCACCCCATTACGGCGGGCGATCCCTTCTTTTCAGCCCTGCTCGACATGCATCAACAGATCCACTCATCCGCCACCAAGGCTCCCCGGTTGCCATTGCTCATCATGCGCAGCGACTTTATGGACGACAAACAAGATGGCCACAAGCTGGTCGAGTTCAATGGCATCGCCGCGGGTATGGGGCCATTTGGTCAGCGGATCCATGAACTGCACCACTATCTGCAGCGGCAATGGCCTGCGGCATACATGCAAGCGCTCTATCAGACAAGCGGTGAGCTGGTCGGCAATGATGCCATTGAAGGATTGTCCGCAGGCATTGCTGAGGCCACGTTCAAGATTAAGCACGAGTTTGGCGACCCTGGCCCGGCCAGGTTTCTGATAATTGTGCAGGAGCATGAAAACAATGTGTTTGATCAACACCTGCTTGAGCTGGCACTCCAGCACAAAGGGATAGAGACCCAGCGCAGAACCTTTCGCGAGCTTCACAATCAATTAAGCACCGGGGCTAACGAGCGCCTGATCCTCGATGGGGTCGGCCCACTCGATACCGTCTATCTGCGAGCCGGATACCAATATTCGGATTATGAGGCTGCAGATCTCAACGAGCCGTCATGCTGCCGAGCGCTGATGGGGATCCGAGTATTGATTGAGCAACACAGAGTCGCTGTCAATGCCACGGTCGCCCAGCAATTGGCGACCAGCAAACGGGTACAAATGCGCCTGTCAGGTCTGAAGACAACGCAATTGACTTCATTTGGTCTGACTCCGCAAGAGGCTGACACAGTAAAAGAGGTGCTAGGAGAGATGCACCCTATTACCCCTGATAGCACACACTTTATAGCAGCGGCGCCCGCAGATAATTGGGTGCTTAAAAATCAGGGTGAAGGGGGTGGCCATTGTCTGTTTGGGGCAGATATCCTGACAACATTGGCAACGCTGGATCCCCGGCAATATCCATCCTGGTCACTGATGCGCCGGCTACATCCTGTTCCCAGACCTATGCCAGCCTGGATAGTGCGCAAAGCAGAGCTGCAGCAGGTGACGGATTTGATCAGTGAACTGGGGATATTCACCGTTCAGATGGATGGCAACCTGGCCTGCACGCAGGCGCGCGTTGCCGGATATCTGCTGCGTAGCAAATCAGCCAAATCGACAGAAGGAGGGGTGCATAGCGGGCAAGGGGTCCTTGACTCGCTGGTATTCAGTGATTGATGGTGGGGCTAGGCACCAACCGTGCAATCGCAGCGCAAGCAAAAAAAAACGAAAAAAATGAGCATCCTTTACTGACATGCTACGTCTTCTGGATAACACCAATGTTGATGGAGCCATTATGTTTCAAATGTTCACCGATCTCGCCAGCTGGCTGGTCTACCAGCAATGGGGCCTGAACCCGCAAACCAAGCTGGCAGATGCACTGCATTTCTTCGTGGAAGATGTGAGCAAGATCTTTGCGCTGTTGCTGGCCATGATCTACATCGTGGCCATGCTGCGGGCCTCTTTGAATGCCGAACGGGTGAGGGACTATCTGGCGGGCAAGCACCGAGGGTTGGTGCTATTTACTGGGCGCAGGCTTTGGTGCGATTACTCCCTTCTGCTCCTGTTCGAGCATCCCGGTGTTCCTCGGCTTCACCTCAGCCGGTATCCCGCTCGGGATCACCATGGCCTTTCTCATTACCTCACCGCTTATCAATGAAGTGGCCGTCCTGTTGCTGATCAGTCTGCTGGGCTGGAAGTTTACCCTGATTTACGTGGTGGTTGGCATGGCGGTTGGCATGCTCGGTGGGGCCTTTCTGGACAAGATAAAAGCCGAACGCTGGCTGGCCGATTTTGCCGCCGAGGCCCTCAAGCAGGGGCAGCATCAGCAAAGTGATATCGTCCAGCAGCATACCGATGCCCCGAGCCTCTCGCTGGCCAAGCGTCATGCCTTTGCTAAAGATGAAACAATCACCATCTTCAAACGGGTGTGGCTCTGGGTCATGGTCGGTGTGGGACTCGGCGCCGCGCTTCATGGCTTTGTCCCTGAGGGCTGGATTGCTTCACACCTTGGTGCCGGTCAATGGTGGTCCGTTCCGGCTGCGGTACTGATCGGCATTCCCCTCTATTCGAATGCGACCGGGATAATCCCGGTAATGGAGAGCCTGATCGTCAACGGTCTGCCAATCGGTACCACACTGGCGTTTTGCATGAGCACAGTGGCGGCCAGTTTTCCTGAATTTATTCTGCTCAAACAAGTGATGAAGTGGCAGTTACTGGGCACCTTGCTGCTGGTGCTACTGGTTTCCTTCACGCTGGTTGGGTGGGTGTTTAACTTCGTATCGCCGTTAATTTCTTGATGAGGAGTATGAGATGAAACAGGTAAAAGTGCTGGGTATGGGCTGCGCCAACTGCAAGCACACCGTCCAGCTTATCCAACAAGTAGTAAATGAGCTGGGGGTTGAAATACAGCTTGAAAAGGTCGAGTCATTGCCCGAAATAATGAAGTACAAGGTGATGTCCACGCCCGCAGTCGTCATCGATGACAAGGTCGTCCATGCTGGTGGGATCCCTGCCAAAGAGGCGGTGCAACGCTGGTTTTAATGCTCTACATATCAATATACTTAGTTTTTATACACAAGGGGCTGATGATTCAGCCCCTTTGCTATTGAGCTTGGCAACCGTTCTGATGTGTTGCAGGCTGATGGTGTAACAACATGGATCAGTGAAAAATTAATTTTTATACTCGCCCCACAGATTCAACAAAAATAGACCTATTTCAACTTTTTTTATCATTTTTATGGTTACACTACGGACATCTGGTTCAGTGGCCTGCGTTGAAACAAACACGTGTCATGGATCTCCAACATTTCTGTGAGTGGGCATGCCGCCCCCTTCTACCCTGAGGTAATTGTGACATGATCAGCGTTTTTGATATCTTCAAAATCGGTGTTGGCCCCTCGTCTTCCCACACCGTTGGCCCGATGAAAGCGGCGAAACAGTTTGTTGATGACTTGCGTGCAGGCGGCAAAATCCGCGATATCACGCGGATTAATGTCGATGTTTATGGCTCCCTCTCTTGGACCGGTAAAGGCCACCATACCGATACAGCCATCATCATGGGCCTAGCGGGTAACCTACCAGAGAACGTCGATATCGATGGGATCCCTGAATTTATCTCCCGCGTTGAGCAAACTGAACGCTTGCCCATTGGTTTGCACTGCCATTCGGTCAGTTTTCCAGCCAGTGCCATGGTATTTCACGAAGACGCATTGCCACTGCACGAAAACGGTATGAAGCTGACAGCCTTTATTGAAGATGAGGCCGTGTATAGCAAAACCTATTACTCCATTGGCGGTGGTTTTATTGTTGATGAAGAAAGCTTTGGCAAAGCAGATAGCGGTGATATGCCCGTCCGTTATCCATTCAAAAGCGCCGCTGAGCTCATTGCCCACAGTAGTCAAACTGGGCTATCTATCTCAGCGCTTATGCTTGAAAACGAAAAGTGCTTTAATACCCAAGAAGAGATCTACAAAAAATTTGGCAAGATCTGGAATACCATGCGCGAAGGCATTGAGCGTGGCTGTCGCACCGAAGGCGTACTGGCTGGGCCATTACGGGTACCACGACGGGCCGCGCCACTGTTTCGCCAACTCAATACCAATGAAAATCTCTCTAGCGATCCAATGAACATCATTGACTGGGTCAATATGTTTGCCTTTGCCGTCAGTGAAGAGAATGCAGCTGGTGGCCGCGTAGTCACCGCGCCCACCAATGGTGCAGCGGGGATCATTCCTGCGGTATTGGCCTATTACGATAAATTCGTCCAGCCGGTTGGACGTGATGAGTACACTCGTTTTTATCTCGCTGCGGGTGCTGTGGGCATTCTTTATAAGATGAACGCATCGATCTCGGGTGCAGAAGTAGGTTGCCAGGGTGAAGTCGGCGTATCCTGTTCTATGGCTGCGGCTGGCCTGACTGAGTTAATGGGTGGTAGCCCTGAGCAGGTCTGTGAAGCAGCAGAAATCGGTATGGAACACAACCTTGGCCTCACTTGCGACCCTGTAGCCGGTCAGGTGCAAGTTCCTTGTATCGAACGCAACGCCATTGCAGCAGTAAAAGCCCTCAACGCCTCTCGGATGGCGCTGCGTCGCACATCAAAACCACGGGTCTCATTAGATAAAGTCATTGAAACGATGTATATCACTGGCAAGGATATGGACTCTAAGTACCGTGAAACATCTCGTGGTGGCTTAGCCATTAAAGTTTTACATGTTGCTTGCGAATAATATTATCTCTATTAAAAAAGGCGGGATCTCCCGCCTTTTTATTATCTGCAATTTATGTAGATGTTAACCTATATAACATAAGGATACATCACGCAGTCAGAGTCGCTCCCGTTAACGATACAAACCTTCATACATAATGTTGGGCTAATTATCCAATCAGGGATAGGCCTTAAACTGATTACTCAAAGGGTTATAATGATAGCCGATTTCGCTTAAACGCGTTGTTAACTGCTGCTCAGTCAAATCATAATAAGCTAACAGATCCGCTAAACCATCACACTCAAGCCTGAGCTTTTCGTTAATTACACCGAGCAATATATTGGCATCCAAATGCTTTAACGTTGTTACGTCCATTGTCATTCCCTCTTTGAACTTGCTCTATAACCATGCGTGTATTTTAGCCATTTGTCTATCAGTTAATCTATAACGACACGATGGATCCAACTCTTAAGATGAATAGAACAGAACAGTACGTCTCACAACCATCACACTATTGAAACATGCCGGGAATCAATACTCAGGTGTTACTCTTCGACTCTGGCAAGAGTCGCATGGCCCTATCACGTCATTGCTATTGCTATGACTATAACCGCAGCGACCATCGTCATCCTTCCCCCTAATATGTACGCCCAACACCTATGTTTGCTGACTAAGGTAGTCGTGTCATGGCTAGATTACCCCCTAAGTAACTGACAGCCATATCTATTATCTATGGCAGCGGATATGAGTCGATAACAACGCCACACGCAAAAGATCATGACTGAGTCTATCTCGTTCCCTGCTCAAGAGCGGTACCTTCACCAGCAAAAGAGAAACTTTCTCAAAAAATTCTTGTCTATGAGCCTCAATAGAACTACTGTATGCGCATACAGCGTGGTTATACATACAGGAAAATGTACATGGTCGAGCCTCTACACTCCCTACCCTTTGCAATGAATCGTGCCATGAGTAATCCTTGGCCGACTAGAAGCAGTTGTGTAATGAACCCAGCACATTTTACGGCTATCAGCTATTCTAATGAGCCATGTCTAAACGAATTAGCTATGCTAAGTAACACCCATACGGGTTGGATCTTATTACTCTCACCGCCAGGGCTCCCAACGGTTACTCATTTACAAACACTGGGTATCAATCCCAACAAAGTACTGATCGTACACAGCCAAAAAATTAAAAACTGGCAACAAACATTAGAGCGCTGTTTGAGTAATACTCACCATGCTGCAGTATTAACCTGGTTACCCGATGACATCACCCTTGATCACCAAAAATTACAACAACTAGGAGAGCGCTCAGGTATACTCACCCGTTTTTTTGGGGCGAGTAAACAAACCATAACAACGCATATGGTTAATTTTGGCCAGCAAGATATCTATCTTCATCATTAACTCAAGATAAATAATCATTTAAATATAAACTGGATGTGCAGCGTTTAATCCATCGTGTTCATATCACTTAACAACATGATGGACACCTATAACATCGGTCACTTTTGAATATCAAAACAAATTGTGACTTACCTATTAATAATCTAGAGTTAATTATTAATGATTTGTCGTTGATTTATTTAACTTATTTAGCAGTGAAATACTATTTTTACTTTAGATTAAAAAATTAGCCGAGTGCATTTCGCCTACCTCGTGATGAGCCCCTCCCACGGTCAGTTAACGAGATCTTGAAATAATCGACAGCAAAAGGTATAACCATCCCCCTTTACGCATAATATGAAGTGAGCAGTATGATACAAGCCCCCTTTTGGCAGACCCATAGCCTACAGCAGATGACTGAGTCCGAATGGGAATCCCTCTGCGATGGTTGTGGCAAGTGCTGCCTCAACAAGTTGATTGATGAAGATACTGATGAATTGGTATTTACCAATGTCGCGTGTAACCTGCTAAATACCAAGACCTGTCAGTGCTCAGACTATCTGAATCGATTCAAGAAAGAACCTGATTGCCTACAAATCACTCCCGATAAGATCGCCGAGTACGATTGGCTACCCTCAACCTGCGCCTATCGTCTTCTCGCAGAAGGCAAAACGCTGCCAGAGTGGCATCCTTTATTAACAAGTAGTCGCTCAGCAATGCATCAAGCCGGCCAATCGGTTCGTGGTAAAGTTGTTCACGAAGCGCAGGCTGGGGAATGGATTGATCATATTATCAGTTGGGCCAGTTAATGCTGGCCATTCTATCTATCAATTAAACAAGCACAGGATAGTTATTCTAATCAACCGATAACTATCTTGTTACCCTCTGCTTAGCCATCTCACATAACCCTGAAATTACACACTCACAATGCGAAGGTGTAATTTGTAACAGTAACGCCTCGCTGCTCATTCACACCATAATACCTCCCCATCTTGAACTAAACAGTTCCATCATAATTATTAAGGTATCGATCACAATATCGATCAGCGCCTAAATTGCGGGCATAAAAAAACCGGCGCCTAAGCGCCGGTTTTACTCGCTGCATCTTAATTAGATAGAAGCAGTAAAGGTACGGGTGATAACGTCTTGCTGTTGCTCTTTAGTCAAAGAGTTAAAGCGAACGGCATAACCAGATACGCGAATGGTCAACTGTGGATACTTCTCTGGATTTTCCATAGCGTCCAGCAGCATTTCACGGTTCATCACGTTAACGTTCAGATGCTGACCACCTTCGAGGTTAGCTTCGTGATGGAAATAACCATCCATCAGGCCAGCCAGGTTAGCTTTCTGAGACTCCATATCTTTACCCAGTGCGTTTGGCACGATAGAGAAGGTATAAGAGATACCATCTTTCGCGTAAGCAAACGGCAGCTTAGCAACAGAAGTCAAAGAGGCAACCGCACCTTTTTGGTCACGGCCGTGCATTGGGTTAGCACCTGGGCCAAATGGAGCACCAGCGCGACGACCATCTGGCGTGTTACCGGTCTTCTTACCATAAACCACGTTAGAGGTGATGGTCAGAACAGACTGGGTAGCAATAGCACCACGGTAGGTATTGAGCTTCTGAATCTTCTTCATGAAGGTCTCAACCAACTCACAAGCGATGTCATCAACACGCTCATCGTTGTTACCAAACTGTGGATACTCGCCTTCGATAGCAAAGTCGATCGCTACGCCATCTTCGTCACGAATTGGCTTAACCTTGGCGTACTTGATGGCAGACAGGGAGTCAGCAGCAACTGACAGACCGGCAATACCACACGCCATAGTGCGCATAACGTCACGATCGTGCAGTGCCATCAGTGACGCTTCGTAGCTGTACTTATCGTGCATGTAATGGATGATGTTCAGCGCAGCAACATATTGCTTAGCCAACCAATCCATAAAGTGATCAAGACGAGCCATTACGTCGTCATAGTCAAGGTACTCAGAGGTCACCATGTCAGTCTTAGGACCAACCTGGATCTTGAGCTTCTCGTCCATACCACCGTTGATTGCATACAGCATGGTCTTGGCCAAGTTGGCACGGGCACCAAAGAACTGCATTTGCTTACCAACAACCATCGGAGATACACAGCAAGCGATGGCATAGTCATCGTTGTTGAAATCTGGACGCATCAGGTCGTCGTTCTCGTACTGAACAGAAGAGGTCTCGATAGACACTTTTGCACAGTACTTTTTGAAGCCAATTGGCAACTGCTCTGACCACAGAATAGTCAGGTTAGGCTCAGGAGATGGCCCCATGGTGTACAGGGTATTCAGAATACGGAAGCTGTTTTTAGTGACCAGAGTACGACCATCAACACCCATACCACCCAACGTCTCAGTTGCCCACATTGGGTCGCCAGAGAACAGTGAATCATATTCAGGAGTACGCAGGAAGCGAACCATACGCAGCTTCATGACCATGTGGTCCATCAGCTCTTGGGCTTCTTGCTCAGTGATCAGACCTTTCTTCAGGTCACGCTCGATGTACACGTCCAAGAAGGTAGAGGTACGACCGAAGGACATTGCCGCGCCGTTTTGGGACTTAACTGCTGCCAAGTAGGCAAAGTAGGTCCACTGAACTGCTTCTTTAGCGTTGGTCGCAGGAGCAGAGATATCACAGCCGTATTTAGCAGCCATCACCTTCATCTGTGCCAGAGCACGATGCTGCTCGGAGATCTCTTCGCGCAGACGGATAGTGGCTTCAAGGTTGACACCGTTTTCCAGGTCAGCTTGCAGAGACTTGAACTGAGCCAGCTTGTCAGCCATCAGGAAGTCAACACCATACAGCGCTACGCGACGGTAGTCACCGATGATACGGCCACGGCCATACGCATCAGGCAAACCGGTGATAACACCAGATTTACGGCAGTTCAGGATGTCTTTGGTGTAAACGTCAAACACGCCCTGGTTATGAGTCTTGCGGTAATCGGTGAAGATCTTCTCAACCATTGGGTCAAGTTTACGACCATACACTTCGCAAGAAGTCTTAACCATCTTGATACCGCCATTGGCGATGATGGCGCGCTTGAGTGGCTTGTCAGTCTGCAGACCAACGATTTTCTCAAGGCTTTGCTCGATGTAACCGGCATCGTGTGAAGTAATGGTTGAAGGCAAGTCAGTATCAAAATCAACCGGCTCATGGGTACGGTTTTCGATTTTGATCCCTTCCATGACCTTGTCCCACAACTTGGTGGTTGCGTCGGTCGCGCCAGCTAAGAAAGACTCATCACCTTCATACGGGGCGTAGTTCTTCTGGATGAAATCACGGGTGTTAACAGCGGTCTGCCATTCACCGGCCGCGAAGCCTTCCCACGCTTTTTGGAACTGTTCGTTAAGTTCTGCCATTTTTCATTACCTCACACGGTATTGATGTAGTATCCCGCACATCATCCTTAATGATGACGACGGAAGATAAACCAGTAAGTCAAACCAACCATGACACCACCACCGATGATATTACCGATAGTGACAGGAATAAGGTTGTGTAGGACAAAGTTGGATACGGTCAAATCAGCAAATGTAGCTGGATCCTGACCGATGGCCTGCCAAAATTCCGGACCAGCGACGCTAGAAATAGCGATACCAACCGGAATCATAAACATGTTTGCAATGCTGTGTTCAAAGCCACAGGCCACGAACATCGCGACGGGAAGTAACATCACCATCACCTTGTCAGTGGCAGAGCGGGCACCGAAGGCCATCCAGACAGCCAAACACACCATTAAGTTACAAAGGATACCCAGCGCCAGTGCTTCAAAAAAGCTGTGGTGGATCTTGTGCTGCGCCACTTTGAGGGCATTGAGACCCCACTGGCCATCTGCAGCCATATATTGTGCAGACACCATAATGAGCGCAACCATCAGCAAACCGCCGATCAAGTTGCCCACATACACCAATCCCCAATTCTTGAGCAACTGCCCCCAAGTAATGCGATTGGCTGCCTTAGCCACCAATGTCAATGTGGTTGAGGTGAATAGCTCGGCACCGAGCAACACGCACAAAATAAGACCAAGGGAGAAACAAAGGCCGCCAATCAATTTGGCCATGCCCCATGGCATTGAACCAGAACCGGTGGTGACGGTAATGTAAAAAATAAACGCAATCGCGATGAAGGCGCCTGCGCAAATAGCGAGGGGAATAACCTTGTATGGCGCCTTAGTGGCCTTGGCATAAGTGATATCTTCAGCCAATGCTGCGATAGCTTCTGGCTTGAGACAATCGAATGAGGATTCAGCTTTCAATTCGTATTTACCTGAATATGTTGCTTGTTGAAATCATAACAAACGGCCAAATGGCCAAAATTGACATCGATCAAGTTTATCAGTCTGTGGCTGTAATTTAATTACCAAATTTCAGCTCTCCAGCGCGACTAGTTTACACCATGTTTCAGCTGAAACAGAGATGCTATGTGGTGAATTTTGCCATTTTAAACAACTTATAATCGCGTTTATGACGTCAATTTGGTGCAAAAAACGTTGACATTTGACCCATCAAATGGATGTCTACCCATCCCTCGTTAGGGGTGCTTTTGGTTTTTATCAGTTTTTCAACGCCTCCTCCCCCTTCTTGGCAAACAAGCTTGGTAAACCGGCTTGGCAAACTGGCTTAGTAAACAGAAGGGGCACCCACGCCCCTTCCCATGTGATAACCAACGTAATGACAACGATAGTGATGATCATCGTAATGACCAACGTAATGACGACGATGGTGATGATCATCGTGATGACCAACGATGGCAATTACGCTGGCCATTATGCCCAGTGATGGGCTCGTTTGGCCTGCTGCAGCTTCTCATAAGCTGCCAACAATTTTTGATGCTGCGGGAACTGTGCTAGCGATAAGTCAGCGGCCTTGAGCCCAAAAAACCGCGACTCGCCGTTTGCATTAGCCCAGGCCTGAGTCAATGTCTCTTGCCCATACATCCGGCTAAAGACCCCAAGATACTGGGCAGGATCACGGCTTTCATCGAGTAACAACTCAACACAAGCACGCAGGGCGCGATAATAGTTGGCCCGATCCGCTGGAAATACCGACAGATTAAACTCCATAGTCCAATCGATAAACTCCATAGCGGTTTCAAGCTCACCGGCAGCCAATGCCAACATCGCTTTAAGCTCACCTACTCGCAGCGTATGTAGCGCACTGCCCTGAGCAGTAGCAATACCGAGCAATTCACGCACACGGGTACGCTCGTCATGGCCCTCTTCATCTAATTGATCAAATAACGCCATATACTGATCGCTTTCCCAATCAAGGGATGGCAGGGCGAGGATCACCTCACGCAGATTGGCCCCCATGTTGTTGTTGGCCAGTAGTAAATCTTCTGTTGGATAGATATCAGACATGCCCGGCACCACAATGCGGCAGCTGTATACCCCAAGATGCTCGTAATCGGCGATATAGACCGGCTGCGCCAGCTCGTGGAAAATCCCGATCAAATGATCAAACTCCTCTTGCGAGGTGCCACGAAAGTCCCAATCGGCAAACTCAAAGTCAGCATCTTGCTTAAACAGATCCCAGCTGATGAGCCCTGAGGAGTCGATAAAATGGGTTTCAAGGTTATGTTGATCAGCGACCTGCTCGTTATCAAACGATGGCGGCACAAATACATTGAGATCTTTAAGACCCCGGCCTTGCAGTAATTCGGTGACCGTACGCTCAAACGCTACCTCAAAACGAGGATGCGCACCAAAAGAAGCAAACGCAGTGCCATTACTTGGGTTAAGCAGCACCACACAGATAACCGGATAACGGCCACCTAATGAGGCATCAAAGCTATAGATCGGAAAACCTTCGGCTTCTAACGCCGCAATGGGGGCTGCAATCCCGGGATAGCGGGCAATCACCTCGTCCGGGATCAGCGGTAAGCTTATCGCCTCGCTGATGATCTTATTTTTAACATGGCGTTCAAACACTTCCGAGAGCGCCTGAGTGCGAGCCTCGGTACGGGTGTTACCGGCACTCATGCCGTTAGAGACATAAAGGTTACCGATGACGTTCATGGGAAAGTAGACCGTTTGATGATCAGACTGGCGCTCAAACGGCAACGCAACAATCCCGCGCTCTTCATTGTTTGATTGCAGATCCACCAGCATATCGGCAGTCACTTCACCATCTGGGTTATAAAACTTGCGGGTAAAGCTATCTAAGAGGCCCGCTGGAAACGGGTCACCCTCGATGGGAAACCACTTCTCGTTGGGATAGTGAACAAAATCACCGTTCGCGACCTGCTCGCCTAGATAAAAGTCGGCGAAGAAGTAGTTAGTCGAGAGGCGCTCAAAATATTCACCAAGAGCAGAGGCGAGTGCCGCTTTCTTACTCGCCCCCTTACCATTGGTGAAGCACAAGGCGCACTCTTTGTCACGAATGTGCACCGACCAAACATTTGGCACGGGATTTAGCCAAGAGGCCTCTTCGATCTCAAAGCCCAGCGCGTGCAGCTTAGTCTGAAAGCGTTCAATGGATTCTTCTAGCGCCGCGTCCTTGCCGGGAATAAAAGTGTGGTCAGTCATCACGATATCCTGATTTTTATTGGCTCATGTTCGGCCGCAGATAATAGCAGGGGTCGGCCGCTTTGGCAGGACAAAATCGAGTCAATGAGTTCTCCAGAAACACAAGATCATCGCGTGAATGACAACGATCACCGAGATCCTGCCGGCACCTTGCATCACAGATAACGCTGATCCCATACTCCACACCGGCTCAAAAAGCCTCGATCGCCCCCCCTTTACTCCCCGTATTCAGCACGCCCCCCAACCAGTTAATGAACGCCAGTACCCTGGGTGAAAGCTGGCGACGATGCGCATAGAGCGCATGAACGGGCAAGGGAGGTGCCTGCCACTGGGGCAGCACCATGACCAGTTCTCCACTGGCGAGCAGCTCTTCTACCCCGATCCGCGGCATCTGGATGATCCCTAACCCCGCCAGTGCAGCTGCCAGATAGGTTTCACTGTCGTTTACCGTGAGCGCTCCGGCCATCGCCACTACGGCGCGGGAACCATCGCTCTGCTGGTACTCAAAACCGGCTTCGCGGCCACCTGACACAGAGCCGTAGTGGATCAACCGATGCCCAGTCAGATCGGTCAACGTTGCTGGTACACCATAACGAGTCAGGTAAGCCGCGCTGGCGCAATTGATTTGACGATAGTGGCCCAGTGGACGAGCGACCAAGCTTGAGGACTCTAGTGCCCCCATCCGCACCACACAGTCGAAGCCTTCGCGCACCAGATCGACCCGCCGATCTGTACTGCTTAGCATCAGCTGCAAATCCGGGTGGGCCGCCAGAAAAGCAGGCAATGCCGGTATGACCAGATGGCGTGCCATTCGGCTTGGCATATCCACCCGCAGTTGGCCGCTGAGCCGTCCCCCGTGCCGAAACAGCCCATTAAACTCCTCCATATCGGCCAGCAACTCCTGACAACGGGCATAACAGAGTTGCCCATCTGTAGTCAGTTGCACCCGCCTGGTCGTGCGATGGAGCAAACGAGTTCCCATCTGTTCTTCCAACCGCCGGATCGCTGCAGAAAGCGTTGCCTTGGGGATTCCCAGTTGCTCGGCGCTGCGGGTAAAGCTCTCAAGCTCAGCTACCCGTGTAAATAATTTCATCGCATCAAGTTGATCCATAGTGTCATTGTTAATGTAAACGGAACAGTGCATTCATTATTACCCGCTTTATCCATCCTACAAGCGCTAATAGAGTGATAACACATGCTCAGACCGAACCCTCCCCACTTTTGATAGGAGTTGAACCATGAGCCTTCCCATCGCTCTCATTACCGGTGCCAGCCGCGGCCTCGGTAAGCACTCGGCACTGGCCCTCGCAGCCAAAGGCGTCGACCTCATTATCACTTACCGCAGTCAGGCCGAAGAGGCGGCAGCCGTGGTGGCACAAGCTAATGCACTCGGCGTCAAGGCTCATGCCTTGCCGCTCGATGTCGCCAACAGTGCCTCCTTTGCCGCCTTCGCCGTTGAAATACGCCAACTGTTGCAACGGGAGTGGCAACGCGAACAGTTCGATTTTCTGGTCAACAATGCTGGGATCGGCATCCACGCCAGCTTTGATCAGACCACTGAGGAGCAGTTCGATACCCTTGTGAACATTCAGCTCAAGGGAACTTTCTTTTTAACCCAGCGGCTATTGCCTCTGATCCGCGATGGTGGCCGGATCATAAATATTTCAACCGGCCTAACCCGTTTTGCCCTACCGGGCTACGCCGCTTACGCGGCTATGAAGGGAGGAGTCGAAGTGCTGACCCGCTATCTGGCCAAAGAGCTTGGTCCACGAAGGATCGCCGTCAACGTGGTGGCACCCGGTGCTATCGAGACTGATTTTGGCGGCGGTGTAGTACGGGACAATCAGGCAATCAACGACTTCATTGCCAGCCAAACAGCACTTGGACGAGTCGGCCAGCCCGATGACATCGGCGGAGTCATTGCAGCCCTGCTCTCGGATGACAATCGTTGGGTCAATGCCCAGCGCATTGAAGCTTCGGGGGGAATGTTCCTTTAGCATCCCACGGCTAGTGCCGTGCAACACATGCCATGCAAAAGGCCCTGACAAAAGCCAGGGCCTTTTCGTATAACAAGCCAAGGAGATATGTTAAAGCACCTTGCCGCCTGACGTAATGACCGACTGATACCAGTGGAAGCTCGCTTTCTTGATCCGGCGAAGGGACCCCCCTTGCTCATCACGCTCCACATAAACAAAACCGTAGCGCTTTTGATAGCCGTTGAGCCAGCTCAAAATGTCGGTAAACGACCAGGCGCAGTAGCCAAGCAGTTCCACCCCATCTTGCAACGCCTCTTGGCACGCCTGAATATGGCTGCGCAGATAATCGATGCGGTAGTCATCGTTGACACTGCCATCAGCGGCAAGTTTGTCAAACTCCCCTAGCCCATTTTCCGTAATCATCAGCGGCAGACCATAGCGTGATGAAAGGCGACGCAAGGCGATGCGCATCCCGGTCGGATCGATGGCCCAGTCCCAGTTGCTGGTCTCAAGGTGCGTATTGGGCGCCGTCTTGTAAAGACCCGGGATACCGCTCGATGGCGTGGTCCCCTTCACGCCGGTGGTATTGATCCGCTGCAAGGTCTGCCCACCCAGTGGATTATCGGTGTAGGTCAGGGTGTAGTAGTAGTTGACCCCGATGTAATCAGGGGTGCCCTCTCGCAATAGTTCAAGATCACCAGCCAAGATCTCTGGCGCCTCACCACATTGGCGTAAATAAGCCAGCGCCGCTTGGGGATAACGGCCAAAGCAATAGGCATCTAACCACCAGAGGTTGTTAAACTCCTCGGCATTTTCAAATGCCAACATATCTTTAGGATCGCACGATGCCGGATACGCAGGCGAATACGCAAAGCTTGGGCCAATCAAGCCATTGGGCACATGCTGGCGAAACGCCTTAATCGCACGGGCGTTGGCCAAAAATGCAATGTGATTAGCCGCAAAGAAGCGTTTGCGATCTTGCACTGCTGGCGGATGGGTGCCGAGCTGATAGGCGTTGGTTAAGTTGTAATTCTGCTCATTAAGAGACACCCAGTACTTCACCTTGCTAGCAAAGCGCTGATAGAGGGTCACGCAGTAGCGCTCGAAATCTTCGATGATGCGTCGATCTTCCCAGCCGCCGTACTCATCTTGCAGCGCTTGGGGTAGGTCCCAATGATAAAGAGTGAGCACCGGCTCAATCTGATGGGCCAAGAGGGTATCGATCAGCTTCTCGTAGAAGGCCAGACCGGCTTCGTTCACCTCGCCTCGACCGGTAGGATAGATCCGTGGCCAGCTCACTGAAAAGCGATACGCTTTAAGCCCCATCTCGGCCATCAGCGCCACGTCCTCTTCCATGCGATGGTAGTGATCTACTGCCACATCGCCGTTACTCCCCGCAAACGTCTTCCCTGGTTGCTTGGTGAAAAGATCCCACACCGAGGGCCCCTTGCCATCGGCATTCCAGCCCCCCTCCACCTGATAGGCGGCGGAGGCGGCACCCCACAAAAAATCTTTTGGAAAATCATTCAAGCTAGGGTGGTGCATCTAGGGTGACTCCTACTGCGCGAAAGGCATTTGCCATCGGCGATTAAGTGGGTGCCCCTTTACTGGGGCCCTAAAGAGATTAGCATTAGCATCTAATATTTCTACAATTCCGTCTAATGACAAATTTATCACCTCATCATTCCCACAAGGAATGATGAGGTGATAAATAAAAGAAAAAATCAACGCAAGAAATGAAATAAAAGGATCACCTATGGAGCTGCGCGACTTAAAAGCTTTTGTCACCTTGGGGGAGGTGTTGCACTTTAGCCAGGCTGCCGTGCGCCAACATGTTACCCAATCGGCCTTAAGCAAACAGATCAAACGACTAGAAATCGAGCTGGGTGGAGAACTGTTTGAGCGCAGTGCAAGTCATACCCGACTCACCCCATTAGGGCAGGCACTGTATGCCGACGCCCGCACGATTGTGATCCAAAGCGAGCAGCTCGCGCGTACCGCTCGTGAAGTATTGGCGGGCAACGTTGGCACATTGCGCATTGGCTTTGGGGTCGCCACCAAGATCCTGGTCCCTGCTGCCATCGCCAAATTTCGGGCGCAGCGCCCCAAGGTTTCGATTGAACTTAACGATCTCTCCACCCATCACCAATTATTGGCGCTCAGTGAAGGCAAGCTCGACCTTGGCTTTTGTCGCCTGCCGGCCCCCAAGGGGTGGCAAGCCTTGCCGGTCGTTGAGGCGCACTTTGTCGCCGTGTTGCCTGCCAGTTACCATGGGGTAACGTCGCTGGCCGATCTTGTGAACAAACCGCTGGCTATTTTGCGCCGAGACAAAGCGCCATCCTTTTACGATCACCTCATGAGCTATTTGGCTCAGAATGTTGCTCAAATTGGCGCTCAAAGTGGCGTGCGCTTTGAGGGAATTCAGTATGTCAATGATTTCGCCGCAGGCATCGCCACCGCGGCGGCAGAGATAGCGTGGACCCTGGTCCCTTCCTCCACCACCATCGAGCACCCCGCAGTGTTAACCCTGCCCCTCACCGCCGCAGAAGCCTGTTGGACCATCGGCCTCATTCGTCCACCTCATAGCAAGGGGCCATTAATTGACGCCTTTTGGGAAACCGTGACCGCCATGGATACCATGGCAACGAGAGATACCATGACAACAATGCCAACGATAGGCTGTGCATAGCGACGCGGCTCTGCCATCACCATCTCACTGCTAAACAAAAACCCCAAGTGATGGCATCAGTTGGGGTTTTTATTTAGCGGTGGGCAGCGATGCGGGTCGCGCCCCTTATTGCTTGCGGCTATTTCTAGGGGCTATTTTTGGCTGTACTTTAATAGGTTTTGCCAACACCAATAGTATTTTGCAATAGGTTCTGCCAACACTGGCGTTTAGCCAAGGCATTGAAGCTGGCGCACATAATATATCACGCATCCTTAGCTCGTCCCGTCAACATTACATAGAGCATTGCATCAGAACATCCTATCAGCACAGCCCATCAGTGCACTGCGTCGGCAGGCACTTCAATCTCTGGCAGATTCAAAAATCCCAACCGCTCACACTCCGCGACCAGTTCGTGGGTCGCGGCAATGGTGCTTTGTACAAAGACTAAAAACTGCTCAACGCTCAACCCCGCATTGGTAAAGATGGTGTGGCCAACCACTAGCCGTGGCAGGTTATCATCGACAATATCAAGAAATACCTTCAGGGTCGGATACTGCATATTCAGTCGCCCTAAATCGGCTAATACTGGCAGCATGGCGGAGGGGCGCACTTCGAGCTCAGACGAAAACAATAGCCCCTCTTCTTCGACAAATATTCGACTCTCTTGAATACCTTCAACTGATTGCAAAGAGACGATGTGGATACCATGACACTGATCGCAGACATAGTGTTCGATCCGCGCTTGTTGCAACCAACGCATAACCATTTCAGAGCTGGGGATGTTCATCATTTCTACGACCAGATATAAATAAAGGCGCGCAGTCTAAACCAATTTGGCTGCAACCAAAAGTGCCCATACCGGATAACCCGCGTCGCGACATCGGTTAATGAACCTCAAAGCGATCTGGCGATCCACCCCTTTTGAAAACAATCGGTTTTGAACGCAATCGATTTTAAAAACAGCCGCTTTCGAAAACAGCAGGTTTCAAAAGCGAAGATAAAAAAAGGAGCACCCATTGAGTGCTCCTTGATATGACTGCATAGGGCTATCTATGGCTAACCCTTGGGCGTGGGCATTATTTGCACCTAGGCCCATGTAGCGCAGCACACTACCCGTTAAGGGTGATACGCCATCACAGAACCACTTGAACCGGTGAGCTGAGCCAACTTGCTCTGCATCGCTTGCAACTTGGCTTTAGAGACATCTGGGCCGATAAAGACGCGGTTGATCTTGCCCTGCACCGGTGTGCGTGGTGATGAGCGCGCCGGATAGCCTGCAGCCTGCAACTTACTCACCAGCGAGTTCACACTGTCAGCATTTTTATAGGCGCCCACTTGCAGCACCCAGCTACCTGAGGCGGCAGGTTTTGCAGGCTTAGCCATTTTGCTTTCGATCAGATCATCTAGCGAGGTGATCTCTGCAGGTTTGGCACGTACCACCGCAGGCTTGGGTTCTGGTTTAGGTTTTGGCTTTGGTTTAGGCTCGGGCTTAGGCTCAGGTTTTGGCTTTGGTTTCGGCTTTGGCTGCTCAACCGGTTTTTTGACCACAACTTGCGGTTTGTGCTGTTCAACAGGCTTTTTAACCACCACCTCTGGCTCCACAGACGGTTCAGTCTTACCTTGATCAGCGCCATTCGCAGCGTTGGTTTTATCCACCGCTTCCACTTTCCACTGATCAGCCGTCGCAGATTGTTGTTGATTGGCTTGCTGTTGGCTGGCCTGATGCTCTGCCGGCAAGGTGCTACCCGCGGCAGAGACTTGCAATGCAGGTTTAGCGGGCTCTAATTCAGGGCGCAGCGGAATATTGGTAAATTCATCCTCTTTGGATGACTGCTTATTGCCATCTAATATATCTGGCAGAAAAATCACGATGAGGGCCACCAAAATGACGCTACCCACCAGCCGATTTTGTAACTTCGAGGTCAATTTAAATCCTACCTTTTACGTAATTCAATTTTGGATGTCGCACCCAAACACCGAGCAGCGGTGTGGGATTTAGAGTGGGCGTGTCGCCGCTTAGGTAACACTGGCCAGATGGGTAACACCGGCCAAAATGGCGGCGACAGTGTAAAACGAACCAAACACAATAACCATATCGTCAGGCGTGGATGCCGCCAACGCACGCTGATAGGCGGTATTCACATCATCAAACCGCTCTGCCAGCCCCTTGTCCTCACCTAGCGCGGCCATCAGCTGCGCGGCACTGGCGGCCCGCGGACCACTAAGGCTAGCCAGATACCACTTGCCAATCAGGCCATCGAGTTCAGCCAGCGATCCCGCCATGTCCTTGTCTTTGAGCATCCCCACCACTGCCCGGCGCTTGCCAATGCAGGGGATTTGGCGCAATTGGCTAGCCAGATAAGCGGCAGAATGGGGATTGTGGGCCACATCAACGATGACCAGCGGCGCCTGTTGTAGCCGCTGCATCCGTCCAGCTAATTGGGCAGTGGCAAGCCCCTCACGAATGGCTGACTCTGGCAGCGGCAAACCCAGAGATTCCAGCGCCGCCAGCACAGTCACTGCGTTCATTAGCGGCAATGCGGGCTTTGGCAGACTCCGCCACTGGTGTTGGCCGTGATAATCCCACGTCAGCTCATGCTCACAGCCCCAAAAATCCACTCCAACTTGACGTAAGCACGCGCCAAGACGGGCCGCTTCGCCAGCAATCGTGGCAGGAGGATATGGCTCACCACTGATGGCGGGTTTACCTGCGCGATACACCCCGGCCTTCTCCACTGCCACGGCTTCGCGGGTATCCCCAAGCCAATCACAGTGATCAAGGGCGATAGAGGTGATCATGGCCACATCGGACTCCACCACATTGGTCGCATCAAGCCGCCCACCTAGCCCCACCTCTAGCAGCAGCACGTCGGGCATGGCGCGGCGAAACAGCCACAACCCGGCCAGGGTGGCGAACTCGAAGAAGGTGAGCGCTATCTCGCCGCGGGCGGCCTCCACCTTGGCAAACGCCGTGCAGTGATCGCTATCGGGTAGCTCATGGCCGTTAACCCGTACCCGCTCGGTAAAGCGCAGCAGATGGGGAGAGGAGTAGACGCCGACCTGGTAGCCTGCGGCCATCAAAATACTGGCCGCCATGGCGCACGAAGAGCCCTTGCCGTTAGTGCCCGCGACCGTTATCACCTTAAACGGCAGCTGAGTAAGCCCCATGCGCCGAGCAACGGCGCCGACCCGATCCAATCCCATGTCGATATTGACCGGGTGGATCTGCTCCAAATAAGAAAGCCAGTCGACAAGCGACCGGCTTAGAGGTTGTGACATGTTTAAACTCATCTTCACTCTTCGATGATGTGAGTATTGAGCATTTTGGCAAGCAGGCTGGCCAAACGGTTACGCATGTCGCGGCGATCGATGATGAGATCGAGCGCGCCTTTTTCTAGCAAAAACTCCGAGCGCTGAAAACCCTCTGGCAGTTTTTCGCGCACGGTTTGCTCGATAACCCGTGGGCCGGCAAAACCTATCAGCGCCTTGGGCTCACCGACGTTGATGTCGCCAAGCATGGCCAAACTGGCAGACACGCCACCCATGGTGGGGTCAGTTAGCACAGAGATATAAGGCAAGCCCGCCTTGGTGAGGCGATCTAGCGCCGCGCTGGTCTTGGCCATCTGCATCAGGGAGAACAAGGCTTCCTGCATGCGGGCACCACCAGAGGCACAAAAACAGACCAAACCGCGCCCTTCTTTAATGCACTCTTCGACGGCGCGCACAAAACGGGCACCGACAACCGAGGCCATGGAGCCCCCCATAAAAGAAAACTCAAAGGCACAGGCGACAACAGGCACCCCTTTGATGGTCCCTTTTATGACGACTAACGCATCATTTTCTCCGGTCTCTTTTTGAGCCGCAGACAACCGATCCTTGTAGCGCTTGGAGTCCTTGAACTTCAACACATCCTGTGGTGTCAGCTCAGCACCGATTTCGGTGCGGCCCTGCTCATCGAGAAAACGCTCTAAACGAACACGGGCGCTGATACGCATATGATGATCACACTTGGGGCACACTTCGAGGTTGCGCTCCAACTCTGCCCGGTAGAGCACCTGTTCACAAGCACTGCACTTGGTCCACACCCCTTCTGGAATGTTATGACGACGAGGTGTAGTGATCTTGCTCTTGGGAAGGATCTTCTCAAGCCAGCTCATGGAATTCCTTAATACTTTTGTGTCTGACAAAACGCACCGAGCCGAGGCGTTTCAATAACTGAAGGGCTCGATGGCAATAAATGACGGGGCATTAAACCACAATTTTTCGGGTGCAGTTACTAAAAACTGGTCGTACCCGGTGCCGAATCTGGTAGCCATAACGGTCCGAGGGGCAACTGTGGTAAGCCAAACTCGGCCGGGTAATCGACATCAACCAGATAGAGGCCACCGGCCTTGGCGGTGGGGCCCGCTAGATTACGATCTTTAGCGGCCAGCACCTCGGCTATCCATTCCACCGGTTTGAGCCCCTGCCCCACCAGCAGCAAGGAGCCGGTGATATTGCGCACCATGTGATGCAAAAACGCATTGGCGCAGATATCTAGCACAAGGTATGGCCCCTCACGGCTAACGCATAAATGGGTCACATTGCGCCACGGGGTCTTTGATTGACAAGCCACCGCCCTAAAGCTGGTAAAGTCATGCTCCCCCAGCAAGTGTTGGCCCGCCTGATGCATTAGCTGTTCATCAAAGTGCTCATGATAGTGACTGACGCCGCTACCTAAGATCGCTGGGCGATAGTTATGGTTGTAAATCACATAGCGATACCGCCGCCCCGTGGCACTAAAGCGGGCATGAAATTGATCATCGACCTCTTTAACCCAGCGCACCGCTATATCTGGCGGCAAGTTAGAGTTCAGCCCCAAGGTCCACGCCCCTTCTGCGCGAATCGCGTCGGTATCAAAGTGGATCACCTGCCCTGTGGCGTGCACCCCGGCATCGGTACGACCGGCGCACTGGATCGTGACCGGGTGGTTAGCAATCCGACTCAAGGCGGCTTCTAGCTCAGCTTGCACACTGATCACTTCTCGTTGACGCTGCCAACCGAAATATCGGCTGCCGTCATATTCAATACCTAAGGCAATTCGCATGGATACCGGTGTCTTGTTATTAGCTAGTGGTTAGCTAGATGAAATAAGTGAAATAGGCGATAAACGAAATAGGCCGGATTATACCTGCCTCGCCAGAAAAGTCCCACTCTGCGGATGGATCGGTGTCATCGCCCCCGTCTGGCGCGCTTTTTGTCGCTCTTTTTATCACTTTTTGTATCACTCTTTTGCCGCTCTTGACTGCATGTTGCGCACCATAAAAAAGAGGGTAGCCCGCAGGCTACCCTCTTTAAACCAATGTCTTGATGAGGCGTTAAATCGCCCCAACCCCATGCGCGACTTATTTGCAGCAGCCCATCGCAGGGCTGCAAACAGATGGGCTATTTCGACTTATTGGACTTATTTGAACCATTTGCTTGGATACTTCCCTTCGAGCTCTGCGCGAGGGCTGACTGAGCAGAGGGCGCTGACTGCGGCGCACTGGCTGCCCCTTTCGATCCCATCGCGCTCCCCTCGTTAAGCGTGGGCTCTTTTTTTGCGTTCGCATTCACTTGCGCAGGCTCATTAAGAGTGGGCTCTTTCTTTGCGTTCGCGCTCCCTTGCGTAGGCTCACTAAAAGTGGGTTCTTTTTTTGCGTTAGATTGCCCTGACTCACCGAGTGTGGGCGCTTTTTTTGCTTGCTCTGGCTCGCGGCGAGGATTACCTCTCGTCCGTGACTGGGCCTGCATGCGACGAGCGCTGGCTCGGGCCTGTAACCACAAGGCGATCAGCCCCACAATCAGCAACAGCGGCAGTGCCAAGATCAACGCAAAATTAGCCGGTGACGACAACAGCGCAATCAACCCATCTGACTTAGGTGCCACGGCAGGGACCACCACTGGCGCTGGCAACGCTTTGAGATCCGTGATCTCTTTGCGCAGCAAGGTTTGATCTTGCAACTGGGCCTTGAGGGTTTCAACTTCGGCGGTCAACGACTGCACATTGCCCTTAAGTTGACTGTTTAGCTCGGTCATTTTACCAAGCTGAGTGCGCGCGTCTTGCAGCGCCAGTGTCAGCTCGCTGTTTGCTTTGCGCGCGGGTTTATCTTGCGTGCTTGGCCGTTTGCTATTTGCAGACTCAGGCTTGCTCACCTTCACCACCTTGCCTAGTGGTTTTGGTTGCGGCGCAGAAGCCGTTAGCAGCGTAGGAATGGGGGCCCCTTTGCTCGCCAATGGCCGTGTTGATGTTGGCTTGGCGGTTGGCTTAGCAGTTGGCTTAGATACAGGCTTAGCTGCTGGCTTGGGCTTGGGTGCTGGCTTGAGCGCGGGAGTTGCCGTTGGCGCAGTTTTCGCTTTCGCGATGACCGGGCTACTCACAGCAGGCTTTGACGTATGATGCGGATGCGCGGTCACGGCCTGCGTGGATGCCACAACCGGCGCCGCCTTCACCTTAGCTGCAACTGGGCTATTCGCTGCAGGCTTTGACGTAAGGCTTGCGTTACTCGCCGCTGCGGTAGGGGGCAATCCCTTCCAGCGGGCATTATCACTGTGAAATTTGGTACGCGCTTGGGCATCGGCGATAACACTCGCTTCCGCGACCGACGGCAGTAACATCTGCGAGCCTACCCGCATGTGGTTAATGTTGCCTTCAGCAAAACTTTGGGGGTTCTTTTTATAAATCGCCACCATCGTCTGATAAACACTGACGCTGCTGCTTGGGCGATATTTATTAGCCAAACTCCAGAGCGTATCGGTAACGCGAACAGGACCATAACTCCCAGGGTGAGCCATGACCTGATTGACCGACGGCTGGGTAGGCGTCGCGGTGGCAGTCGTTTTTTGTGGGCCATTTAGCTCAACATGAACCGATGCTGGCGCAGCTTGAGCGGAGCCGGTACCAAGCAGACCCAACGCAAAGAGCGTTGCCAATGTTATGCGGGAATATCCCATGATCGTTACTTCCTATGACGGCGCTAACGCCTTAAAAAACAGGCTATAGATTACCAAAAATGACTCGCCAATATAAATGAGGCGTACTGTGCAAGCCAGCATTAAGACCCAGCTGCAACCAGATCCGCAGCCTTCTCGCTACGCATCTGGCATCTTCAAGGCTTATAAATAGTCACGCACCAGTAACTCGGCAATTTGTACGCTGTTGGTTGCAGCCCCTTTGCGCACGTTATCGGCGACGATCCACATGTTGATCCCATTTGGGTGAGAAATATCCTGACGCACCCGCCCAACTAACACCTCATCTTTGCCTGAGCCATCTCGCACTGGGGTTGGATAATCCGTGTCGTCTTCAAATAGCGTCACCCCAGGGGCATCACGCAGTAATGCCTTCACTTGCTCGGCATCAAGGGGCTGATGCAGTTCAAGGTGCACAGCTTCTGCATGGCCATAAAAGACAGGTACCCGCACACACGTAGGATTCACGGCAATCGTGGCGTCACCCAGTATTTTTTGGGTTTCCCACACCATTTTCATCTCTTCACGGGTGTAGCCATTGTCAGTAAAGCTGTCGATTTGTGGGATCAAATTAAATGCTATTTGATGGAGGTAAATAGTCGGTTCGACTGGGCGGCCATTGAGTAAATGCGCGGTTTGGCCAGCAAGCTCACTCACCCCTTCTTTACCTGAGCCAGAAACAGATTGATAGGTTGCCACGTTGATGCGAGCAATGCCTGCCGCGTCGTGCAACGGTTTTAAGGCCACTAACATCTGGATCGTGGAGCAATTAGGATTGGCGATGATATTGCGATTACGAAAATCGGCCAATGCGGCAGGATTCACTTCAGGGATCACCAGTGGGATATCTTCATCGTAACGAAAGCATGAGGTGTTATCGATGACGATGCAGCCTTGCTCAGCTGCGATCGGCGCCCACTTGGCCGACACGTCGGCACCGGCTGAGAACAGTGCAATCTGCACCTGACTCCAATCAAACGCCTCAACGTCGAGGATCTCAAGATTCTTGCCAGCAAAGCGCACCGTATCCCCGGCACTGCGGCTAGAGGCCAGCGGATAAAGGGTGCCCACTGGAAATTCACGCTCTGCCAATATCTCGATCATGGCTTGACCGACCGCGCCACTTGCGCCCAATACCGCTACGTTAAACTGCTGGCTCATCGTTCTTCTCCACTCATCATGCTGCAATAACGCCCATTGGCGTCATGGTCGGTAGGGCCACTTACGTTACGGCGCCCTCCACAAATAGCTCACCTCGGCGCAGATCACTCTGCGCCGAGTAATAAATTGGGTCATGTGACTAAAACGGTTCACATTCTACAGCTCTTTTGCCTCGCGGCGGCCTTCATCATGCACGTTTAAATGCACGTTTAAGTACAACCCCATGAGGCGCGCCATTCTAGCGCAAAGCGGTGAGAGATTTCAGCCTGTGATGCGATCTCGTGCCAATCGATGTCACATTAACGTCGCCCCTTTACCCGTATCTCAAAAATCTGGGTGCCTTTACCCATAACGGTGCCAATGACCGTACCAATCACAGTAGCAATAACAGTACCAATGAAACCTGCGTCATCCCTCGCAAACGCTGCCACCGTCACCAACAAGGATGCTAATCTGCGCCATGGGATAGGGGGACAAGGCTGCACTTTTTTGCCATAATAGCGCCTCATTTTACCCTGACCGAGATCCCATGACCGACGCAGTTCATACCCTTAAGGGCCGTTTTCGTGGTTTTTACCCTGTCGTCATCGATGTTGAAACCGCGGGGTTTAACGCAAAAACCGATGCCTTGCTTGAAATCGCGGCTTACACCTTGAAAATGGATGAGCTCGGTTGGCTCGTGCCTGATCAAGTTTTCCACTTTCATGTTGAGCCCTTTGAAGGCGCCAATCTTGAAAAGGCTGCGCTGGAGTTTACCGGGATCGATCCCTTCAACCCATTGCGTGGCGCGGTGTCTGAAAAAGAGGCGCTAACTGAGATCTTTAAAGGGATCCGCAAGGGGATGAAAGAGCAAGATTGCGGCCGAGCCATTATCGTGGCCCACAATGCCACCTTCGATCACAGCTTTGTGATGGTCGCCGCTGAGCGAGCAGGGCTAAAACGCAATCCGTTCCACCCTTTCGCCACCTTCGATACCGCCGCGTTAGCGGGGCTCGCCCTTGGCCAAACCGTGCTAGCTAAAGCATGCCTGAGTGCTCAGATCCCGTTTGACAACAAAGAGGCCCACTCGGCACTTTATGATACTGAGCGAACCACCGAGCTCTTTTGCCATATCGTTAACCGTTGGAAGAGCATGGGCGGCTGGCCACCTGCACTGCCAGATAATGCTGCCTCAGCGACCATTGACGAAAATAACTCGCCACAAGACATGCAATAAGCAATGCAATAAGGCTGCCATTGGCAGCCTTATTCTTTATATTCCCGCTTTTTATCCTGCCCTCGCGTCTCTCTAGTCCTTACTCCCTATTCCCTATTACCCATTACCCATTACCCATTACCCACAAATCATTCACGCCATAGCATATCTGGCACCAGATGGCGAATTGACTGATTTATTTCTCGACATTTGTCACATTTTTCGCGAAGTTACTTCTTTTCCCCACATACAGCTATAACACATAAAAAGGAGGTCGAATGAATCCAGTCGTTATCGCGGTTGGGCTGATGCTTGTACTCAGCCTACTGCGGATCAATGTGGTGGTCTCACTGGCATTAGGTGCCATTGCAGGCGGTCTAGTCGGTGGCCTCTCGTTGACCGATACCCTGAACACCTTCAGTGGTGGCCTCGGTGGCGGCGCCGAAATTGCCCTGTCATATGCCATGTTAGGGGCTTTTGCGGTGGCGATTTCTCGCTCAGGGATAACAGATCTGCTGGCTCGCAAAGTCATCAATCAATTGGGTAAAGATGCCAGCAGCGCCCAGATCATGTGGGTTAAGACCCTGTTACTGAGCGCCGTATTAGGGGCGGCTATCTCATCTCAGAACCTCATCCCAGTCCATATCGCGTTTATTCCCATCTTGATCCCGCCACTGCTGCATGTGATGGCCAAAATGAAAATCGACCGGCGTCAAGTCGCCTGCGTCATCACCTTTGGTCTAACAGCGACCTATATGGTGCTGCCAGTCGGCTTTGGCGGTATTTTTCTAAACAATATTTTGGCTAAAAACCTCATTGATAACGGCGTCCATATCACCAGCAGCCAGATCCCACTGGCTATGGCGATCCCCGTCTTTGGGATGTTTTTAGGGTTATTAGTGGCGGTGTTTATCAGTTATCGCAAACCTCGCGAATATGACATGGCCAAGATTTTGGAAGCCGAACCTGAAGCCGTTCAACTCAATCTCACCCATATCTGGGTTGCACTGCTCGCCATCGCCGTCGCCCTTAGCTTGCAGCTGATGACCAACAGCATTGTGTTAGGTGCCCTCGCCGGCTTTATCATCTTCACCTGCGGTGGCGTTATTAAATTTCGGGAAAGTCAGGATGCGTTTACCCAAGGGGTGCGCATGATGTCGCTGATCGGCTTTATCATGATTTCAGCCGCCGGCTTTGCGGCCGTGATGAAAGCCACCCATGGGGTTGAAAGCTTGGTTCAAGTGGTGGCAGCAAGCATTGGTCAACATCAGGGTATTGCTGCATTGTTGATGCTGCTGGTCGGTTTGCTTATCACCATGGGGATCGGCTCTTCGTTCTCAACCGTACCTATCATCGCCACCATCTATGTGCCCCTTTGCTTGCAGCTTGGTTTTTCACCAATGGCTATCGTTGCGCTGGTGGGTACGGCGGGAGCCTTAGGGGATGCCGGTTCCCCCGCCTCTGACTCAACCCTTGGCCCTACTTCCGGTCTTAACGTTGATGGCCAGCACGACCATATTTGGGACAGCGTGGTACCAACCTTTATTCACTACAATATTCCGCTGATCATCTTCGGCTGGATTGCCGCCATGGTGCTGTGATCACACCATTCAATTGGCCTCAATACAAAGGCGACCCTCGGGTCGCCTTTGTTGTTCGTGGGGATCTGGGAGTGGATAGCCGGTAGTGGGTAGTGGGTAGTGGGTAGTGGGTAGTGGGTAGTGGGTAGTGGGTAGTGGGTAGTGGGTAGTGAACCACTCTTAAGCCATTCTTGCACCGGCTCTTTATCTTTAGCGCTTCACCGCCACCCCCCGACCCCTATTCCCGAATCCCGACTCCCCATTCCCGACTCCCCATTCCCGAATCCCCATTCCCGAGTCCCAAATCCCCACTCCCGGATCCCGCGCCACAATCCCCCACCAGCACACAAAAAAAGGCCACTCAATGAGTGGCCTTTTTTATAACAAGATCAGCAATTAACTTTCGCGGCGTTTGCCACTGAATTTACGATCTTTATTGAAGCCACCTTCACGGCGCTCCCCGCCCTTATTAAATGGGCGGTCTCCACTTGGGCGACGATCCTTGTTGAAAGGACGATCGCTGCGTGGTGGGCGGCTTGCAGTATTGCTACCAGCAGGCACTTCGGTGTAGTGGCTGATCTGCAACGGACGCTGACACACCCGTGCTTTTTTGATCACTTCCAACACATCTGCAGTCATGCCTTTAGGCAGATCCACGGTAGAGAAATCATCAGCAATGTCGATATTACCGATGAAACGGCTCTCGATGTTTGCTTCGTTAGCGATAGCGCCGACGATCTGACCAGGCTTAACGCCATGGTTAGCACCGACATCAACACGATAACGCTCCATCTCTACGTCTGGGTTGTCTTTAAGTGGACGCGGCTCCAGTGATGGCATGCGGCGAGCAGGACGATCACCACGGTCTGCAAAATCACGACCGCCATCACGACCACCTTCACGGCGCTCAAAATCACGACCACCACGATCATTGCTTGCATTGAGCAATGGATCTGGAATGGAGTCATCTAGCAGCAGGGGTTGGTCACCTTGAACCAGCTTGGCCAATGCGGCAGCCAGCTCCAGCGGATCAACAGAATCCTCTTCAATCAGCTCGTTGACCAGGTTGTGATAAATCTCAAGCTCTTCGCCCATCATGGTGGCACGAATACGCTCTTTGAATTTAGTCATCCGGTGCTGGTTGATATCTTCAGTGCTTGGCATCTTCATCGGCTCGATGGCCTGACGAGTTGCTTGCTCAATGGCACGCAACATCCGACGCTCACGGGGAGCCACAAACAAAATGGCCTCACCCTTACGGCCAGCACGGCCAGTACGGCCGATACGGTGCACGTAAGATTCGGTATCGTAAGGGATGTCGTAGTTCACCACGTGGGTGATACGCTCAACGTCCAGACCGCGCGCTACAACGTCGGTCGCGATCAGAATATCCAGTTGGCCTTGACGCAATTTGTCAACGGTACGCTCACGCAGCTTTTGCGGAATATCACCGTGCAATGCTTCACAAGCATGACCACGAGCAGCCAGTTTACCTGCCAGCTCTTCTGCCGCATTCTTGGTGCGAACGAAGACCAGTACTGCTTCGTACGGCTCTACTTCAAGCAGACGAGTCATGGCGTCTAACTTGTGCAGACCGGTTACCTGCCAGTAGCGCTGACGAATCGTTGGCGCAGTGGAGGTTTTAGAAACGATTTTGATCTCTTTAGGCTGCTTCAGATGCTTTTGCGCAACACGACGAATTTGATCCGGCATAGTGGCAGAGAACAGGGCAACCTGACGGGTGGCAGGGCACTGCTCCATGATCCAGTCAACGTCGTCGATAAAGCCCATACGGAGCATTTCATCGGCTTCGTCCAGCACTAAAGCTTTCAAGCCAGAGAGATCCAGATTTTTGCGACGGATCAAGTCCATCACACGGCCTGGGGTACCGACAACAACCTGAGCACCACGACGCAGCGCACGGGTTTGAGTTTCATAAGACGAGCCACCGTAGATCGGCAGAACGTGGAAGTCAGGCATGTGCTTGGCGTAACGTTGGCACGCCTCAGCAACTTGCAGTGCTAGTTCACGGGTAGGCGCCAGCACCAACACCTGGGTGTTGCGATTGCCCGCTTCCAGACGAGACAGCAAAGGCAAAGCAAAAGCAGCGGTCTTCCCTGTACCGGTTTGCGCCTGCCCCAGCAGATCGTGTCCCGCCATGAGGTGGGGAATTGCTGCGGCCTGGATAGGTGACGGGCGCTCATAGCCCACGTCTTGCAGCGCTTTTAATACAGGCGCAGCCAGTCCAAGCTCACTAAAAAGGGGCAGTTGTTCGGTATCGGTATCAGACATAGATTCTTCCAGAGTAAGGCAGGCGGCTAAGCACCGCGGAATAGCAAAAAGGCGGCGATTATAGCGCCACTTTCTTCTGCTGTCTTGAGAAATGTGATAAGGCTCTCAAGGAACGGGCAAGTATAGAGGAAACGGGGCCCCATGGCTTGCTTAATTTTGCAAATCGGGTGAGTTATTGTTGTTATCCCCCTCTCACGTGCTGTTTGAGTGACGTTTTTAGTCGCATTGTTTAGGTTTGCTTTGTTTAATTTTGCCGCAAGCGGAGTCCCGTCACCTCACCATTACCGATGCGATTTATGTGTGAGCACCGCCATCGTCAAGCGGCTAGTGCACACTAACCGCTTCTGTTCATCCAAAATTTCAATCTGCCATACCTGAGTGGTGGCACCTAGATGCAACGGTGAACAGCGCCCGGTCACCACCCCGTCTCGCTTGGCCCGAACATGATTGGCATTCACCTCAAGCCCCACACAATAACTATCAAGGCCAACCGCTAAATTAGCGGCCAGTGAGCCAAGTGTCTCTGCCAATACCACCGATGCGCCGCCATGTAACATCCCAAGGGGTTGATGGGTGCGACTATCAACGGGCATGGTGGCTTCTAGCCAATTTGGGCCAACCGCGGTATAGACGATCTCAAGATGCGCCATCAGCGTATTCACTGAGGTTGCATTGAGCTCATCAAGGCTGACCGGTTTGCGCCAAATCGGCGCTATCTCATGACGCATGGCGGCATCTCCTGTCACTTATCGATAAAAACGTGTCATTGCTGCTGTGAACGCAATTCAATGCTGCGATTATCCCTCTTTTTTGCAACAGGGCGAAAGGTTAAGGTAGCGACCATCAACATAGCCGCTGTCACGTAGCCGCTGTTAACGTAGCCACTATTAACGTAGCAACGCTCAACGCCGCGACATTCATCCGTTAGGAACCCAATATGCAACACGATAATCTGTTCTGCCCACTGCGCCTTGGTCAACAGCACCTCAATAACCGCATTGTTCTGCCGCCAATGACGCGCTCTCGGGCAAGCCAACCAGGTAACACCGCAAACGCCATGATGGCCCGCTACTATGCCCAGCGAGCGGAAGCCGGTTTGATGGTCAGTGAAGGTACCCAAATTGATCCTCTTGGCCAAGGTTATGCCTGGACCCCAGGGATCTACAGTGATGAGCAGATTGCCGGCTGGAAATTGGTCACCGATGCGGTGCATGCTAAAGGCGGCACTATTTTTGCTCAGCTGTGGCACGTTGGCCGCGTCACTCACCCAGACAACATTGGCGGCGCTCAGCCTATTTCTGCCTCGGCCCTGCCTGCTGTGGGCGTTAAAGTATTCATCGATAACGGCTGTGATGAACCCGGTTTTGTCGATACCGTCACCCCCCGCGCCATGACCCAAGCCGACATTGATGCGGTGATCGGTCAGTTTCGACAAGCGGCTCGCAATGCCATGACCGCAGGGTTTGACGGCATCGAGCTGCATGCGGCTAACGGCTATCTCATCAATCAGTTCCTCGATTCTGAATCTAACGCCCGTACTGATAGCTACGGTGGCAGCCTTGAGAACCGTCTGCGTTTTCTCAAAGAGGTGACCGAAGCGGTCAATGACGAGATTGGTGCCGATCGAGTTGGGGTACGCTTAGCGCCGCTCACAACTCTCAATGGCACCGTCGATGCCAACCCAGAGCAAACCTATCTGGCGGCCGCCGCATTACTGGGGCAACTCAATATTGCGTATCTGCATATTGCTGAAGCTGACTGGGACGATGCCCCCTTGATGCCTGAAAACTTCAAGCAAGGTTTGCGCAAAGCCTTCCCGAACACCCTGATCTATGCCGGTAAATATGACGGCGAGCGCGCCCGCGCAGCCCTTAACGCTGGATGGGCCGACATGATTGGCTTTGGTCGCCCGTTTGTCGCTAACCCCGATCTGCCAAACCGGTTGCGCCACGGTTATCCGCTTGCGCCCCACGATCCTGCCACCTTGTTTGGTGGGGGTGAGCAAGGGCTGACCGACTACCCTGTCTATCAGGCTGAGCCGGCATAATCCTCGCGCCCATTGATTGATGCCTATCATTTAACAACATTATTTAGCAACATCGTTTAGCTACCTCATTTAGCAAAAATGCAGGCCCCACATGTTGGGGCCTGCATTCTTTCACACATTATTTAACCTGCAGTTAATCCCAATTAACCCCAAAAGGAGGAGTCATCATGGATCACACCCAAGCATGGCGCTGGCATGCCCCCGGCGAGCCCGAGCAACTGACCCTGACCGATCTAGCGTTACCCGACTTAGCCCCAGATGAGGTGTTAGTCGCCAACCGGGTGATTGCATTTAATCCCGTAGATTGGAAGCTCATCGAGCATGGCCACCCAGATTGGCAAGCGGGGCAAGTCCCCGGCGTAGATGGTATGGGCACCATAGTGGCGATAGGGCCTCGTCGCGATAGCAGTAGCAGTATCAGTGTCAACAATAACACCTGCCATCTGCGGCTTGGGACGCGGGTCGCCTACCACACCGATCTGCGCCACCCAGGTAGTTTTGCCCGCCATACCCGTGTTGCCGCACGGGCGCTGCTACCGGTGCCTGATGCCCTCAGTGATGAAGCGGCCGCCGCCCTCCCCTGCCCGGGTCTTACCGCTTGGCAAGCGCTAGCTAAGTTGCCGCGCCTACAAGGGGAAGCACTACTTATTACCGGTGCCGGCAGTAACGTGGGGCGCTTTGCTATTCAACTGGCGCTAAAACAAGGGGCCCGCGTCTTTGCTAGCGCCAGTGCGCGCCACCACTCTTGGCTTAAACAACGTGGGGTGCAAGCCGTCGCGGATTATCAAGATCCTAACTGGCTCGCCACCTTGCAACAGGCCAATGGCAATCAGCCATTTGAGGGGATCATCGATTTAGTCTCAAGCCAACAGGCCCAAATGCTGTTGCCTGCCCTTGGCTATTACGGCCATATGGTGACGGTGCTTGGCCGGATCCCGCAAAACCCGCTGCCGGCCTTTGCCCACTGCCACTCGTTGCACGAAATTGCACTAGGGGCCCAACATGCGTTTGGCTCAGATCGTCAATGGAGCCATTTGGTCAGCGCCAGTGTCACCATGATGACCCAATTAGTCAATGGTGAGCTGACGTTACCACCACAGGTGATCGGTGATTTCGAGCAGCTCCCTGCCTTGCTCAGCCAATTCAAACGGGAAGGTCAAGGGGAGAAGTTTTTAGTGCGGGTGACATAACGCCCCCCTTTTGATGGCTCAGCCCGATGCCATAGCCGCAACCATCCCCATCCCCGAAGGCTTACCCATAATGGTGAGCCTTTTTTGATCCCCCTTGGCAAGCCATTAGCCGAGGCACGTGGCTGTTGCCTATTTCACCGCTATTTCACCGCCATTTCACCGCCATCTCAGTGGCATTTAACTGGCCGCGCTCCCATCACAGGTTTGGTGACGCCACACGCATATCGCGATGCCACTTAAGCCGGCTCATCACCCCTCTTACACCAACAAGCAGGACAAGCCTCACCCAACAGATTTATAATCGCGGCGCAAAATTCATTGATGATTGAACATCTTAACCGCCGGATTAACCAAGGGCGGACCTGCTATGCCAGACAAGGAGCCGTCATGCCCTCATCCATTTTCTTAAATATCGATCCGCTCACCAACCGCATCATCGCCTAAGCCCTACCCACACACTTAACAGGGTGGGATGGACCCGCCCTTGCAGGATCTGTTATGGAACCCATGTTGATCGCCGTCGCCTTTGGCTGTGGCATGCTTGTAAATCTGATTGGCTTACCCCCGCTGCTAGGCTTTCTTGCTGCCGGTTTTATCCTCAATGCCATGGGCTATCACAACACCCCTGCGTTAAATGAGATAGCCGAGCTTGGCGTCACCCTGCTGCTATTTACCATCGGTTTAAAGCTCAACATCAACACCCTGATGCGCCGCGATGTGTGGGGCACCACCAGCTTGCACCTACTGCTGTCTACTCTGCTGTTTACCTTGGTGCTATTGCTGTGTAAGGGGCTGGGGCTGAAATTGGCAAGCAGCCTTGATTGGCAACTGGCAGCGCTGCTTGGGTTTGCCCTCTCATTTTCGAGCACGGTATTTGCCGTTAAAGTGCTTGAAGATCGCAGTGACATGAACGCCCTGTATGCGCGCCTCGCCATCGGTGTGCTGGTGATGCAAGATGTGTTCGCGGTGGCCTTTTTAGCCTTCTCCGCTGGCCAATGGCCAAGTATTTGGGCCCTGTGGGTGCTGGGCTTGCCGCTACTGCGCCCATTACTGTTCACCCTGCTTGAGCGGGTGGGTCATGGCGAGTTGCAGGTGTTATTTGGGGTCTTTTTAGCGCTGGTCGTGGGGGCGGAAGGCTTTGCAATCGTTGGCCTTGAGCCCGATCTTGGAGCGCTGATCATTGGCATGATGCTCGCCTCTCACCCTGCTGCATCCGGGTTAGCAAAAGCGCTGTTTAACTTAAAAGATCTCTTTCTTATCTGCTTTTTTCTCACCATTGGCCTAAACGGCCTGCCCACCCACGACACCATGTTATTAGCCCTGGCCCTCGTGCTGGCATTGCCCCTAAAAAGTGCCCTCTACTATCTGGTCTATAGCGGCGCCCACTTGCGGGTTCGTACCGCCCTGCTCTCGACCCTTGCACTCACCAACTTCTCAGAATTTGGCCTCATTGTTGCGGCCATTGCCGCCAAAGCGGGCTGGCTGTCTCAAGAGTGGCTGGTGGCGCTATCCCTTGCGCTAGCAGCAAGCTTTATGATCTCAGCCCCTCTTAATGCCCAAAGCGAGCGGATCTACCACCGAGTCGGTCACTGGCTACGGGGCTTGCAAGCACGCAACCTTCACCCCGATGATCGGCTCATTGAGCTTGGTAATGCCCAGGTGATCATCCTTGGCATGGGGCGTATTGGTCAGGGCGCCTACGTTGAGCTTGAAAAGAAATATGGCCCCGTGATCCTTGGGGTTGAGAACGACAGTGACAAATTACCCACCCTGCGCGAGCAAGGCATCAATGTTATCGAAGGGGATGCTACCGATACTGACTTTTGGGACAAAGTATTGCTCTCTAATCAAATCCATTTGGTGCTGCTCGCCATGCCCCATCACTTTGGTAACCTTTACGCCATCGATAAGCTTCGCAATCACGGCTTTTGCGGCAACATTGCTGCCATTGTGCGCTTTGAAGACGATATTGCCTCCCTCAAGGCGCAAGGGGTTGATGCGGTATTTAACGTCTATGACGAAGCGGGCAGCGGCTTTGCTCGCCATGTGATCCGCCGCTTGCACCTACCCTAAGCGCGAGCATAAGCAAAGCGCCCATTGCAAATGAGCCAGAACCTCGCCATTGTGAAAGCGCCATAAAACAAGGATGGGTTGAGCTGCAATCTAGTTAGCTCATATAAATCAAAAGGATAATTAACTATGTGCGCAATTTTTGGCATTTTAGAGATAACAACGGACCCCGTGGCGCTGCGCCAATCTGCCCTAGCCATGTCTAAACGCCAGCGTCACCGGGGTCCAGACTGGTCTGGTATTTACAGCTCAGATCGCGCCATCTTGGTACACGAGCGCCTCGCCATTGTTGATCCCGCCAACGGGGCCCAACCTCTTTACAACCCTGAGCGCACCCACGTGTTAGCGATCAACGGCGAGATCTACAATCACCAAGCCCTCAAGCAACAGCTTGGCGTGGATTATCAGTTTCAAACCCAGTCAGACTGCGAAGTGCTGCTGGCCCTCTACCAAGAGAAAGGCCCCGCCTTCTTAGATGATCTCAACGGTATCTTCGCCTTTATCCTCTATGACGCAACGCAAGATACGTATCTCATCGGCCGCGACCACATGGGTATCATCCCGCTTTATACCGGCCGTGATGAACAGGGCAACCTGTATGTCGCCTCTGAAATGAAAGCGCTGGTGCCGGTGTGCAGCAGCATTGCGCTGTTCCCCCCCGGCCATTATCTGTGGAGCCCAGATGGCGAGCCTACGCGCTGGTACCAGCGAGATTGGATGGAGTACAACGAGCCATCGACCTACGTTCGCGACCCGCAGGCCCTTCATAGTGAACAGAATACCGAACAGAATGCCGAACAGAGTTCTGCACAAAGTACCGAAAAGAGTGCCGAAAAGAGTACCGCCGCTTATGCCTCCCAAGAGGCCTCAGCTAATGCCTCAGTTCATGCATCCGAAGATGCCGCACTCAAAACAGCCCTCGATGCCGCGGTTAAACGTCAACTCATGTGCGATGTGCCGTATGGCGTGCTGCTCTCGGGCGGGCTCGACTCATCGATTATTAGTGCCATTGCCAAGGCGCATGCCGCGCGGCGGATTGAAGACGATGACAACAGCGCGGCATGGTGGCCCCAGTTGCACTCCTTTGCGGTGGGGCTCGCAGGCTCCCCAGATTTAGCCGCGGCCCGCCAAGTTGCAGATCATTTGGGCACGATTCACCATCAAATTCACTTTACCGTGCAAGAGGGGTTTGACGCCCTCACCGATGTCATCTACCACCTTGAAACCTATGACGTCACCACCATTCGCGCCGCGACCCCGATGTACTTAATGGCCCGCTATATCAAGGCGATGGGCATTAAAATGGTGCTCTCGGGTGAAGGGGCTGACGAGCTGTTTGGCGGCTACCTCTATTTTCATAAGGCCCCTAATCCCCTTGAATTTCACCAAGAAACCGTGCGCAAACTCGCCTCGTTGCATCTTTATGACTGCTTGCGCGCCAATAAATCCATGGCGGCATGGGGAGTAGAGAGCCGCGTGCCATTTCTTGATAAAGCATTTATGGATGTGGCGATGCGCCTTAACCCGGCTGACAAAATGTGCGGTAACGGCAAAATTGAGAAACACCTATTGCGCCGCGCCTTTGAAGACCGGCTGCCCCCTGCCATCGCGTGGCGCCAAAAAGAGCAATTTTCTGACGGCGTCGGCTATGGGTGGATCGACAGCCTCAAGGCCATGGCCGAAGAGCGCATCAGCGATGCGCAGCTAAGCGCGGCTGCCACTCGCTTTGCCATTCATCCCCCCCTCACCAAAGAGGCCTACTTTTATCGCGCCCTCTTCGATGAGCACTTTGCACTAAGCGATGCCGCCCGTACCGTGCCTTATGGCAAATCCGTTGCCTGCTCGACCCCCACCGCACTTAAATGGGATGCCAAGTTCAACGAACTCGCCGACCCTTCTGGGCGCGCCGTGATCGACGTGCACCAACACGCGGTGCCAACAGACAGGGCGACCTCGCAATAAGCACCAGTGACGCTGACGCCATCGCGCATCTGCGTGAATAAAATGGTGTTACAGGCAACGGCGCTGATTTATAACAACCCACTCATCCATCTACTGACTGTAAGGCCCCTTGATGTCTATCCTTCGCGTGGTTTTGCTACAGAAATCCCATATTGCGTCTCTTGTAACGCTATATGAGCAGTCTGTTTTGCAACATGGTCCAGAGCACTACAGTGCGCCGCAGGTGGCTGCGTGGGCCCACAGTGCTCGGCAGCCAGATTTCGCCCGTCAGTTGCGTGAGCATGATGGATGGGTAGTGGAGCACGCTGGCCATGCGCTTGGTTTTGTGACCCTCAGCCAAGATGGCCACCTTAGCTTGCTTTATGTCAGTGCCCAGCATCAGCGCCAAGGGCTTGGCACCTTGCTGCTTAGCACGGCGCTGGCGGGCGCGAGATCGCGGGGGATAACCCTCATCACCACCGAGGCGAGTGCCTTTAGTTATCGGCTTTTTTTGCAGCACGGCTTTACCTTAACAGGGCTTGAGTCGATGACCCGAGAAGGGGTGACCTTTACCCGTCATCGGCTGCACTGCTATTTGCCTAGCTTGCCTTGGGCTTAGGTTATTGGCCTTAAATTAATGACTGAGGTTAATGGCTAAGTTAATGGCCGAGGGTGATGCGCATGATCGACTGGCGAGATATCAACAAGGCTGGTGTTTGGCGGGAGTGGGCAAGGCGTAAATCTGGCCATAAAAAAGGACCGCCCGATAGGCGGCCCTGCTTGCTGTGGTTTGCTGTGATGTTTAATTCACCCACCTTCCACCCATTATTTTCATGGTGTTGGTCATGATCGTAGTCATAACGGTGGTCATCTATGGCGCAGTGATTAAGGCAAGAAACGTGTCTGGCGTCGCCTCCCATCCGTGGAAGCTACCTGATTAGTCAAGCTTGCTCGCAATAAGTTCCCGCAATCCAGTATTTATTTTCACTTTCTATTTGCGCACTCTACTTACGCATTCGGCTTGCACATTCGATAACGCGGTTTAGCAATTTAGCGGTTTAATCGTTGAGGTTGGGCGGCAAACAGACGCCGATCCCCCCTAGCCCACAGTAACCCGTTGGGTTTTTCGCCAGATATTGTTGATGCTCATCTTCAGCATAATAAAACGGCACCAGCGGCAAGATAGCCGTAGTAATGACGCGGCCATCACCGCTCGCCTGCATGGCGTGTTGATACGCATCTAGGCTCTGCTTCGCGCTGATCTGTTGGGCTGTATCACCATAAAAGATCACCGAGCGATATTGGGTGCCAATATCTCCCCCTTGGCGCATGCCTTGCGCTGGATCATGCTGCTGCCAAAACAGCCGAAGCAAGCTGTCATAGCTGATAAGGCATGGGTCAAACACCACTTGGACAGTCTCGGCATGGCCGGTTAACCCGCTGCACACCTCTTTATAATGAGGATTGTGCGTCACGCCCCCTTGATAACCGACCGCCGTGGAATAGACCCCCGGTTGCTGCCAAAACAAGCGCTCTGCGCCCCAAAAGCACCCCATCCCAAACCATGCAACGGCCATGTTCGCAGGCCACGGGCCTTGGGTTGGGTGGCCATTTACCTCATGGCGCGGGGCTATCACCATGGCTTCGCGCCGCCCTGGCAGGGCTTGTGATGCACTTATGATCGGTTCCATGACGGTTATCCTTCTTTCATGTTGGATGTTATCACGTTTGATGACATCACCCTTAAGTCATCAGGCGTTTACCTACGAGGCGCGCCCTGCTGCGGTCAGTGTGCAGATAAAAGGACTGTGATGTCACGCCGTAACTGCTGCAGCGCGGCGAGTTGTGCGTGCTGACCTTGTATGCTCTGACCCTGTAAAACCTCATCCTGTGAAGCCTGGCTCTGTGAAGCCTTATCCTGCGAAACCCTATCCTGCAAAACCTCACCCTGTGAGGCCTGAGCCGCAGGTAGGCTCGCACCGAGCAGTGGGTAGTGATCGGTGAGCGCTTGCGTGAGCCAATCGAGGCGGCGCAAGATAAATGGATCGCGGCTAATGCGGGGATCATCAAGAAAAGCCGCCACCATCAGCCGGTGGCTGCGATACATATCGCGCCACCAGTTAGCCGCGAGGGCCTCATCGCTGGCAAGGGCGATGCTCCACTCCTGTTGCAAGTTGTGCAATCTGGCCAGCACCGCCCCACTGGCTCCATCTCGGGTCAGATGATTGATCTCGTGCTTAACCCATAACACGCACGCTTCGCGCCAGTGGCGAAATTGCGCTAAGGGATGGGGCTCATCGAGCCAGAGCCCTGAGAGAGTGCAGGTTTCTAGTCGTTCAGGCACATGATATTGCGGGTCAACCATACCGTTAGAGTGAAACTCAAAGCGGGGGTCGAAGGTCCACATCCGGCCAAAATCGAACACGCTGATCTGCTCGCCATCGTCGAGTAAGTTATCTGGGCTCGGATCCCAATCAAACCATCCCCAACGCGCTAACTCCCCTTGTGCCGCTAACATTTGGGTCAAATTACGGGCGTTAAGTTGGCGCACCGGCTCCCCTCGCAGCCAAGGTGACACCAGCACCCCTGCGCGGGCAGAACCAAAACTGGTACAGACTGCGTGAGGCAATACGGTGGGGTGCAACTCCCGTAGCGCTTCAATTTCACGGCGTCGCTCAAGCTCAGTCAAAAACGCGGTTTGATCATCGAGGCTCGCAGCCCTTGCATCTGATCGGCGGCGCTTAAGGCACCAATGATGCCCGTCGATTTTGAGGTGAAACACCTCGGTAGTCAGGCCTTGGCTATACACCTTAACCACGGCTGGATGGGTCGCTTTGAGCTTGACCAACTGTGCCAGCGGTAATGGACAGTCACGCTCGCGTCCAATCCGGATCTCTTCCTTGCTCTCTTGCATCCGCTGCAATCTAGCCTGACGTGCCATTACCTTAGGATTCATACATTTACCTCCAGTCTGTACAAAGAGACTAAGCAGCCCAGAGACGTGATGAAAGTGGCAAAGCGCCATGATGTCGCTTTCATCACAGTTTCTGTTTCATCCCTCACGCTCGATCACGATCACGATCACAGTTTTTAAGTCTTAACGCGCCCAAATCTGCATTCATGGGTCATTAAATTGACAACCCATCTGCAGATCCGCACCATCCCTCACTCGTGCCTGGGTCTCATCGGTCGCTGTTACCGCTACCGTTACTGTTACCGCTACGTGGACCATCACGCCCCGTTGCTTGCTCAAAGGATGAGCTGATATGAATCGCCCCTGCTGTGGCCGCCTAGCCTTTCGCCCACCCGCTGTGCTACTCACCCTGCTTGGCGCCTTGCTGCTGATCACGTTGCTGTTACCGCTGATCAATGTTGCAAGCTGGCATACCCGCGCCGCGCCATTGGTGTTTGGCCCTGCGGATAACCCGCTCGCCACCCTCACCCGTTACGGGGTGCTCTATAAAAGTGACAGCCGCGGCCTTTATTTGGTGGTACGCAGTCAGTGGCAATTGCACGCCCCCCTGCAAGCGGGGGATAAGGTGCAGGTGACGTTATTTAGCAGCCCAAGTGACCGCCCGGATGATCATAGAAGTGGCAACCCAAATGGCAGCCACAGTGGCAACCAAAGTGGCAACCAAAGTAGCAGCCAAAGTGGCAGCCAAGGCAAGCCGCTCGATGTGCTCACTCAGGCGGTTGATCAACGCCAACGCTGCCGCAATGCCCACTGCACCTTAGATCTCACAAGCACCCTGCGCGCCCCAGACGATGGGTTAGATGGCCGTTATCAACTGCGCATTGCGCTATTGCTCAAACACCACCCGGCCAGCCACGGGACGAGCCAATTGCTGCAAACCTTGCCAGAGCAGGGCTTTAATCTGGTTTATTTGCTGGTGAGCTTAAGCCTAGTGCTGATCATGAGCGCCGCCGTGCTGCGGGCGGTGTTGCCAACTTTGCGCCGCACTGTGCCAAGCCGCATTATCGGTAGCCTGCTGCTTGGTAACTTGACCTTTGTGCTGCTGCACGGCTTTGTGGTGTTCAAACTGGGGGAGTTTTTGCTCTGGTCCGATTTTCGGCCACAGCACTACTACCTCGCTTGGGGCTGCATGGTGCTTGGTTGGAGTCTGTGCGCGCTGGCGGGTTTTAATCTCTATTTTGGGCTGGTCTTTACGGCGCTCTTTGGCATGGCGTTGCTGGCCAACTTTATGAAGATCGCCGTCTATGGGGTGCCCCTTGGGGGGGATGATTTTAGTAATCTGGTGGCACTGCTGCGGATCTTGCTCGATCAGCACCCTATTTTGCCTATCTTGGGTGCCTTGCTGGCCCTCTTTTTATGCTGGCGCTTTGCCCTATCACGTTGGATCTTGCGCATGGGTGCGGCAACGGCCGCCTTCTTTGCCATGTGCGTCTTTGCCACCCAGACCAGTAATTCTCTGCTTGGCGCCAACATTCGCTATGTCGATCGGGCAGTCAATTATCACCGAGATATCATTCGCGCAGGTCCCGGGCTCTATCTGTTTCATTTGGTGGATGGCATGCTGCAACGGGGCAATGTGTTTCGTTATCCTTTATCAAGCAACCCTTTAATCATCAATTCGTTGCCATCAGATGAAGCGATTGCGCCATTGCGCTCACCCCCCCGCTGGGATCGGGTGATCGTGCTGCAATATGAGTCGCTCATGCTCAATTGGCAGGGGCGAATATGTGCCCCGCCGCCAACCCTTACCCTGCCTGCGAGTGTGCAGCAGTGGCATCAGACCATTCGCTCCCCCACCACAGGGGGCATGACAGTGCTGGCAGAATTTGAGATGAACACGGGGCTGCCCGTTGGGCTACTCAAGCAAGGAGTGGTGCCTTATTACTACCTATTAGATAAGGTGCCAAGTCTGGCCCACAGCGCCAACCAAAGTGGTTATCAGACGCTGTTTGCCCACCCCTATGTCGAAAAGTTTTGGGGTCGAACCAAGGCTATCAAGGCCCTTGGTTACCATGAGCGTTGGTTTGATACCCACTTTACCCCCCTTGAGCACAAGGGGCGTTATGTGGCCGATGAAGCGCTCATTGATCGCTTGCTCACCTACAGCGCTCAACATGATCAGCCGCTGTTTGCCTATGCCGTCACCATGCAAGGGCATGGCCCCTTTGATGGTCCCCGCTATGTGACGCAAGAGCGCACGGGCGCCTGCCCAGATCAGAGCGCAAGTGACACCCAGCAGCTCAACACCTATTACACCGGCGTTGTCGATGCCATGGCCTCTTTAGAGCGGCTGATCACCGCGCTCGATAAATCGGGCAAACGCTACCTCGTGATAGCGTTTGGCGACCACCAGCCCTTTTTGATGTCGGCAGGCATTGGCATTCATGGGGCTCACCCACCGCGCGACGCCACCTACCAGATCCCCATGATGGTCTTTGCTCGCAGCGATGATCCCATTAATCTTGCCCAGCAATTTGCCCCCGTGCGTCAGCTCTACCAAATGGGTCAAGCCACTCGTCAACTGTTAGCTGGCGACATCACCCCCATCTTGGCTAAGCCGCTGATCCATCCGGTATTAGGGGCAGAACAAGGCTTTGACCCCTCAGCTTTGGTGCCACAGATCCGCGCTACCTTTCGCCCCGATACGCTGCCGTGATGAGGTAGGCACCAAGGTCACAGGACTGGGGAGTGGGGAGTGGAAACACGTTGCCCGAGTCACGGATCACCAATCACGGATCACCAATCACCAATCACAAATCACCCATCACGAATTAATGAGGATGAGCGACACCTACGTTTAGTTAAACAAAACGCTTAATTCATTATTAACGGATATTCTAAACACTTAGCCCTGCATAGAATGCCTCTATTGAGATAGCCATCCGGTGTTATCTATCAATGAGGACCTGTCATGAATAAAACTGCATCTCCTTGCGCATTAGTTGTTGAAGGTGGCGCCATGCGCGGCATTTTTGCGAGCGGGGTATTAGATGCCTTTATCGAACATGACTATCGTCCCTTTGATTTTGTTATTGGTGTCTCAGCTGGGGCGACTAACCTGCTCGCTTATCTTGCCAGCCAGCATGGCCGCAGCCACGATATTTTGACCAAGCTTGCCTGTTCATCAGACTTCTTAGACCCGATGCGCTTTGTTAAAGGGGGAAATCTGGTAGACATTCACTGGTTATGGAATACCAGTTGCCGTCATTATCCCCTCGATGTGCGCACCTACCGCGAAACGGCGATCCCGTTTTACGCGGTGGTGACCAATATCTTGACGGGCAAAGCGGAATACATTCAGGTCAAACCTGAAAATATGAATGAGGTGCTGCCAGCTAGCTGCGCGATTCCTTTGGCATCGCGAGAATATCCGCTGATCCACGGGATCCCGATGACCGATGGTGGCGTAGCGGATTCTATTCCAGTTATCGAAGCTTACCGGCGCGGCGCTCGTCATATGACAGTGATCCTCTCAGAGCCCCTTGGCTATCGACTCAAACCCATGCCCTTTTCTTGGATGGTGCGCTCGTTACTTAAAACCCAACCAGCGCTCGCCCATGCCCTCGAGCAGCGCGATCGCAGCTATAACGAGGCCCTTGATTTTATCGCCAACCCCCCTGATGACTGCCAGATCGAGGTCATTGCCCCCGCTGACTACTTTCCGGTTTCTCGTTTTACTCGCGATCTAAACAAGTTAGAAATTGGCTACATGATGGGGAAATGTGCGGGATATCAAACTGCCATGGTGATTTGAGGCGTATTTTACAGGCAAGACCCGGCCTGCGCGGCATGTACCGCCTACAACAATAATCGGGTCAGTTGAGCAACATGAGCCATAAAACAGCCCAATGCAGGATAAAAGCAGCGCGCCAGTCCGCTATTACGGTGACTCACTGGTTTTTTATCCCAATGCGTGGGCATTTCACCCTCATACAAGGTGTTTATTTATGTCGTTTCTTCTCACCCATCCCGCGCTGGCGCAGCTATTTGAGCGACTGCTACCTGATTATCAAATCATGGCGCCATCGGCCGAATATCGGGGCGGCCGCTTCTCTGACACTGACAACCTCACCTATCACAGCATTCGTCATCCCGCTGAGTTGGTCTGGCAAGAAAAGTCTCACTTCTCCCCAAAAGAGGTGGTGCTGCCCATCACCCAGACCTTGTTCCACTTTGATAATTTAGCGCTGCGCGAATCCACCGTAGAGGCCAAACCGACCCTGCTGTTTTTACGAAGCTGTGATATTCACGCCTTGCGCCGCTTAGATCAGGTCTATCTCAACAATGGCCGAGACCCTGATGTTTACTACGCCAGATTGCGCAGCAAACTCAAATTGGTGCTGCTTGAGTGCCGCGAAAGTTTTGAGAACTGCTTTTGTGTGTCGATGGGCAGCAATGAGACCCAAGATTATGCGGCGGCGATCCGCTTTAGCGATGAGGGTGCCCGCATTGAGGTTAAAGATCCGGCGCTCCTTGGTTATTTTGCCAAGCTCGGTGAGTCTGACGATTTCACCCCCGAATTTGTGCAGCGCAATCCAGTCACAGTGCGCACCCCAGATAGCGTGTGTGATGATCCTGCGCGCATTCGCCAGATCCTGATCGGCCATCCGGTGTGGGCTGAATATGACAGCCGTTGCATTGGCTGTGGCCGCTGCACCACCTCTTGCCCAACGTGTAGCTGCTATAGCGTGCACGATCTGACTTATGCCGAAAACCCTAAGCAAGGCGAGCGACGCCGCCAATGGGCGAGCTGCATGGTCGATGGGTTTAGTGATATGGCCGGTGGCCACAGTTTTCGGGCTAAGCATGGCGAGCGTTTACGTTATCGCGCCCTGCACAAAGTCAATGATTACAAGGCTCGCCACCATGAGGAGCACATGTGCGTTGGCTGTGGCCGCTGCGATGATCGCTGCCCTCACTACATCTCATTTAGCAACATCATCAATAAGATGACCGATGTCGTCGAACAGACTATTGCGGCAGAAAACGCACAGGGAGCAAATTAATATGTGTCAGTGCCAATCAACTATTTCCCCTGAGCAGCCCCATCATGAGGCCGAAAATCGTCTGCTACCCAAGGCGTATACCATTTTGGCCATCGAGCGCCACACTGAGCTTGAGTGGAATTTTCGGGTCTCTCGCGATTTTGCTGTGCACTATGGCCAATTTGTCGAGATCTCATTGCCCACCGTGGGTGAAGCCCCTATCTCTGTTTCTGACTTTGGCGACGGCTACGTCGATCTGTTGATCCGTAAAGTGGGCAAAGTGACCGATGCACTGTTTGCCCTTGATGTGGGTGACAGCGTGTGGATGCGCGGCGTTCACGGTAATGGCTACCCCCTTGAAAGCCTAAACGGCCAGCACCTTATCGTCGTAGCAGGCGGTACCGGTGTGGCGCCGGTTAAAGGGTTGCTGCGCCGCTATAGCGAGCATCCAGAAGAGGTGAAATCTTTAGATATGATCCTTGGCTTTAAAAATGCACAAGCTGTGCTCTATCGCCAAGAGATGCCCCTGTGGGCCAAGCAGCAAAATCTGATCGTGACCCTTGATGAGGGTGAGCCAAGCGAGCAATTTCAGATTGGCCGGGTGACCGACTACATCGATCAATTAGATCTCAGTGATAAAGAGGATATCCAAGTGATTGTGGTGGGCCCCCCCATCATGATCCGATTCGTGGTGCTCGCTTTTCTGGCGCGCGGCATTGCCGAAGAGCATATCTGGGTTGACTACGAGCGCCGCATGGCGTGCGCGGTGGGCAAATGTGGCCATTGCCGCATGGGCGAAACCTATATCTGCGTAGATGGCCCGGTCTTTCGCTTTGACCAAGCCCAGCATCTTATTGATTGAGGGAACACACCATGAGTCTGGATATCGACATCATTAAGGCCCGCGCCAAAAACGAATATCGCCTCTCTAAAGTACGGGGTGAGGCGATGATCAGCGTGCGCATTCCTGGGGGGATCATGCCAGCCCATCTGTTAGCTGTTGCCCAGCAGATTGCTGAGCAACACGGTAACGGTTTGATCCACCTGACCACTCGCCAAAAGTTGGCCATGCCTGGTATCAAGTATCAGGATATGGACAAGGTCAACGCAGCCCTTGAACCCTTTATTAAAGAAATTGAAGTGGAAACCTGTGGCATCGAGGTCGCTGACACCAAAGCCGGTTACCTCGCCATTGGGGGACGCAACATCGTCGCGTGCCAAGGCAATACTATCTGCCAGAAGGGCAATATCGACTGTACGGGGCTGGCCCAGCGGATGGAGAAACACCTCTACCCCAACCCCTACCACCTCAAAATGGTGATCGTAGGTTGCCCTAACGACTGCGCGAAAGCCAACATGGCCGATTTTGGCATTCTTGGCATTGCCAAAATCAACTTCAATGCCCATCGCTGTATCGGCTGCGGCGCGTGCGTTAAGGCCTGCCGCCAGCATGCCGTGGATTGCCTCGATATCAAAAATGGCAAGGCCGTGAAAGAGCAAAGCAAGTGCATTGGCTGCGGTGAGTGCGTATTAGCGTGCCCAACCCTCGCCTGGCAGCGAGATCCTAAGCAGCTTTATATGGTGAAACTGGGCGGGCGCACCAGTAAGAAGACCCCTCGCACCGGCAAGTTATTTCTTAACTGGGTGACCGAAGAGGTACTTCATGAGGTGATCAAAAACCTGTTCGCCTTTGAAGCCGAAATGCTCGATGGCAAGCCCGTTTATCTGCATATGGGTCACCTTATCGATCGTGCGGGTTACCATAAATTCAAGGAGCGAGTACTGCGTGGCGTGACCCTCAACCCTGAGGCCATGGTTGCTGATCGCATCTTCTGGTCTGAAGATCAGTACGTCGCTAACTTGCACGTAAAAGCGGCCCAATCGTAACCATTTGGTGGGTAATCCATTACCCGCCTAATCACAACCGAGTACGGGAAGGGTGATCATCAGGTCAACACCGGTGGGGATCTGTCGTTGACTCATCACTGATCACCCATCCCTTTCATTTGTGATGTGATGTGATCTGTTGCGTGACCGGTTATGAGATCTGTGACAAATGGTCTCATGCAGATCACCTTATTATTCGGGGTGCGTGACCACGCACCCCGCTCTTTTGCCCGTGAGGCTACGCTAACGGGCTTGCATTCGGAGCCTGTTATGGACTTTTTCCCTCTTTTTTGTCAATTGCAACACAAGCCCGTGCTGATCATCGGTGGTACGCCGCAGGCTGCACGCAGCGCGCGGTTGCTACTCGATGCCAAGGCCCAGGTTACCGTCAATGCGCCGCAGGTGGTCCCTGAGTTATTGGCCTTGGCCGAGCAAGGAGAGCTGACCATCTGCCTTGGCACCTTTCATCCCGCCCTGCTTGAGGGGAAATGGCTAGTCATCGCGGCCGCTGACCAACCGGCCATCAATCAGCAGGTTTTTACCGAAGCCCACTTGCGCCAAATTTTTTGCAATGGAATAGATGACGATGGGCAAGATCCCAATACACTCGCGAGTCAAGCCCACAGTAGCGCCATCCTCCCCACCCTCATCCAGCGTTCACCGCTGATGGTGGCGATGACGAGCGGCGGGGCTACCCCTTCGTTACACCGTCAATGGCAAAAGAGTGAGGAGCTACCCCGCTCATCCCCGCGCGGTAGCGTCACCCTCGTCGGCGCAGGACCTGGCGATGCGGGGCTCCTCACCCTGCATGGATTGCAGCACCTGCAACAGGCCGACCTGGTGGTCTATGACCGCTTGGTATCACGGGAGGTGCTCTCACTCATTAGCCCCACGGCCGAGCAGATTTTTGTTGGCAAAGAGCCCGGGCGTCACTGCGTGCCGCAGCATGCCATTAATCAACTACTGCTAGAACACGCCCAGTTAGGTAAGCAAGTGGTAAGGCTCAAAGGGGGCGATCCCTTTATCTTTGGCCGAGGCGGCGAAGAGCTAGAGACCTTGGCCCAGGCAGGCATCTCGTTTGCGGTGGTACCCGGTATTACCGCGGCCTCTGGCTGCGCAGCCTACAGCGGTATTCCCCTCACCCATCGCGATCATGCCCAGCGGGTGGTCTTTATCACTGGCCACGACAAGGGGGGCAATATCACCCAAGAGTGGTCTGCACTCACTATCCCGCACCAAACGTTGGTGTTCTATATGGGATTGGCTCATGCCGCGCGCATTCAAGATGAGTTGCAAACCCACGGCATGCCTGCTCACACTCCTGTTGCGCTCATTGAAAAAGGCACCCAACCCACCCAGCGGGTGGTGCGCGGTGAGCTGCAGCAACTTGCCGAACTGGCCAGTTTGGTCACCAGCCCAAGTCTTATCATCATTGGCTCAGTGGTGACCTTGGCCGACCACCTTGATTGGTACCATAAGCCCGATCCTTGCGGTGATGATGCACGCGCCCTCGATGATCTTGAACTCACGGCACGGGCTTAATTGCACGCCCTGACCCATAGCTCCAATAACAACAGACACCTCAAGGGGTGTCTGTTGTTATTTATACAGGCCATGCAAAGTGCCCTTACTTATCGCTTATCTGGCCACTGTTACCCGCATCTTGGTCTAACCAGTGACTCTGCGAGCGAAGCCGCGGATCCCCTTGCAAGGTATACAAGATAGTCCCTTGGCGAAACTGCAATGCCCCATCGGTACGCTTGGCCTTGACCTTCTGCTCATTAACCCACACCTGCTCTTGGCCATCGACCACTATCATCGCAACCACTGCCCCACTTTGGGTATTTTTGGCCATCCATTGCCCTTGATAAGGTGAATCACCCTTGGCCATGGGCAGTGCTGAAGATGTACCGACAGACCAGTGATGCACGGTGCAGATACCATGGGCTCGCCGATCATGTTTGATGACATAGTCAACGCTGGGTTTACTGATGGCAGAGGCTGACGTAATGCTAATGAGGATCTTGCCATGCTGGGCGCGATAGGCATTGGGCGCATCGGTGTTTACCCGTGCCCGTTGGCCATTGATAAAGACCTGGCCTTGCTCGGCCTTCACCACCATATCCATTGGGCAACGGGCGCGAAAGTTAGGAATGGCAGCTTGCGCATGACTGACATATCCAATGCCCACTAATGTGGCAATCAGCACGCCATATACTGGCTTGATAAATCCGTGGGTCATGGCATTTTGGATCATCATGGATACATCCTTCTTTGATAAAAAGTGACCTAACGATAGCGCCGCCTTGGCATGATGACCGCGGTTAGCATGATGACCGTACTTCGATAATGGCCAAGGTCGCACGACAACAACGGGTTGCCTCATCGCACAAAAAGGGCTGATTGCCCCTTACGCTCATGATCAGTGCGTTATCAGTGCGTTAACAGTGGGTTAAGCAGCCTATGACTTATACGCCCGCCCTTGCAGATAGTGCTTGCGGCACAAAGAGACATAACGATCATTGCCGCCGATCTCCACCTGCTCACCATCACGCATCACCACCCCAGCAGCACTGACCCGAGAGTTCATGTGTGCTTTATTACCGCACCAGCAAATGCTTTTGAGCTCCTCAAACTTGTCTGCCAGACACAACAAGTGATAAGAGCCTGGGAACAGCTCGCCGCGAAAATCGGTTTTAAGACCATAAGCCATCACCGGAATATCCTGCTCATCGACGATCCGCGCCAATTGATAAACCTGCTCACGAGTCAAAAATTGGGCTTCATCGACAATAAAGACATCAATGGGTTGCACACGATGACGCACCTTCACCATCTCAAATAGATCGCAGGTATCACTAAAGACATCAACTTTTAGCTCAAGACCCACACGGGCACTGATCACCCCAACCCCAAACCGATCATCGATGGCCGGAGACATCGCTAACGGGTGCATGCCCCGCTCCAAATAGTTAAAGTGCGCCTGAATAAGCTGGGTCGATTTACCTGAATTCATGGTGGCAAATTTGTAGTGCAATGAAGCCATGATACTGTTCCGATACAAAATTTATGGGACACACTCACCTATGCCCCGCTCAAAACCAAGGGGCCCGTAGGCCCCTGCGCTAAAACAAATCTGTGAATACATTACCCGTGGGCAACACCTGCCGGGGTTTTGGATTTGTGCAAATGGTAGGCGGTAAACAATACAAACCAGAGCGCACTCACCCCAAAACCGGCCCATGTTGAGTGCAGTATACCCATGGCCAAATAGCCCAAGGCCGCACCGAAAGCCATCGCCAATGCATAAGGCAACTGGGTCATGACGTGATCAATGTGATGACACCCAGCGCCAGTGGCCGACAAAATACTGGTACTAGAGATAGGCGAGCTGTGATCCCCAAACACCGAGCCGGCCAATACCGCAGCCAACATAGGGAGCATCAGGGTGATATCACTGGCAGCCGCCATGTCGCCGGCGAGCGGTAACATGATGCCAAAAGTGCCCCAACTGGTACCCGTCGCAAATGCCATGGCACACGAGAGAAGAAACACCACTGCCGGTAGCATTTCGATTGGCAAATTACCATTTGCCAAAGATGCAAGGTATTTGCCGGTCTCCACATCACGCACCACAGCGCCAATGGTCCACGCAAATAGCAAGATGTTAATAGCGGGCAGCATCGCCATCACCCCTTGAGGCGCGGCTTTCATCCAATTTTTGGCACCTAGCTTTAAGCGCATCGCTAAACCAATAGACACCACCAAGCTACACAAGGCGCCATAGACCAGCGAAGAGCCCACATTGGTATGCTCAAACGAGCCAAGCACGCTAAACGGCAACCCCTTTTCGGTCAATACCGCAGCGCCTGAATCAATCATAAAATAGACAGTGCCAGCCGTTAGGGTCAGGATCGGTAATACCATATCGATCATGCCGCCGTTGCTCTCTTCTGGGCTCTCCATATCAAGACCAATTGGGCGACCCTTTGATTCATCCCACAGTTTTCCCTCTAGCGCCCAGGCTTCGTGCTGACGCATAGGGCCGATATCCATCTGATAGACGATCACCACCAGCACCATCATTAGGGTAAAGACCGCATAGAGGTTCATGGGGATCATCTCGACAAACGCCGAGATCGGGCTCTGCTCGGTCATCCCGTGCGCACCCATAATCCCACCCACCAAGGCGATGATATAGGCGCCCCATGAAGAGATAGGCATCAACACGCAAACGGGAGCCGCTGTTGAGTCCAGCAGGTAGGCCAGTTTAGCGCGAGAAATTTGAAAGCGATCGGTAACCGGACGGCAGATAGCCCCCACCGAGAGACTATGAAAAAAGTCATCAATAAAAAAAGCAAACACCATCATACCGGTGAGCGCTTTCGCCCCTTGGCGAGTTTTTGCCCGCCGCTCAGCCCACTCAGCAAATGCGCGGGTCGCACCCGACACACTCATTAGGCTAATAAGGCCACCTAGCAGCAGCATGAACAAAATCATATTGACGTTGTCACGATTGAGTGCGCCATCGATCCAAAAGATCTTTAGCACGGTATCAAATATGTAATGCAGTGATGCAAGGGGTGAAAAGTGATTTAGCAGCAAGCTGCCTGTCACGATCCCAACGCCTAGGGATATCAAGACTTGGCGAGTAGTGATCGCCAGCACCACCGCTAATAAGGGCGGCAGTACAGACCAACCGGAGTCGGCAAAATGTGTAATTTCCATGATCTCGTGCACCTAAAAAGAACAGGTGGAAATCTACCGTGAGGATCTAAAGAAACAAAACCTATGGGGAGGTCATACTCCTCAGCCCCTTCAGGTAGCGCTCCATAGTGAATGACTATGGCAGTCCTGCATCTGTTAGGTGCAGAACCAGCAGCCCGGAATGATGGCCTGGCCACTTCGGCGCTGACTCCTTTCCTTGTGCATCAAAGGCATCACCCTCCGCACAAATACTCATAGGCAGCGCGCCTCTACTTAAGGGTATTCTAAGTGCATTTTATCGAGATAGCCGCTTATGGCAAGTTTTTTGATTAAACAGCGATAAACCATCGCTTAACAGCGGTAAATAGTAGATAAATGATGCAAGATACGCAGCTTTTACGCTATTTATGACTTATTTGAGATTCAATTAAGCCCCTAGCTGTATCCTTCGTCTCCCGCAGATTAATCCCTTAGCGCAGACGCTCAGATGCGTTAACCCACCGCACCTCTTTTGCACCCGCCACCCACACTAAATAACGAGCCACGGTAAAAAACCAATCACTTAAACGGTTCAAATATGCCAGCAGCGCGGGATTGACTGACTCCTGCCTGCTCAATGTCAGCAGTAATCGCTCGCAATGGCGCACTTGGGTGCGCACTACATGGGCTTGCGCACCCGCACGCGAGCCCCCTGGCAAAATAAAGTGCCGCAGCGCTGGCAGTTGCTCACTGTAACTGTCTATCTGTTGTTCAAGGCGCTGGGTCCACTCTTCATTCACTTGCCATATCCCGGCATGTTGCGCTGCACTGGAATATGCAAGCTCCCCCCCTACATCAAATAACTCCTGTTGGCACAGCTGCAAATCAGCTAATAAACCGAGCTCTTGAGGGGGGACCTCACAGATAAGCAGGCCGATATGGGCGTTCAGCTCATCGATTTGCCCGTAGGTTGCAATCCGCAGATGATCTTTAGGTAACGCAATACCATCGGCGAGTCGCGTCAGCCCTTGGTCACCTTGCCGGGTATAGATCCTCATACCGATATCCTGTTAATAAGGGGATGATCATGGACTCCAAACCATTGAGCTTGATCTCATAAGCAAGCGCCAAAGTCTGGCCTAATTTACCCGCAGGAAACCCACTGCGGGCCATCCACACCAAATAGGGCTCGGGTATATCAATAATGCGCCGCCCTTGATATTTGCCATAGGGCATTTTATTGGTCAGGGTCAGCAACACCTGCTCATCAGTGAGCCAATCCATCTTAATCAATATCCAAATATTTATGGGTTTGAATCGATAAACGCCAGTTACGGGCAATACAGGCGGCCATTGCTAATTGGGTCGCGCGAGGTTTTTGGCTAATGGGCTGCAAGGCGATCACCACATCAGGGCGCAGGGATGCCGTTGCCAGTAACTCATCGAGCTCTTCAATATGGTGTTCGGTCGCAACTGGGTGCTTGATCTCATTGGCCCGCTCGAGTGCCGACACCAATACAGGCAACCCCCCTTTCATGCCAATTTTTGGTGAAACGGTGACCCAGGTTTGCTGATGGGTCTTAATTTCATGGGTGCCACTGGTTTCGATCTGCACCTGATAGCCCGCCATAAGCAGCGCCGCTGACAGTTCGTGCAGATCATAAAGACAAGGCTCGCCACCGGTGATCACCACATGACGGGCCTGATAACCCAATTCAGTGACACTCTGGATGATCTGCTCGCTGCTAAGTGTGCTCCAGCAATCTGACTCATTAGAGCGATTGAGTATTGCCTCTCGATCCACTTCGCGGGCCGGATCGAGCTGCCAAGTGTGGCGGGTATCGCACCAGGGGCACCCCACTGGGCAGCCCTGTAGCCGAACAAAAATGGCAGGCACGCCAGTAAAGACGCCCTCCCCTTGGATGGTCTGAAAAATCTCGTTGATTGGGTAGCGCATCTTGATCACGGCTTGTTACAAAAGCTGCCGATTATACCTCAAGCAATGGTCAGGGGCAGGCTCACTGTGGGTTTTTAACACCCAGCTCTGTTTTGGCTCGTAGTTGGGCCATGATCCCCGCCTTGTCGGCTAGATAGTGACTTAAACCCCGGCGGCGCAGCTCGCACGCAGGGCAGGTGCCACAGCCATCACCGGCGATGCCGTTGTAGCAGGTTAACGTGTGCTGACGCACTGTCCCAAGGTGCCCGTAGTGATCGGCTAACGCCCACGTCTGCGCTTTGTTAAGCCACATCAACGGGGTCTCAAATTGGATAGTGCGACCAAGCCCTAGCGAAACCGCCTGATTAAGCGCCTTAACAAACTCGTCACGGCAATCGGGATAACCAGAAAAATCGGTCTCACATACACCGGTGATCACCACCGTCGCACCGACTTGGTAGGCATAAATGGCGGCAAGGGTTAAGAACAATATATTGCGCCCCGGCACGAAGGTATTGGGTAAGCCATTATCTTGCAGCTCGCCGCTCACCAAAATGTCATCGCGAGTCAATGCTGATACCGCAAGCTCCCCTAGCATGGTCACATCCATGACCTTGTGGGCGGCTACGCCAAGTGTTGCGGCTAACTGGCGCGCAATGTCAATTTCTTGCCGATGGCGCTGGCCATAGTCAAAGGTGATGGCGTGCACTTCGTCATACTGCGCCAACGCCTGCACCAGGCAAGTCGTGCTATCTTGACCCCCACTAAAAACCACAACTGCTTTTTTCATATTGCTGACTCTTTAACATGTGACACAAGAGAAATGCTAGACCCGGCGGCCGGCGGCAAAGTCCTGCCACTGGGTGTTTAATCGGGTAAACAAGGTGAGCAAGGGCCCATAGCGTTCAGGTGCGCCCTCCCACTGGGACAATAAGTGATAACCCGCCTCTATGGTTGAGAGGGCATCAGCAAACGGTTTTTTTCGAATAATATATTGGCCGGCAACGCTTTCTATGCCAATGCGCGGCAAGCGGGCCAATGCAGGGTTGCTTTGCAACATGCGGTAAGCCTTGCGCCAGGTACCATCGAGTACGATAAACGCGACGCGAGAAGCCGTCACAGCCCCTTGATCCATCTGTTGGCGAAGCGTATGTAGCGATATCGCCTCGTCATCTGGCCACAGTAAATAGTGCTGGCAGGTAGGATCGTTAAGTCGCCCATTGAGCCACTCACTTGAAGAAAAATCTTCGCCAACATGGATCGTGCACTGCTGCAACGAGGCGGCCAGCAGCGCGGCCGTTCCCTTGGGATGGGCCACTTCGGTGGGATGTTGCAAGATGTAAAGTGGGGTACTGTTTTCAATCACGACTATCCCTGTGCACAGGCAGGCTTTAATAGCACGGGTGCAGCGGGGGCAGTAACGAGAGTGCAGGCTACGCGGTGGTTTTATCTGCTCAGACAAATCGGTTTTACTCAGAGTTATCACGTTATGCCCAACAGCCAGTGCGTGTTGCATGCCAGAGAGCTAAATGATGCCTTATGCAACATGTTCGCGCAGATAAAACTAGCAGTACAAACGGGTAATTTATCTGTACTACTAGGTGCTAAAAGTATCTGCGCCCTATGACTGACTGGCTAGCTCTGCGTTAATGCGGATCAGCATGGCTGCAGGATCGACGGCGCCGGTGATGGGTCGGCCAATCACCAAATAGTCAGCGCCAGCCTCTTTCGCCGCGCGGGGGCTCATTACCCGGCGTTGATCCCCTGCAGCGCAACCGGTTGGCCGAATGCCTGGTGTCACCAGTTTGAACGTTTCACCTAACTGCGCCTTAAGCTCATGGGCCTCATGGGCTGAGCACACCACGCCATCAAGGCCCGCAGCCTTAGCCAAGGTTGCCAGCCGGATCACTTGCTCGGCAGGGGTGACATCAAGGCCAATCTCAGCGAGATCTGTCTGCTCCATGCTAGTCAACACCGTCACCGCAATAAGCAACGGCGCTCGGTCACCATAAGGGCGCAGCGCATCGACTGCGGCTTGCATCATCCGCATACCACCGCTGGCATGCACATTGACCATCCAAACCCCAAGCTCAGCACTTGCCGCGACCGCTTTGGCCACAGTATTGGGAATATCGTGAAATTTCAGATCCAAAAAAACATCAAATCCCTTGGCCACCAGCTGGCGAACAAATTGCGGGCCAAACAGGGTGAACATCTCTTTACCGATTTTAAGCCGGCACAAAGAGGGAGAAACGTGTTCAATAAACGCTAAGGCATCGGCTTCATGCTGATAATCGAGCGCAATCAGGATTTTGGGATCTTGCATCTCACTTCCTATTGATGGTTATTCACCGTCCAGACCACGGATCGGTTTGATAGAACCCCATTGACGACAAGATGGACATTGCCAAAACAGTGAGTGAGTGGCAAAACCACACTGTCGACACTTATGAGTTGATTTGATTTTAATCTGCTCGCCCACCAGCTGTTGCAGCAACGCAAGGCTCTCTTTCGCAGGCCCCTCTTCGGCACTGGCGACCTGAAATCCCACTAGCTGATAAAATCCCTTCATCGATGGGTGACGGCGCAATTGGCGAAGCACGAGCGCGCGGGCAGGGCTTAATCCATCGCGCTGCTCGACCAACTTCGCAAGTGCTAAGGTGACACTGACACCGGCATGATCCTCAACCGCTTTTTCAAGCAACGGGATCAACATCTGAGGGCGACCTAACTGCTGATAGCACTCAAGTAAGCGCGGCATGGCTTCTGATGCAAAATCGATATCCTGCTCAAATACCCGCAGTAACTCCTTGCCTGCCTGTTCATACTCGCGCTCTGCCATCGCTAAATCAGCTAATCGCAAGCTGGCTCTGGCACAAGCAGGGTTAATACTGAGCGCCCGCTTAAACTTCGCACGTCCTTGAGCGTTATTTCCCTCACGAATGGCCATCTCCGCTTGCTCACAATAAAAGTGAGAAATAGGGTCAGCGAGTTTTTTACCTTGAAATTTTTGTAATCGCACTGCGACATCGATGGCTTTATCCCATTCGCGCAATTGCTGATGGATGATCAACAACTGGGTCAAGGCGGTCTCTTCAAATTCCCCATCTTCACACAGCTCCTTCCACAGCGCTTCGGCTCGATCAAGAAGACCTGCGGCCAAAAAATCCCGAGCCAACTCTTGCAACGCAAGCTGTCGCTGCTCGCGAGTGAGCTGGCGAGTGACAAGGTTTTGATGGATTTTAATGGCACGATCAACCTCACCACGCTGGCGAAACAAATTACCTAACGATAAATGGGTTTCGATAGTATCGCTGTCTACTTCGAGCAGCTGAATAAAGAGGTCGACCGCCTTGTCAGATTCATCTGACAGCAAATAGTTAAGACCCGCGACATACTGGCGGGAAAACTGGTTGCTTTGTTTTTGGGTGTCCTGACGAACACTCCTGCGCCCCATATACCAGCCATAGCCAGCAGCGATAGGTAATAACAGGAATAGCAGCTCAAGCATGGAGGAACATTATTCCTTACCTGCTGTTCGGGCCAGCTCCAGCTCGCGGGATTGACGACGCATGGTTCGATTAAGCGTGCGGGTTTGCATCTTGAGGCGCAAAAACAACAGGCCAAAAATCAGCCAACCCAGAACAAAACCACCTGCGAAGAAGCACCCGAGTAGCATGGCAAGTGAACACTCCCCTTGCGCAATCAGATAGTTAAATTGAACTAACTGACCATTTTGTGAGCCCAGAGCAAGGGTCAGAATAAACACCAGCAGCAGTGGCATAAGGGCCAAGATACGCTTCATATGAGCTCCCTGTCAGTATAATGAGAGGCTGATTATCCTTAAAATCACAGGCAGACTCTAGAGTGAATAAGAAAAGAGTGTAAGAAACCGGACGATTAGCACAGAGATTTGTGCCAAAAACAAAAAAGGCATACCTCATGTATGCCGTTTTCTACATTATTCAATAATGTTTACGCGCTCGCGTAACTCTTTGCCAGGTTTGAAATGTGGGACATATTTCCCAGTCAGTTCAACCTTATCCCCAGTTTTGGGATTACGCCCAACCCGAGGGGCACGATAATGCAGTGAAAAACTGCCAAATCCACGGATTTCAATCCGATCGCCGTTTTGCAAGGTCGATGCCATTTGTTCAAGGATCTCCTTGATGGCAGCTTCGACATCCTTGGCCGGCATATGCATGCGGCTGGATGCCAGTTGTTCGATGAGATCTGATTTGGTCATAGCGTTAAATCTCCTTCCCCGATCACATGCAATATTCATTTATGCCAAGATAAAAAAGGGCGGCGCAATGCCGCCCTTTTTGTGCATCAAGGATTACTCACCCTTGGCGGCTTTGAATGCTTCCATCATAGCATTGCTGAACACAACTTCAGTTTCTTGTTGGTTCAGGCTATCGATAGCAACACGCTCATCAGCCTCGTCCTTAGCACGGACAGACAGACTTACAGTGCGGTTCTTACGATCAACACCCATGAAGCGAGCTTCAACTTCGTCACCAACAGACAACACTAAAGTAGCGTCTTCTACACGGTCACGAGCAGCATCGGAGGCACGCAAGTAGCCTTCTACGCCATCAGCCAGTTCGATAACGGCACCTTTGGCATCAACCTCGGTAACCTTGCCCTTCACGATAGCACCCTTCTTGTTATCAGCAAGGTACTTGTTGAATGGGTCTTCTTCGATCTGCTTAACACCCAGGGAGATGCGCTCACGCTCTGGATCCACTTGCAGAACAACGGCTTCGATTTCGTCGCCTTTCTTGAATTCACGCACGGCTTCTTCGCCCTGGTTATTCCAGGAGATGTCAGACAGGTGAACCAGACCATCGATGCCGCCATCAAGACCGATAAAGATACCGAAGTCAGTGATGGACTTGATCTTGCCAGAAACACGGTCGCCTTTGGCGTGAGTTTCAGCAAACAACTGCCATGGGTTAGATTTGCACTGCTTCAGACCCAAGGAGATGCGACGACGTTCTTCGTCGATATCCAGAACCATTACGTCAACCACGTCGCCAACGTTAACAACTTTGGACGGGTGGATGTTCTTGTTGGTCCAATCCATCTCGGATACGTGTACCAGGCCTTCAACGCCTTCTTCGATTTCAACGAAGCAGCCGTAGTCGGTCAGGTTGGTCACGCGGCCAGACAGACGGGTGGTCTCTGGGTAACGCTTAGCGATAGCAACCCAAGGATCTTCGCCCAACTGCTTCAGACCCAGTGATACACGGGTACGCTCGCGGTCGAACTTCAGAACCTTGACAGCGATCTCGTCGCCAACGTTGACGATTTCAGAAGGGTGCTTAACACGCTTCCACGCCATATCAGTGATGTGCAGCAGGCCGTCAACACCGCCCAAGTCTACGAATGCACCATAGTCGGTCAGGTTCTTAACGATACCCTTCACTTCTTGACCTTCTTGCAGGTTAGCCAGCAGGCTTTCGCGCTCGGAGGTATTCTCGGTCTCGATCACGGCACGACGGGAAACAACAACGTTGTTGCGCTTCTGGTCAAGCTTGATGACTTTGAACTCGAGTTCTTTGTTTTCTAGGTGAGCGGTGTCACGAATAGGACGCACGTCAACCAGAGAGCCCGGCAGGAAGGCACGGATGCCATTCAGTTCAACGGTGAAACCACCCTTGACCTTGCCGTTGATGATACCGATAACGGTAGCTTGCTCTTCGTAAGCTTTTTCAAGCTGCAGCCAAGCTTCGTGGCGCTTGGCTTTTTCGCGGGACAGCTTGGTTTCGCCGAACCCATCTTCGATAGAGTCCAGAGCTACGTCAACAGTGTCACCGACGCTGATTTCCAGCTCGCCCAGGGCGTTCTTGAATTCTTCAGCTGGGATGGCAGACTCAGATTTCAGACCGGCGTCAACCAGTACAAAACCGTTTTCGATAGCAACTACAGTACCCTTGACGATGGAACCTTGACGGGTTTCAACGGAGTTCAGGGACTCTTCAAAGAGTTGAGCAAAAGATTCGATCATTGTTTGTGTCACAAGTGAAACATCCACTTACCATCCAGCGCAAGCGGGGTTGTTTTAAATAATCTGCGCCATCCATGGTACAGACGACTGGCTATCAGCTAATGCTGATATCACCAAGTTGTTGCTGTGCATAGGTCAGTACTGTTGCCAATACGTCATCTATGGACATGGCGGTAGAATCTACCACCAACGCATCTTCTGCCGCTTTAAGGGGCGCAACACTACGATTTCTATCGCGGTCATCACGTTCCCGAATTTCGGTTAAAAGACGCTCAAAGTTAACATCAAAGCCCTTATCTTGCAACTGCTTATAGCGGCGCTGCGCCCGCTCTTCAGCACTTGCGTCAAGGAAAATCTTTACCGTAGCCGTTGGAAAAACCACCGTACCCATATCACGCCCATCGGCAATCAAACCTGGCATTTGACAAAAAGCGCGCTGACGACGCAGCAAGGCTTCACGGACTCGAGGAAAGGCCGCGATTTTACTGGCCGCATTACCGACCTCTTCAGTGCGGATGGTGCGAGAGACGTCTTCGCCTTCTAAAATCACGTTTACCGCATCACCTTCTACCTGAAATTGCACATCTAAATTAGCAGCCAACGGCACCAACGAAGCTTCATTGTCGAGCGCCACATCGTGATGCAAGGCAGCTAAAGAGAGTACCCGATAGATGGCGCCAGAATCTAACAAGTGCCAACCAAGCTTTTGGGCCAACAGCTGACACAAGGTGCCCTTACCTGCACCGCTTGGGCCATCGATTGTTATTACGGGGGCCATCTGAGGCATTTTTTCTCTCCTGCGCTGGGTTGAACCCATCCCGATAGGGTGGGTTTATGGGCGCGTATTATACCCGAATGTCGCAACCCTGGCAGTCATCAATGGACACAAAGGTTCAATTATCCCTCTCCAAGTTTGACCAATTTCATTAAACAATGCAGGGACTTGTTCTTATAGTCGTGGCTGACAAGGCACGTTAAACTGGCCACCTTTTTTTGAGCAATTAGTTGTAAGGAGCTACCTATGAGCAGCGTTACCCTCGTGGCCAAATCCAAATTGCCAACGCCCTGGGGCACCTTCACGCTAGTCGGTTTTCAAGAAACCAGCACTGGTAAAGATCATGTTGCGTTAGTGATGGGCGATATAACGAGTAGCACCCCAGTACTTGGGCGGATCCACTCTGAGTGCCTCACTGGCGATGCTTTATTTAGCTTACGTTGTGACTGTGGTTTTCAATTACAGGCTGCGATGGAGAACATCGCAAAGGCAGGCTGCGGTGTGTTGTTATATGTGCGTCAAGAAGGCCGAGGCATCGGTTTACTCAATAAAATTCGGGCCTACCACTTGCAAGATCAAGGGGCCGATACGGTTGAGGCCAACGTTGCATTAGGCTTTGCCGCTGATATGCGCGATTACACCATTTGTGCTGATATGCTCAAGATGCTTGGGGTCACCTCTTTACGCCTGATGACTAATAATCCACGCAAAATGAAAGCGATGGAGTCATTCGGTATTCCCGTGACAGAGCGAGTAGCGCTACAAGAAGGGCGTAATCCGCACAATGAGTTTTACCTCTCAACTAAGGCAAATAAGTTAGATCACATGTTAAAAAAGTGAGTTGACTGGCCTGCTGCAAAATAGTCAAACGCCTCCAACTGGAGGCGTTTTTTATTGCACAAATAACGGGCTAACGTCAACGGGCGACTTAGTCATTAAACGTGCCTTTTGTTATCAGAGCACCCGATTGCCCTCCCCTCCCTCACCCGTCATATTTAGTGACCAGTGGTGTGAACGGGTTGGCAAAATAGTTCTCAGGTACTGGGACAACGGCGCCGGTGGCGAGCTCTTGAGCAATGATGTCAACTAACGGGTACAGATGAAATTTAATCTGGCCACTTGGTAACATCAAACTGATATCAGGATTGCGATGATCTCTGATGTTGGTTGTTTTAAATGGCAAGTGAGGGTAGCGCTCAACCAACACCTCAAGAGAGGGGACCACTAACTCGATATGTTCGAGCCCCGCTTGATGGAGGCGGCCAGGTTTGGGGGCGGCCAACTCAATGCAAGCAATGGTCATTTCACCGACCTGCAGTGGCTGATACAACGTAAAGGTTGCGATTGGGCGGCCGCCGATCATCCCCTCCACCAACAAGGTGCCGGCTTGTGCTAGCACTTGGGTAAGATGCTGATAATCAGGCAACGTGGCGGCGCGATAACAAAGATGATCGGCCTCATAGCGCGAAAGCGTGACCCCACTGGCAGCCAGCTCAGTCAATAGTTGAGCAACAAACGGAGCCATCAACCCCAGTTCTGAATCGAGCAGATGCGACATACTTCCCCTTTTTGTGATCAGTGCAAATAAAAGACCTGTGAGTTGGCATATTGTCATTGATCCGCATGCCTTTAGTCAGCGCGGATGGTCTGCCCTTTACTTGAGATCAAACCCCCTCGATTGCAAAAAAGCGTGCATAAATGGGCGAGACTCTTTGCCCAAAATAGCCCGGATCTGGCCACTCCATGTCTGCTGTTTATTGTTGCTGCTACGAGCTTGATAGTAATGGGCAATCTGTTGATCGTATTGCGCCAGCAGATCAAGATCTAGCATCTGTTGATAACGGTCCTGATGCACCACCAGCGCCCTCGGTAAACGGGGCTTTTGCTCTGGTTGCTGGGCAGGATGACCTAAGCAAAGGCCGAACAACGGGATCACCTGATGAGGCAATCCTAACAGTTCGCTAACCTCCCTTGGATGGTTCCGAATACCGCCAATATACACACCGCCAAGGCCCAATGATTGGGCCGCTAACAAGGCATTTTGTGCCATTAATGCGCCATCAATAGCCCCGATCAGCAGCTGTTCTGCAAAACCAGTTTGCGCATCCGGTACAATCTGGCTATGACGATAATAATCGGCGCAAAACACTAAAAACTCTGCTGCCTGTGCCACATAGGGTTGATTGCCCGCCAACATTGCCAGTTGCTCCCGGGCTGCAGGTTCGGTAATGCGAACAATACTGGTCACCTGTAAAAAACTCGACGTTGAGGCGCATTGAGCGGCTGTGAGGATGGCATCAAGTTGTAGCGGGGCAATGGGCTCGGCGGTGAACTGCCGAATAGAACGATGCGCAACGATAAGATCAATGATGGGATTCATTTTTAACCCTTGTTTATACATGACAACACACCGCAGTGCTCAGCTTAAATTGGCTGTTTTACAACGGGTTTTCGATCTATGCCGACACATAATCTAGCTGCCAAACGAACGTCAATATTAACCGATTGCGACTTACGACTTAGCGCCTGGCTACTTCCCTATTTCCTATTCCCTTGTTACCTAAGGCTTATCCGAAAAGGTGTCGAGGGCTGCGATTAACTCAGGGGTCATAAACTCACGCCCAATAGTCGGTGGGCAGACAAAATCAAATGGCTCATCTGCGAGGCGAAAGCCAAGCCGCCATGCGTGCAGATAGCCACGTTCAGCAGACGTGCCGCCATAACGATCATCTCCCAAAATTGGCGCACCAATACTTTTAAGAGCAACCCGGATCTGGTGAGTTTTGCCCGTTTGCGGTTTGATACGATAAAGCCGTAGCCCATCTCGTACCTGCACCGAATCAAACCAGCTGATAGCTGGGCTTTCAAGTGTTCGCGTCAGCATCCAGCTGCCACCTCGTCCCTTTTGCATATCCCCTTTCACCCAGCCCTGCTTTTTTTTGGGCTTGCGATCAGAGAGGGCCAGATACTGCTTACTTACTTGCCGCGCAGCAAACGCCATGCTTAATGCTCGATTTGCCTGCGCCGTGCGAGCGAGCAGCACCAGTCCAGAGGTCATTTTATCAAGGCGATGTACTGGATAAAGCGTCAGGCCAGTATCTGCCTTTACTTGATTGATCAGTCCCAACGTCACCTGTTCCCCTTCGCCTTTTTCATCATGCATACCAATCCCTGGCTGCTTGTCGATAACCAAAAATGCACAGTGCTCAAACACTATCCGGTACATACATCCTCGCGAATAAAAAATAAGGCAGGTAACCCAACGCGGGTAGCCCACAAACGCGATATTGTCGCCACTTGGCGGCTATTTGGCAAACAGCTCACTGCGCGTTTGCTCCGGCTAGATAACCATTGTGCGAGATACGTAGCGTATACCCGCGCTTGGTATCTCCTCCCTTGTCGTGAACCCTCACTCGTTTTATTCGCCGTTAGTGGCTCTTGGTATTACTCGCCGTATGCTGCTTTTGGTATTACTCGCCGTATGCGTCGAACTCGAAGTACCTGTCATTGATCTGCTTGTATTTGCCATTCGCCCGGAGCGCTAAAATAGCCGCATCAAGTTTTGCCTTCAGGGCTTTGTCTGCTTTTCGCACCGCAATACCAGCCCCCTTACCAAACCATCGAGGATCGTTTAATGATGGGCCAACAAATGCCATGGTTTGGCCTGTGGCTTGTTTGAGCAAGCCGTCAGAGATAGCGACCGAGTCTGCTAGCACATAATCGACTCGCCCAGCGATGAGCTCGAGGTACGCTTCATCGATCGTGCCATAGCGCTTGATCCTGGCCGTTGGAAAGTTATCCGTCATATAGCCATCCATCGTCGTAGCCCGCTGCACCGCCACCCTTTTCCCTTGCATAAACGCTTCTTTTAGCTGTAACGGCGTGCCCCGTTTAGCCGCAAAACGGGCGGGAATATGCTGATACTTTTGGGTGAAATCCACCTTTCGCAGCCGCTCAGGGGTAATATCCATCGATGCGATGATGGCATCAACGTTGCGCGAGAGTAGTCCTGCCATGATGCGGCCCCAATCTTGCTTAACTAATACGCACTTCACCTGCATCTCGTCACACAAGGCATTGGCCATATCGATATCAAAGCCTTTGATCTGACCATCAGGCTCAGTCCAAGAAAAGGGGGGATAGGCTCCTTCAATCCCAATACGCAGTACCGGTGTCTCTTTTGCTATCAGACTGCGCGAAGTAAAGGCTGTCGCCATCGCTGCCGTCGCCGTCGCCGTTATGGTTATCACTATGATCGCGACTATCGGTGCGACTATGGTTGCCACTGTACGCTTATTCATGCTTCTCTCCTTGATGCCACCATTTCATGGGTAATACGCAATTTGACCCGCGCCACACCTGGCAGAATGCCCAACACCGCTAGGTGTACAAAACAAAATAAGGCTGCGCAAATAGTCCTGATTGCGGATTAACAAATCCATTAATTAACAAACACTTGATTAACAAACGTTCGATTAATACATCAATGACTCAATAAGACGTGATAAAGTCTGCATTTATCCTTTTTGGTCATAGATCTGCAATGTTACTCAATGTGTTATTGATCTTGTTGCCACTGGCAATCGGCTACCTTATCCCCCTCTCCTCTTTGCGCCTGATGGCCTTCATCAATCACTCCCTTAGTAAGATGGTCTATTTCATCTTGTTTCTGATGGGGCTCGGTCTTGCTTACGTCGAGGATCTGGGCAGTAATTTGGCACTGATCTTTCAGATTGCTGGGGTGATGTTTGGCGCCATCAGTTTGTGTAATCTGCTCGCGCTGTGGTGGCTAGACCTGCGCGCACCTGCCCCCCATATTGCCAACGACACCCATGTCCCCAGCAAACTGCAGCTGCTGTGGGGCTCGCTGCAGCTCTGCTTGGTGGTACTAGGCGGCGTCCTGCTAGGGCTGCTCATCGATTGCCGCGCCTTACCCATCGAGCAATTAAGTGAATGGGCACTGATGCTGCTGTTATTGTTGATCGGGATACAAATGCGTAACTCTGGCATGGGGTTACGGCAGATCTTGCTCAATCCGTGGGGGATCAAAATCGCGATAACCGTCATCATGAGTAGCTGGCTTGGCAGTCTATTGGCAGCTCAACTGCTGGGTATGCCATTTAGTCACGGCTTAGCACTTGGCTCGAGCTTTGGCTGGTATTCACTCTCAGGCATTTTGGTCGCAGATAAACTAGGGCCAGTGCTGGGATCTGCTGCGTTTATCAATGATCTGGGCCGAGAACTAATGGCACTGCTATTGATCCCCCTGCTAATGCGTCGCCACCCCAGTGCCGCCATTGGCTATGGCGGCGCCACAGCCCTTGATTTTACTTTGCCTATCATTCAACAATCTGGCGGCATTGTGGTGGTGCCAGTGGCGATTGTGTCGGGCTTTATTCTCAGTCTACTGGGGCCGATTTTAATGCTGGGATTCTTAGCACTCTAACCCCTGATCATCCCCTTATTCACGGCTCGTTAGTGGCATATAAGCCTCTGCATGAGCCGCAAGGCACCAACACAAGCCCCGTGGTTCAGACCAAAATAGACCGATGCGACGTTAGCGCCTGATCCTCCTTTGGCCCCTCGCCCCCCATCCTTGTTCACGACCGGCTAAGCGGGCATACATTATGGTGCCTACAAAAGCACAACTGGTGAACAGCAACTCCACCGCAGCCAACCAACGCTCCCCCTCATCGGTGGTCAGCAGTGTGAGGCTATGAAGAAAATAGAGCATTAGCACAAAATTACCCCACGCATGGGTATAAGGATGACCTTGTACTATGCCTTTGAGCGGTAGCAGTAAGGGGACGGCCCAAAGCACAGGTAACAGCCAAGGGTTAAGATTTGGATGAGGCGAGAGCCATCCGTGCCACAACATGATCCAACCAAGCAGACCAAAAAAACCACCCAACGTCAGCCAACGGGCAATACGGATATTCACCAACAACGCCTCTTTATTTATGTAAATAGTTGCGCAAATGGTTGTGCAAATTGGCAGCCGACGAGAGCACGCTTGAGATAACCCATCACATCGCGCTCCGGCTCCTGTTTTGCTCACTGTGCAAAAGGATCTTTACGCTTAGCCTTGCAAAAAAAAAAGATAAATGGGGGCTCACTCATATCCTTATGCATCATTCATCCTCAACCATCGTCACAGACAATAACAAATGACGCTACTGTAACAAGATCGTGATGAGGTTGTGAGAAAAAGAGATGACTAACGTAAAACAAAACAGGGCGCACTTGAAACCTATTGATTGGCTGATTGTGATGTTATTGCTCAGCGGTTGTGATCCACATGCTGATTTTACCGACTCATCAGGCCAACCTGTAGCGCTCGACCAATTTGCAGGCAAGCCACTACTCATCAACTATTTTGCTCCGTGGTGCGCGCCCTGTTTGCGCGAGATCCCACCGCTAAATGCCCTTGCCAGTGAGGGGCGCATTGCTGTGCTGGCCATTAATTACGATCCGGCTACCCCAGCGGCACTTAACACCCTCGCTAAGCACTACCAAATCCGAGTGCCATTGTTGATCGTAAGTGCTAATGCCCGCCTCCCCTTCCCTCCCCCAGTCGCCTTGCCCACCAGCTATCTGCTCGATGGGCAAGGCCAGCTCATACAGACCTTCGTTGGCGAACTTACGCCAGTTCGCATTGCAGCCCTCGCCACCCACGCCCTTGATAACCCTCAGACTATCGATAAAACCGATAAATAAGTTGCGCGTATGCCCGCTATTGCCAGTGCTGCCAGTGCTGCCACATCATTAATCCACCATGAACCCAAAGGGTGCACCGAGGTGCACCCTTTGGGTTCATCACACTCACGGGCTCATCACGCTACATTGTTGATGAACCTCACTATTTACCCTCTTTTCAGGCTATCAAGATCGATCTTGGCCCGTTCAAGTTCGGTAATCCGCGCTTCGAGACGAGCGAGGATCAACTTATTGCGAGTCGTCCCACGAGCCACCACTAACTCATCCATCGCCCCTTGATAATCCCCCCGCAGCACCAATAGTTCGGCCCGTGCCATGTGCAGCTCCGTCATCCGCCCGGCTTTGCGATAGGCATCGGCAAGCAGAGTCCAGGCCAAATTATTCTCTTCATGCTGACGCGCATAGGGATCAAGCAGCGCAATCGATTTTTGGTATTGGCCACTTTCAAGGTATGCATTGCCAAGATTGATCACCACCACCTCATTATCGGGCATGCGCGAGCGGATCTGCTCAAGGCGAGCAATGGCCAGTGCGCTGCGCCCTTTCGCCAAATCAATGTCAGTTTGCCCATCGACAATAAAAAGATCTTCCGGATGACGAGTAGCTAATTGCTGCATCAAAGGATCTGCCTCATCGGTGCGCTTAAGCTGGATCAGCGCCAGCGCTTTACCATAAATAGCCGCATCTTTGAGTGGATAATCCCCTTTTTGGATCTGTGTATTGAAATAGCTGAGCAATCCTTGAGGGGAATCGGTGCCAAAACGCACCTGAATGCGCACCTTCGCCAACCAAAAATCCAGGCTTGGCGGCAAATTACGTTGCCCATAACTCCCTGCCCGAGCGCGCGCCTCACTGATCCGCGTCTCTGGCAACGGGTGAGTCAGTAACATCTCTGGCGGTTTGGTGGCATAACGGTACTCAGCGGCCAATTTTTGGAAAAAATCAGCCATCCCCATCGGATCAAACCCCGCATCGTAGAGGGTTTTCATGCCAATGCGATCGGCTTCATATTCGTTATCGCGGGTGTAATTGATAGCCGACTGCATAGATAATCCCAGCGTCGTTTGCAGTGCCGCAATACCCGCAGTGGGATTGATCACCGCCAAGGCAATGGAGCCCACTAACCCTGCTAAGGTCACCGCAGAGCTGTTGGCCTGCCCCTCCATGTAGCGGGCAATATGGCGCTGGGTGACGTGAGTAATTTCGTGGGCCAGCACCGAGGCCAGCTCACTCTCGCTGTCGGCGTAAAGAAATAGACCGGTATGCACCTTTACTCGCCCTCCGAGAAAGGCTGCCGCATTGATGGAAGGATCCCGAATAAGAAAGAAGGTAAACGGAAAACGCACACCATCGGCGTTAGTCAGTAGCCGCTGACCTAAGTTGTCAATGTATTGGTTGAGTACCGGATCATCGATGATCGGCAAACCCGCCCGAGCAAAGCGCATAAAGGCATTGCCATAACGAATTTCTTGCTCAATGGACAGAGCGGACACCCCAGCGGTGCCAATATCGGGAAGTTGATTATTCGCCTGTGCATGAAATGTGGCGCCCATTAAGGAAGCCAGCAGAGGAAGCGATGCCATCAGGGGGAACACGCGAGCCACGTTATTTCTATCTCCATCAGAAAGGGCGCTGGCAGAATACCCTTGGCTATCAAGGGTCACAAGCGTTGTTTCCGCTCCTTCTCGCCACCATAATGAGCGTGACCTACCAACTGGAGCCCCCATGGAATACCTTGATCTGACCCCTTGGCACTGCCCTGAACCGCTGATCCGCCTCAAGCTCTGGTTAAAATATGCCACATGTGGTCAAACGGTCACCCTGCTACTTGCCGATGCGGGATCTTGGCAAGATATTCCAGCGTATCTGCAGCGCCAAGGCCACCGCGTCACCCTATTGAGCCCATTCGTTAATCCCTTCCGTTTACAGCTCACGGTTGTGGCTACTACGGCTACGGCTACGGCATCATCCTCATCGTTCCAATCCGATGTCATCAACGCTGATTCGCGGGCGTCATGACATGATTGCCAATAAAAAGCCGGTCTGACGACCGGCAAAAGGGCATTAACCGTAATGGGGCGTAGGCATGGCGCCGTAACAATAAGACGGTCGCCATGACTCCGTGGCAGTCATCAAGCACACCAATCTGTTAAGTACGAATATATTTGGCAGTCCGTGGGAATGCTTGCTCGTTAGCGTCAAACAGATAACACGCTTCAGCGGGGATCCCCACGCTATAGGTCTGGCCCGTCACCACGTCGACGTCTGAGGTGGCCTTAACCGTAAAGTCATGACCATCCACATCCATATAGACAAATGACTCCGCGCCTAAATGCTCAGCCACCTGCACAATGCCACTGACCTTGCTGTGGGCATGGGGGTGATCCAGTGGGAACAGATGCTCGGGGCGGATCCCCAGCTCCACCTTGTCGCCAACAGCGGCGCGGCGTGCATCCACACAGGCCCGCACGGTATCACCCGAGGTCAACTTGACCACACACGCCTGCTCGCCGATCTCCAGCAACTTGCCCGTTAAGAAGTTCATCTTAGGGGAGCCAATAAAGCCTGCGACGAACTTATTATCCGGATTGTGATAAAGATCGAGCGGGGCACCGAACTGCTCAAGGTTTGTCGTCGCCTCCCCGTTAAGCGGGCTTAACACCACGATTTTGTCCGCCAAGGTCATGGCTTCGACCTGATCGTGAGTCACGTAAATGATGGTGGAGTTAAGCTCTTTGTGCAGTTTGGCTATCTCAATGCGCATCTTGACCCGCAAAGCTGCATCGAGGTTAGAGAGGGGCTCATCAAACAAAAACACTTGCGGTTGCTGCACGATAGAGCGACCAATAGCCACCCGCTGACGCTGACCGCCAGAGAGTGCCTTCGGTTTACGCTCAAGCAGCGGCTCTAGCCCTAAGATCTCTGCGGCGCGCATCACCCGCTTGTGGATATTCTCTTTGTCCATCTTTTTGAGTTTGAGGCCAAAGGCCATGTTCTCATAGATATTCATATGGGGATAAAGGGCGTAAGACTGGAACACCATCCCGACATTACGCTCAACCGGCGGCACATCGTTCATGTAACGGCCACCGATAGTCAGCTCGCCGCTAGTGATGTCCTCAAGCCCTGCGATCATCCGCAGCAACGTGGATTTACCACAGCCAGACGGGCCCACAAAAACGATGAACTCCCCTTCCTTAATCGAAAGATTGATGTTGCGTAAGGTGTCCTTGTGAATCGCTGGATCATAATTTTTGCGAACATTATTGAGTATTACTTCAGCCATGACGAGCTCCGCTCTTGAGTCTTTGCAAATCGTGATAGCAGGGGGAGTCATCCCCCGGCCATAAATTTAACCTTTTACGCCACCGGCAGTGAGACCACCGACTAACCAACGTTGCGCTAACAAGAACACCAACGTGATGGGGAAACCTGACAGCACCGCTGCCGCAGCAAAGTCACCCCACAGATAATTCTGTGGATAGAGGTACTGCTGAGCGCCCACTGCAAGGGTCAGATTATCCACATCCTGCAACAGGACGGAGGCTATCGGCACCTCAGTGATGGTCCCAATGAAGGCCAAAATAAATACCACCGCCAAAATGGGCACCGACAACGGCAGCAAGATCAGCCTAAATGCCTGCCATGGGGTCGCCCCGTCGATGGCTGCTGCCTCTTCTAACGAAGAGTCAATGGTCTCGAAGTAGCCCTTAATGGTCCACACGTGCAGCGCGATCCCCCCCATATACGCCAAGATCAGCCCCGCATGGGTGTTAAGCCCCATCCAAGGGATATAGTCACCGATCTCGTTAAAAAGGGCATAGATAGCCACCAGTGCCAACACCGCGGGGAACATCTGAAAAATCAGCATTCCCTGCAAAATGGTGGACTTGCCCCGAAAGCGCAGCCGTGCAAAGGCATAAGCACAGGTCGTTGACAACGCCACTATCATCATGGCCGTGATGCCCGCTACTTTGATGGAGTTCCAAAGCCACGTCAGCACCGGAAACGGAGGCGGCGTTAAGCTGCCATCAGGATTGGTGACGGTCATCCCTAAGGCTAAACGCCAGTGATCCAACGTCGGATGGGAGGGAATGATCTCCCCCACCGAGAAGTTGCCGCTACGAAATGAGATAGCAATAACCACAATCAACGGAAAGATGATCAGCGCCAGAAAAAACCACATCACAAGGTGAGTTGCCCACACCCGATATTTGACTGATTTGGGTTGTACGATTGCCATATTGACGCCTCCTTACAGTTGCTTGTCGGCTTTGGACAATTTCAGGTTAATGAGCGCCAGCGCACCGACGATAAGGAAGATAGCCGTGGCAATGGCACTAGCTAGCCCGTAGTCTTGACCACCCGATCCTTGGAATGCAATGCGGTAGGTGTAGCTCACCAACAAGTCGGTAGTACCGGCCGGCGTGGTGGCACCAATGATGTCTGGAGCGCCGTTGGTCAATAACTGGATCAACACAAAGTTGTTGAAGTTAAAGGCAAAAGAGGCAATCAACAGCGGTGTTAGCGGCTTCATTAACAGGGGCATGGTGATCTTAAAGAAGTTCTGCACCGGGCCTGCACCGTCCATTGAGGACGCCTCATAAAGATCTTCTGGAATGGCTTTTAATAAGCCCATGCAGAGGATCAACATGTAGGGGTAACCAAGCCAGGTGTTGACGATAAGGATCATCATCTTGGCCAAGAACGGATTGGTATACCAGTCAGGCTTGATACCAAATGCCGCTTCCAGAAACATGTTGATCTCACCAAAGTTCTGGTTAAACAGCCCCTTAAACACCAAGATCGAAATAAATGCAGGAATGGCATAAGGCAGGATCAACATCACCCGATAAAAACCACGTCCCTTAAGCGATTCCCACTGCACCAGACAGGCCAATACCATGCCAATGGCAAGCGTCAGTGCTACGGAACAGGTAGAGAAGATGACGGTCCAGATAAAGATTTGTAAAAACGGAGACTTGATACCTGGGTCGGTGACGATCCGGGCAAAGTTCTTCCAACCTACCCCCACCACAAAACCCGGTGCAACGTTCTTACCGACAAATTGACCTTGCTGGTCAATGTATTGATAAAAACCCGTGTCACTGTTAGGCAACATCAACTCGCCAGTTTGGTTATCACGCAGCAGATTGCTGTCTTTGATCGCGACCCCTGACTTGAGCACAATCCCATCCATTAAGCGGGTGTACTGCTGCTTTTGGGCGGCAAATTTACGCAAGCTGCTTAAGGTGAGATGCGTTGTGCCATCGGGTAGTACGAGATCCAATTCCGTAAGATGAGTGCGGTGAGCAACGATGGCACGGATCGGCGCCGCCTGGCTGCTCGCGACACCGCTAAAGGGTTGCAGTACCACGAGTTGTGGAGTACGGGACGCACTGCCCTCGCTCACGGCAAGTTCACGGGCTTTATTGGGCATTAACACCAATGATGGGCTAATAAAGCGCTGTCCATCTTGGGTCAGCAACAGCTCAAATTGGCCGTTTTCGCCCCCAAGCAGGGCAAAATCAAATTCACCACCAGCTACCTTATAGGTTTTTTTCAGATGGTAATCGCGGGCCTGCTCGACCGAGAGCAAGTTGGTCCCCGAATAGTTGGTAAAGGCAATACCAATCGTGTAAGCGAGAGGGAAAATGATAAAGATCACCATGCCGGCGACACCTGGAAAGATGTAGCGATGGGCATAGGTCTTTTTGTTCATAAAGACATACAGACCGACGGATACCACCACCAGATCAAGCAGGGCAAAGACCCACTCACCGCTGGCATACATCATGACGGCCGCATAACCGTTAAGGACGGCGACCAAAATCGCGATGGTCCACTTAAGCCAAGTGTGCTTATCCTTCGGACCGGCATAGGATTCAACAGAAGGTACAACTTCCATGCCAATTAACCTTTATAACGCTAAGAGAAATTAAAAAAAGTGGGAGGCCAAGGAGGCCTCCCGAGCGGATGAACTTACTGAACGATACGCTTAGCGGCAGTATCTAACGCTTCATTCACACCCTGACGACCGGCGGTGACATTTTTAAGCGCAGTTTCAAAAGAAGACCAGAAACGGCTCATTTCAGGCACAGAAGGCATGGGCTCACCGGCTTGAGCGTTCAACATCGTGGCCTTAATGTGTGGATCAGACTCGAGGGTCTTTTGGAAAGACTTGAGCGCGACGGCGCCCAATGGCTTATCGGCATTCACTGGTGCTAAACCCGCATCAGTTAGCAGATAATTTTCCAAAAATTCGATGGCCAGATCTTTGTTCGGGCTAGCTGCATTGATGGTTGCACCAAGCACGCCAACAAAGGCTTTAGCGGGTTTACCATTGAGGGTTGGCAGCGGCGCTACACCATATTTGATGCCGCTCTTATCCAAGTTGGTCCACGCCCAAGGGCCGTTGATCATCATGGCGACGTCACCTTTGTTGAACTTAGCGTCCATCACCCCGTAATCGATGCCTTTTTCCAGATGGCCAGACTTGATCATCTCAGAGATGTAACCTACCCCCATCTTGGCACCGGCATTGTTCACCCCGGTATCTTTGACATCATAACCAGTCGCGGTTTTCTTAAAGGCGTAGCCACCGTTGGCCGCTACCAGTGGATAACTGAAGTACGGGGTGTCATACGCCCACATAATCGCGCGCTTACCATTTTTCTTCATGGTCTCGTCAATAACGGCGATCTCTTCAAAAGTCTTAGGCGGCTCGGGTAGCAGATCTTTGTTATAAATCAGGCTGACCGCTTCCATCGCTACTGGGTAGCCATAGGTTTTACCATCTACCGTCATGGCATCCCATGCCAGTGGTTCAAACTTGGCCTTGGTGGCGGCGTTCGGGGTAACAGGCACCAGTAAACCAGACTTAACCCACTCACCGTAACGGTCGTGTGCCCACAAGAAGATGTCTGGGCCATTGCCAGTGGCAGCGGCTTGCTGGAACTTCACTTCAACCTGATCAGGGTGTGCAACCGTCACTTTAATACCGGTTTCCGCTTCAAATTTCTTACCCACTTCAGCCAGACCGTTATATCCCTTATCACCGTTGATCCAGATGGTCAGTTGGCCTTCTTCGATAGCCGCGGAGGCAGTGCAAGCGACCCCAAGCGTGGCCAAACCAATCAGAGATGACAGTAATTTCTTTTTCATGATCCATTCCTTGTGTGAGTTCTGCGCTGTAAGAGCATTGTGTGCGGGGTGAATAATATCCCAAGCAGAAAATGGCTCACATGACGCAACTCGCATTTTTGAAATGCAATTACGTATTCCCTGCCAAAAAGTTTTGAAAACATTTTCTTATTTCAGGGGCTTACCCACTTTTATCGGCTTAATTACCTACAATGGCGGAATGTTAATTACCAAACTGAAATAAAATTTCACAAATGAAAAGGTTTTCATCCCAATGAAAACCCTTTCAAAGGGCTTATTTGATTTGAATTGTTAACAAAATACTGCGCCAGTTTCGAGTCTGGCTTTCCCGCAATAAAAAAGAGACCTCCCCACGAGCGAAGTCTCTTTTTGCCAAAAATGAGGGCTGGATCACACGGCCCGCCCCCAATAGGGTGGCTAGCTATGGCGTAGCAGCTGATCTTTGAGATTAGGCGGCACGCCTTTGATGGTCAGGGTATCGGTTTGCGGATCGTAAAAGATGCGGCTATTGAGTAACTTTTGCTCAAAACTCAACGTGAGCCCCCCACCGGAGCCCACAAACTTGGTTAGGCCACGCAGCGTTGAACGATCGGCAGGAAAACGCTCGGCTAACTCATACTCCTGTCCAATAAAGCTATAAAAATCAGTCCCCCCATTACTTGGTTCCGTCGCCGCCAGTTCAGCAGACAAGGTTTTGATTTCAATCTCTTCACCCGCACTGGCTTGTTCGGTGCAATATTTGAACACTTGTTTTTTATAATCATTGCGCTGCGCAGGCTCTAGGGCGCGACTGTCACAATAATCATCCACGGCCTGCAGCAGGCCTTTATTTTGCACCTTGGTATCCATTCCTTCGCGGGCACCGAGCAGGTCCATAAAAAAGTCCCCAAGCTTGCGACCGATCCGGCCTTTGCTAAAGGTGATGTAACGGCGCGAATCTGGCTGGGTCTTCCATTCCGTTAAATCAATACGAGCCACCAGATTGAGTTTGCCAATATCAAGATACTGAATATGGCGCAGCTCCAATGCCTCACTCACCATGACGCTCTCTTTGTCTTCGAGCAGTGCCAGCAATAAATAGTCGACCCCGACATAGTTATATTTGGCAAACAGCAATACCCCTTGCTCATCAAGGGCATGCGCTACCAACTGAGTGACCAACATGTGGGTTACATTAACTGAAAACGGCACAAATTCGGTTTGCCCGCTAAGCAGTTGTTCAAGGGCGATACGAAAGGCAGGCGACAACGGCTTAGGCGCTGTTTCACCTTCTGCAAGTTCGCCATCTACACGTTCACCGTTTGTCAGTTCGGTTACTGGTGCCTGCGTATCAGCAAAAAAGCCAAAGCCTTTACCGCCTTTGCCGTTATAGATGCGGTGCAGCTCTACCATCAGCCCCTGCACTGCCTCATCAGCAGGCAAGGTTTGACTGCGAGTATCTGCATGGGGTTGACCATCGCCGCCTTGGCGCAAGGAGTGAAGAATGATCTGGTCGATATCAAGACTCATGTCACAAAGCCATAGTGTTAGCCGAAAGGGTGACGTATTATAAGGCGCTTTGAACCGAGATGAACTGAAGATTATGCCCATCGTATCAAAGTACAATAACCAGCAGTTTGACGCCCTGATGAACGACTTAATCACCGCCCTTGAAAAACACAAGGCGCCGGTCGATTTGAGCTTGATGGTGTTAGGTAACCTGACCACCAACATCATCAACAATATGGCTCCGGCCCAGCGTCATGCTATCACTGAAAAATTTGTCCAGGCCCTGACCGCATCGGTCGACACTCGCCACGACGCACACTGAGTCACTGACTCTGTTGATTTGACGTTTCTCAACGCAGATGGATCACCTATGGTCGAAACCGGCAACCCCTACCGTGATAATGTCTCTCGCCTGATCACCTGGGGGCATTGGTTCTCCTTCTTCAACATAATTCTGGCTATGCTGATCGCCACCCGTTATTTAGGGGCGATCAGCTGGCCAGCGACCACCCTTGGGGTGGTCTATCTCGTTGTAAGTTGGATTGGTCACTTCTCATTTCTGACTTTTGTCACTTACTTGCTAACGGTGTTTCCCCTCAGCTTTGTCGTGACCAAAGAAAAATCGCTGCGCTTTATTGCTGCCATTATCGCCACGTTAGCGCTGGTGGCACTGCTCATCGATACCCAGGTATTTCGGCTATTTAAATTCCACCTCAACAGTCAGGTGTGGCAATTATTACTGGATCAAGCACAAACCGAAGAGGGCTCTATTTGGAGCATTATCTTCGTCGCCGTGCCCACTATTTTTTTGCTGGAATTACTGCTCTCCGCCTATGTTTGGCGCAAGATCAACAAACGCAAGCGCCGTCAGTACGGTAACCAAATCGGCCTAGCACTGCTGGTCTGCTTTATATTGACCCACGTGGTCAATAGCTGGGCAGATGCCACCTTGTACCAGCCAATTACCATGCAAAAGGCGAACTTCCCCCTCTCCTACCCCATGACGGCGCGCAGCTTTTTGGCTAAACATGGCTGGCTCGATCTGGATCAGTACGAAAAGCAGGCGGCAACGCAACGGGAAAATAGCGACAGCCGGATGCACTATCCACTGCGCCCCCTTAACGTCAATCCACCACCACAGCACAGCAATTTGCTGATCTTAGTGGTCGACTCGTTGCGCTTTGACATGCTCAATAGCACCAATATGCCGAATCTGCAGCACTATGCCGATCAGCACATCACCTTTAGTAACCACCTAAGTGGTGGTAACGATGATCTAATGGGGATGTTTGGGCTGTTCTATGGCTTGCCTGGCCACTATTACAAAGACATCAGTAGCGATAAGCGTCCACCGGTGCTGTTTGATGAGATGCTGCGCCAGGATTATCAATTCGGGCTGTTTGGCACCATGGAAGATGCCCAAAAGTATCGTCAGAGCATTTTGGCGGGCTTGCGCAAACAGGTCTTTGTCTCTGAGCAAACCGACAATGCCAAATTGCTCACCGACTGGAAACAGTGGCTCGATACCCGTACCCCTGAGCGGCCTTGGTTCTCATTGGTATATCTTTCAAGCCCGGGTGATTATCAGTTGCCCGCCTCGATGAAAGGGCCGTTCCAGCCAGAATTGGCGCATTTCAATCCAGCCACGGCCTATCGGCCAGAGAATCTGCAAAAACTAGAAAATCGCTATAAAAACTCCGTATTTTATACCGACCAACTACTTAAGCAGATGCTAACTGACTTGCACGCCCAAGGCATGGACAGTAACACCATCGTGGTGATCACCGCGAACCATGGCCAAGCGTTTAATGATGCCGATAGCCGTCACTGGGGCACCGAGAGCAACTACTCGCTGGCTCAAGTGCAAGTGCCGATGGTGCTGGCGTGGCCGGGCCGTGAAAGCCACATTTTCACCCAGCCAAGTAGCCATTTCGATCTCGCCCCCACCCTCATGCAAGGGATGCTAGGCGTGCGCAATGCGCCCCGCGACTACAGCATTGGCCGTTCCCTATTCGATGCGAGCCCCCGTCAATGGCTACTAGCAGGAGATCAAAACGACTTTGCTATCTATCAAGGCAACACCATTACCCACTTCAACAAACAGGGTGACTTTGAGCTACTAGAGCGAGAGAGCTATCGCCCCATCAAGCATGGCTCCCCTGATATGGGCGCGATGATCCAAGTGATGAACCAGCTCAACCGCTTCTATCGCAACCCCTAACTGACACGAATCCTTCGCTAACTAAAACGCCCCACAACGGGGCGTTTTTTATCGTCTCAATCCCTCCTTTTAGCCATGCTCTTCCTGTTTTAATCAGCTTTTACGACTTGGGCTATCAATTGCAAATAACAATTTGCACATACCTCTTTCTAAATCACTAATCACTAATCGCGTCCATACAACGGCTGCTAATAATAACGCTCCATCCTTACCTCTTTTCTATTGCTCGTTATCATTTTTATCACGTCCCATATCACTTCAGCGTTGAATTCGGGTGTAACACGCCCATAAAAAATCCCCGCATCCTAAGAGGCGGGGATCTGTGCTATTTATGCGCCATGATGCCCATGCATCATGGGCTAAGTAGCGAGTCGCTCGATTATTTATTGAGTTCCAACATATGGCTAGTCAACATGTAATCAATAACTTGGCTAGCCGTGCTGCCCATATCACCCGTCAAGCTATCAAAACTATGGTCAGCGAGCACTATCTCTTGAGTCACGCTGTGGCTACCCGCATCTTTAATTTCAAGATACACCCCTTCGTCACTTTCAAATACGGACAACAAACTTCTCATATCATCTTGGCCTTGGCCGCCATGAGGATCGAGCAGATCCCGAAGATCTAACTTATCCCCTTCGTGCTGGTTAAAGTCGGTGATGACATCTTTATTAACTGCACTGCTTGGCTTGTCCTGCTCGCTCCACACAAACATATCCGCACTGTCACTACCACAGAGGATCTGCGAACCGAGTCCAGCAAAGATCGGGTGAGCGGCCATCTCATCACCGCTGTTAACGGCCAAGAGTGCCCCGCCATCAGCGTCGCTGTGGCTATTTGTGTCCTCATCGGCGATTTCAATGATGGTGCTGTGGGTTGGTAATACGCTCACCGTCGCCTCAGCCGTACTACTTTGGGTATCTGCGCTGCCGCTGTGCGTGGCTTGGGTTTCAACCGTCAGGGTGTAATCGCCAACCTGCTCAGTTTTCATCTGCAATGCGTCGAGCGACCAATCGCTCACATCCACAGGGCTCCCTGCCGCAGAGGTCACGCTATGGGTACCATCGGTGAGCAATGCCCCCTCTGGCAAACCGGATAAATACACCGCCTGCGTGTGCACGCCATCAGCGCTTATATTGGCATTAGCATTAGCATTGGAATCAGCATCTACATTCGCCAGCGCAGCACTGATCTGACCCAATGGGATAAAATCATTGGCATAGCCTTGATGCTCTTGGCTCAACACGCCAAAATTATCCAAAATCATCCCATCGTGAGCGCCCCCCTGGTGCCCATCAAAGAACAACCCTGATCGCCCTGTCATGTCCGCGTTTAAATCAATGGCTGATGTGACTGTCAGCAGATCGTCACTCACCGTTTGGGTATCACTGATGTCAACTAACACGGCATCACTCCCCGCAACTGACGTATTCCCGGCTTTATCGGTCTGGGTCACGCTCACGCTCAGCGATTTGCCATCTGCAGGGGTGCTTTCATCCCAGCGAATAGTGCTATAGCCGTTGTAGCTATAATCTTTGCCATCACTACCATGCAGCGTATCTTCTGACACATAAGTCAACACCACTGAACTGCTCACACCACCATTATCAATGGTCAACGTCACGTGACCACCATGCTCTAAGTCAGTGCCATTGATAATCACACTAACCTGCACCGTATTGCCAAACGTCTCCGCACCGCTAAGCACACCATCATTGTTACGATCACCCATGATAATAACGATTGGCATATCGGTGGCCGTCAGATCAACCCCATAACCTTCATCATCTTTCACTGTGTAGGTGTTACCTGCCGAATCAGCACTGGTCACGGTAGCATGGATAATGTGATCCGCATCGGCGACCAAATCGCTTCCGGCCACATCAATGCTAAAGCGGCCATTCTCACCCACAAGGCCGGTATACTGCTTATCGTGAACACTCAGGGTAACTGTGTCGCCTACGTTAAATTCACCGCTCACCGTGCCACTAATGGGAACATTTTGACCCGCTTCAGTACCATTAATGGTGTCATCACCTGCAATCACGCTATCTAACACGATGTGCAAGGTGTTAGGGGGCAAGACATCCACATCGAAGTGTTCAGTATCGGTTGCGGTTGTAGAGTTACCTGCTGCATCAGTCAGTGTGATCTTGGCAGTAACAATACTATTGAGCTCATAATGTTCGACTATCAGCGCACTGCCCAACACCTCAATAGTGAAGTTCCCGTTGGCATCAACTGGGCCAGAAAAAGTGATGCCATTGACGATCACGTTAACGTAATCGCCCGCCTTAAATTCGCCCGTGACGGTGCCAGTGATAGGCACACGCTGATGCCATTCAGCGGCGTTGATGATGTCATCACTACTAATATCGCTATCGAGTGTAATACCCACTTTTGGCCCAATAATATCGACTTCATAACTTTGCGAATAGGTTGCTGTGGTACTGTTGCCATGAATATCTGTACTGGTCACACTGGCATCAATGATGTGATCTGTATCTTGCTTCAATGCCCATGTTGCTACGTTGATAGTAAAACGCCCCGCTGCATCGACGGCTCCTGTATATACTTGGCCGCCTACTGTCAGTTTAACAATGTCTCCAGCATTGAACTCCCCCCCTACTGTGCCGCTGATTGGCATCGGCCCATCATTTTTCTCATCAAGATTCATTATGCCATCGCCAGCAATATCGCTATCTAGCTGGATAGAGAGCTTAGGTGGGGTAATGTCTACTTCATATAACTGGCTAGTGGTGGCCTCCGCATTATTGCCTGCCGCATCAGTGCTGGTGACACTGGCCTCGACCTTGGTATCTGGGTCAAGGATTAACACTGTTACCCCGACCATAATGCTAAAATGGCCATTCGCATCCACCGTGCCCGTAAATTGATGGCCATCAACCGTGAGCGTGACCTTATCACCTTCTTTAAATTCACCCGTGACCGTACCACTGATGGGTACTTGATCCGCCGTATCATTACCATCAATGATGCCATCAGAGGTGATATTGGGGTCTAGCGTAATAGCCAAATCTACCGGTTTGACGGTATCAACCCCGTACGTCACATCATCACCAACGGTTTCGGTGTTCCCGGCAGCATCTGTGCTGGTCAAACTGGCATGAATCGTTTTATCCGCATCGGCGGCAAGATCACTACCAGGTACATCAACGCTAAATGCGCCAGTAATTGCATTGGTAATTTTGCCAGTAAACTGTTTGTTATTGACAGTCAGTGTGACGGTGTCACCTAGGTTAAATTCTCCACCTGCAGTACCGGTAACCGCAATCGTTGTACCTGCTTCAGCGGCGTTGATGACGTTATCTGGGGTGATGTTGGCATCTAAAAAGACGGCCAAGTTCGCTACCTCAATATCAACCCCATACCCTTCACTGTCTTCGGCATAGCCGCTATTACCAGCGGCATCAGTGGTGGTAACGGTAGCGTTAATGAGGTGCGATTCATCTGCCACCAAGTCACTGCCAAACACGTCGATGGTGAATTTTCCGTTTGCATCAACGGAGCCCGAATATGCCACGCCATTAATGCTCAGAGTAACGGTATCCCCTGGGTTGAAGTCGCCACCAACTGTACCGCTCACCGGGATCTTGCCACCCGACTCAGCGGCATTGATGATGTTATCGTCAGTAATATTTGGGTCGATGGTGATAGTTGGCACCGGCGCAGTGGTGTCGACCTCATACGTTTCGCTTGTGGTTATGCTGGTGCTATTACCTGCCGCATCTGTCGTAGTCACGCTGGCATCGATGGTGTGATTGCTGTTCGCAACCAGATCACTACCTAGCACATCAATGCTAAATCGACCATTGCTATCGAGCACTGTGCCCGTATACGGCTTACCGTTAACAGTCAAGGTGACGGTATCGCCCACCTTAAACTCACCGGAAACAGTACCTTTGATAGCAATGTTCTCCTCCGCTTCTGTTGCGTTAATGATGTTATCGCCGCAGATATTGCCATCTAGCACGATCCCTAGATCGGGCGCATCAGTATCAACACCTGCAGTATCACTACCTGTAGAGCCTTGATTACCAACTAGATCTGTATAGCTACCCTCTTTGACGGTAACGCTTGCCGTGCCAGTAAAATCAGCAGTTGGCGTAAATGTCGCCGTCCAGGTTTTGCCGCCATCTTTGCTGCTCACCGGACCCAAGGTGCCGCCCACGACAGCTAAATCGCTGTTATCGAAACCAGTGATGTGTTCGCTAAAGGTGAAGGTGACCTCGGTGGTCTCGCCCACACTCAGCATGTTATCAACAATATCGACAACCACACTCGGTGCTTGTGTATCTACCCCATAACCTTCATTAGTCGTGGCGGTATCGGTGTTACCTGCAGCATCGGTACTGGTCACGCTAGCATCGATGATGTGGGCAGAGTCGGCGGCTAAATCGCTACCCAGTACATTGATAGTAAACCTACCATCTGTGCCAAGTACGGTGCCGGTAAAGTCCTTACCGTTAACAGTTAAAGTGACGGTATCACCTACATTAAACTCCCCTGAAACGGTGCCGCTCACCGGAATGCTTTGTCCAGCTTCAGCCGCGTTAATCACATCATCAGGGGTGATCTCTTTATCCAGCACAATGGCCAGTTCGCTCACCTCTGTATCAACGCTGTAATCTTCAGAATTTGTTGCAGTATCCGTGTTACCTGCCGCATCGGTGCTAGTTACGCTGGCATCAATGGTGTGATCGGGGTCGGCTACCAAGTCGCTACCCGGTACGTTGATACTAAAGCTGCCATCACTACCAAGTACTTTGCCGGTGAAATCCTTACCGTTAACCGTCAAGGTGACGATATCACCTACAGCGAACTCACCTGAGACCTTTCCGCTCACCGGAATAGCATTACCCGCCTCGGCCGCGTTGATGATGTCATCCGCAGTAATATTAGGATCTAACGTAATAGCGAGATCTACCGGAGCCGTCACATCCACAATACCATCATCAAACGCATTACCTTGGTTGCCTGCGGGGTCACTCACTGTTGCATTGGCAGTAAAATCTCCCTCTGGCAATGGGGTAACCACATCCACGCTATAGCTGCCATCTCCGTTCACGGTGGTGGTCAGACTCTGCT
>JBOFTS010000050.1:0-75433 GCA_051652185.1 Aeromonas sp.
ACCTGTTGTATTGAGGCCAGTTGCTGATGGGATGAAGCGCTTTGCCCATGATGGATACTTGAAAAGGGATGATAGTGATCAGATCACTGGGTTTTCAATTAGTTCCATTCAAACTGCATCGATTTAGGAAACAACGCCATCTGGGCAACGACATATCCCTTAGGGACAAAATCGAGAGGATCTGTTGCTGTTTTTGGATCTAACTGTATGGCGGATTGTGCCCATACCGACCCTTGAAGTGCTATTAAAACAATAAATAAACCTGCTTTCATGATATTCACTGTGGTAGAAACGACGTGCTCATATGATGCCGCTCACAGGCTCCATGTGCAAACCCTTTAAGGCTATCGTTGATGAATAGTTGAGGGCGGGCACAGCAATAGCGAATAAACGACGAGCAAGCAGGGCCAAAATATGGCTGGTATTCAACGCTTGGGGCCCTGCAGTGGGCTACGCAATAGCTTCATTAATGGGAGGGGTTTATGAGTGATCTGATTAGCGTTAAGCATTAAAAAGCCACCGGATGGGTGGCTTGATGTTAGATGTGCATGAGCATAAGCATGAACATAGAGAATACGTGAGCTGATGCTTTTAATGTATGGCTTTAACCTATAGCTTTAACCTATGGCTTGAACTTAATGTTTTCAGACCAACCAAATTGATGAAAAATGTTTTTAGCCGCATCGCTTTTTAAATAAGCGGCAAAGGCGAGGGTCTCTTTGGTAGGGTTGCGGGTTAATGCGATATTGAGATCGCGATATACCACCAAGTTTTTCTCAATGTTGACGACATGGCCAACGTTAGGGTTGCTCTTAGCCCAGTCAGCCCACGTTATCCATGCATCTACGTTGGGATCTGTGACGAATGCCTTTTTAGCACTGCCGCTATTTGGGGTGAACAGTTTTATATTTTTTCTAAAATTGGCGACGGTATGAATATCCCCGGTGCGACCAATCATATCCTCCCACACGCCAGTACCTGAGGTGTTACTTATTCCTGCGCCATCGGGTACCACAATACCGATCCCGGGTTTTGCTAAATCCAGTAGTCCTTTAATATTTTTCGGGTTACCGTTTTTTACCAAGATGATAGCGGGGCGTAAATAAAGGGGAGTGATGGCATGAATATCAAATTTATCTGCATGACCAGTGGCAATGGCAAGGGCTGATTGCTCTGATGAGCCAAATAAGATATCTGCATTTTCTTTGGCTTTGTCGTTCCAGCTCGCTTGTGGACCAAAGTGAACATTTACGTGAGTCCCCGTTTTGGTTTGAAATGCGTCTGCAACCTTGATAAGTGCGGTATGGGGGCCACCTGGGCCATATAGGTTGATGTCAGCCAGGGCAGCAAAGCTAGGAAGGCCGAGCAATAAAGCTGCGGTGAGTGCCGTTGCGGTACGTTTCATTTTTTTGCCTTGTAGGGTTGTTGATGTTTACGCCTAACAAGACCCGCCTAATGGAACATTTATTTCAAATATGTCTAAAAAACTTTTGCCAGTGCCGAAAAGGAGCACACCGTGCCCAGCGCCCAGCGCCCAGCACACAACACCCCACGCTCCACTTCCAACCCCCATCGTGCCAGTTGTTTGGGCGCTTATCGTCATTGTCTGAATTCTCGGTTTCATCAAGGCGCCATTTGCCGGATAATAAGCGCGCCCGCTAAGGTCAGCGGGCTTTTCTTTGGGCGCTTCATCTGCCATCACCTTGGCCACTTCTCACCATGCTATGGGGAATGGGAAGTGGGGAATAGGGAATGGGGAGTAGGGAATAGGGAGTAGGCCGGGCCATGTCGCAGCGTAAGGGGCGACGGCAATATTTGATGGCAATGTGCGGCTACATGCCCAATAAAAATGTGCAGCTAGATGCCCAATAAAAAGTACCCAAAGAAAATGATACGCCGCGGCCACGTCAGGTCGCTTATTTGCCTTCTTTTAGCCATTGCTAATCAGCCAATTAGCCCAGTAATGGTGACCTGACCACGAGAGCACAAAACCTGATGAAATTTGATCTTCACTGTCATAGCACCGCATCGGATGGGGTCTTGAGCCCTGCGGAGTTGGTGCGCCGCGCTAGCGAAAAACAGGTTGAAGTGTTAGCGGTCACTGACCATGACACCCTAGATGGGCTTGATGAGGTGCGCCGCACCATTGCCGCCGAGCAGCTGCCTCTGCGACTGATCAGCGGAGTTGAAATTTCCACCGGTTGGGAACATCACGAGATCCATATCGTGGCGCTGGGGATGAATGAAACCCATCCCGAGCTAGTGGCATTTTTAGCCGGTCAACGGGCGCGACGTGAAACCCGCGCCGAGGAAATCGGCCGCCGTTTGGAAAAATGCCAAATTGCTGGCACCTATGAAGAGGCCAAAGCCTTAGCCGGTGAGGGCGCAGTGACCCGTGCTCACTTTGCCCGGGTGCTGATCGCCCGTGGGGTGGCCGATAACATGCAAAAGGTCTTCAAAAAGTACCTAAGCCGGGGCAATAAAGGCTATGTTCCGGCCGAATGGCCACAGATGAGCGAGGCCATCAGCGCCATTCATGCCGCCGGCGGGCTGGCGGTGTTGGCTCACCCCAGCCGCTATGGTCTCACCGCCAAGTGGATCAAGCGGCTGATGGTGGCATTTAAAGCCGCTAGCGGCGATGCCATGGAGGTATCACTGCCCCAGCAGAGTCCACAAGAGCGAGCAAATTTGGGCCAGTGGGCGAAAGATCACGATTTGTGTATTTCAGTTGGATCAGACTTTCACTTTCCCTCTAACTGGACCGAGCTGGGTCGCCACCTGTGGTTACCCAAAGAGGGGATGCCAATATGGCTCGCCTATCCTGCTCACTTTGGCCTGAGTGTTGATCAGCACGCCGAGTTACTGGCGAGCCGCTAAGAGAGCAGAAGATGGCCTTAGCCCGTGGCGATAACGACATGGATAAGGCCATAAATACCGGGTCATAAAAACCCGTGTCACACATACAAATGGCCACAAAACCAGTAGTCATCACCAGATAACGGTATTGTCATAGGTCGCCCTATGACCCACCAAGCGGGCAGGTATGGCTGCCCCCATTGCGAGAACAAGCTATGAGCCAGCATTTTTACGTACATCCAGAAAACCCTCAGGCCCGCTTGATTAGCCAAGCGGTACAAATCATTCAAAGCGGCGGCGTGGTGGTCTACCCAACCGATTCTGGCTATGCGCTGGGCTGTCAAATGGGTGACAAAGGGGCACTAGAGCGCATTTGCCGCATTCGTCGCCTTGATGCCAACCACGACTTTACGTTGGTGTGCCGCGATCTCTCTGAAATCGCCACCTATGCCAAAGTCGATAACAGCGCGTTTCGGCTGATCAAAAATAATACCCCAGGTGCCTACACCTTTATCTTCAAGGCAACCAAAGAGGTGCCTCGGCGCCTGATGAACGAAAAGAAAAAGACTATTGGTATTCGGGTGCCCGATAACCTCATTGCCCAAGCACTGCTTGAGGCGCTCGGTGAGCCGCTGCTTTCTACCACCTTGATCTTGCCTGACTCTGAAATGGCCGAGTTCGACCCAGAAGAGATTTTCGACAAGCTCAGCAAGCAAATTGATGTGGTGGTCAATGGCGGGTATTTAGGCGAGCAGCCCACTACAGTGGTGGATTTTTCTGACGACGAGCCTGTGCTACGTCGGCGCGGCGCAGGGGACCCGACCCCGTTTGAGTGAGTCAGCTGATCTGGTGTGCGTAACCGCGGCGCCCTCGTTAGGCGAGCCGGTGGCCAACGAGGGCGGGGAGCATGGGCTCCCCAAACCGATGTCATCCCCCATTGCGCGCGTATTGGGGCAGCCCTATCACGAGCTGCCTCAGGATTTATTCATCCCGCCAGATGCCCTTGAGGTCTTTCTCGATACCTTTGAAGGGCCGCTTGATCTGCTGCTGTATCTGATCCGGCGCCAACAGCTCGATATTCTCAACTTGCCCATTTTGCAGATCACCGCCCAATACATGGAGTACGTGGAGCTGATGCAGGGGCTCAATTTGGAGCTAGCCGCCGAGTATTTATTGATGGCGGCCTGGCTTGCAGAGATCAAATCTCGGCTATTGCTGCCAAAGGCCCCTGAGCTGGTGGATGAAGAAGAAGGGGAAGACCCACGGGTGACCCTTATTCGTCGGTTGCAAGAGTACGAGCAGTTTAAAGTGGGGGGCGAGCGGCTCAATGCGCTGCCACGGCTGGAGCGAGAGATCTTTATCGCGGCGGCCTTGCCCCCCGATTTTGGGGCCCTTAAACCGTTGGCGCCCGATGTTTCGTTGGTTGAGCTCGCGCTTTATATGCAAAGTGTGGTAAAACGCGCGGCTCATTTCGAACATCATCAGATCCGCCGTGAACAGATCCCGACCCGGGTACGGATGGCGGAGATCCTCGCGCAGCTTTCCCTTGGTCAAACCTTGCAACTTGAGCAGGTGTTGCGGGCCGAAGAGGGCCGCATGGGGGTGTTAGTGACATTTTTAGCCCTGCTTGAGTTGTGTAAAGAGCAGCTGATCTGGGTCTTGCAAGCGGAGCCGTTGGGCCAAATCTATTTTGCCTTGGCCCAAGGGGGGGCAAAAGGCGAGGAGGGCGCAGAGGGCAAATATGGCACTACCCACTGAACGATTAAAAAGTTTGATTGAAGCGGCGCTGTTTGTGGCCGGTCGCCCCCTTAATCTCAGCGAGCTTAAAAGCAGCGTGTTGGCCGACTACCCCGTCACCGGTCGCTATGTTCAGCTGTTGTTGGCCGAGATCAGGCAAGATTACAGCGCCCGGGGGGTCGAGCTCAAAGAGGTCGCTTCCGGCTGGCGTTTTCAGGCGCGTCAAGAGTATGCCGAGGAGCTGGCAACGCTCTGGAGCGAGCGCGCCCCCCGTTATTCGCGGGCAGTGATGGAGACACTGACCCTGATCGCGTATCGTCAGCCCATTACCCGCGCCGAGATCGAAGCGATCCGCGGAGTGGCGGTGTCGAGCCAGATCATCAATACCCTAAAAGAGCGTGGTTGGGTGCGCAGCATCGGCCATAAAGAGGTCGCAGGCCGCCCTGAGCTGCTTGCGACGACCAGAGAGTTTCTGGATTATTTTAATCTGCAAAGTTTGGCGCAGCTCCCAGAGCTCGATCCCGTCTTGCAACCCTCGTTGCCCCCTATGCCTGTAGCAGAAGATGGCAGCGATCAACAATCAGGTAACCCCGATGAGTGAAAAACTGCAAAAAGTGTTGGCCCGCGCGGGTCACGGCTCCCGTCGTGAGATGGAGGCCCTGATCACCGCAGGTCGGGTCAGTGTGGATGGCAAGGTCGCCACGCTGGGGGATCGCGTCGAAGTGAACGCAGTGATCCGGGTAGATGGTCATCAAATCAAGACCCGTGCCGCGGAAGAGGTCATCTGCCGTGTGCTGGCTTATCACAAGCCAGAAGGGGAGATGTGTACCCGTCGTGACCCAGAAGGTCGCCCTACTGTGTTTGATCGTCTGCCAAAAATGGACGGCGCCCGCTGGATTGCGGTGGGTCGTCTTGACGTCAACACCTCTGGCCTGTTGCTGTTCACCACCGACGGTGAGCTGGCTAACCGCTTGATGCACCCAAGTCATCAGGTTGAGCGGGAATATGCGGTGCGGGTTTTTGGTGAAATCACCGAAGCCATGCTGCAGCGACTGCGTAAAGGGGTGCAGCTTGAAGATGGCACCGCCAAGTTCAACAAGATCAAGCCTGCGGGCGGTGAAGGGCTGAACCAGTGGTTCAACGTGACCCTGACCGAGGGGCGTAACCGTGAAGTGCGCCGGTTGTGGGAGTCACAAGAGGTGCAGGTGAGCCGCTTGATGCGGATCCGTTACGGTGACGTGACCCTCGATCGCGGCATTCCCCGTGGCGGTTGGCAAGAGCTCAAACTGCCGGATGTGAACTATCTGCGCGGGCTGGTTCATCTGCCAAACGAAACCGAATCTAAGGTCGACTTGCAGCAAGACGGCAAAACCAGCCGTCACAAGCAAGCCGCCCAGATCCGCCGCGCGGTTCAGCGCCACAAAGATATGCAAGGGATGGAGCCCCGAGCTCGCAGCACCACGGCCCGTCGCAAGCCACAAGCGGCGACCCGTAACTCTGGCCTTGATAATAAATAAGTAAGCCCAAGGGCGAGTCAGTGGGCTGCCATGTATGGCCCCAAGCCCACTGACCACCGGCGTATTAAAGCGGATGTCAACGCGGGCATATAGTTCGTAAAAAAGCCCGCACGCAGCTCGTACACATGGCTCGTATAAATTGCCTGCGCACGCAGCTCGTACACATGGCTCGTATAAATTGCCCGCGCACGCAGCTCGTACACATGGCTCGTATAAATTGCCCGCACACGCAGCTCGTATACATAGCTTGTATAAAAAGCCCGCACACATAGCCCAACAGCGTGATGCGGGCTTTTTTATGGCCGCAAGCGTATGGCGGCAGAACCGATTGCAAGGGGCAAGCTTAGCCTCAGATAGGCTCAGATCCCCCGTTAGTGCGCCATCAAGATTGCCCTTGGTGAGGGAGCTTGTTAGCCTGTTGAGCCTTAATAGAGGAGTGACCCATGAGCAAAGTATTAGAAGGGCTGCTGGCATTGCTGGCCCTTGAGAAAATCGAAGAGGGCCTGTTCCGGGGCCAGAGTCAAGATTTAGGGCTGCGAGCGGTATTTGGCGGCCAAGTGATGGGGCAGGCGTTATCGGCGGCTCAGCAAACCGTGGCGTGTGAGCGGCAGGTGCACAGTTTTCACTCCTATTTTCTGCGCCCGGGGGATGTCAGCCGCCCTATCGTGTATGACGTAGAAAATATTCGCGATGGCCGAAGTGTCTCTACCCGCCGGGTAAAAGCCATTCAAGGGGGCAAGCCGATTTTTTATCTCAATGCCTCGTTTCAAGTGCCCGCAGAGGGCTTTGACCATCAGGCTGAGATGCCAAGGGGCATTACCCCACCAGAGGCGCTCAAAAGCGAGCTAGAGCTGGTGCGTCCGTACGAAAATCTGATCCCCCCTACCTTGCGAGATAAAATCCTCTGCGAGCAACCCATTGAGATCCGCCCTGTGACCTTGGTTGATCCGATCCGCCCCACCGTGCAAGCGCCGCTGCGCCACGTTTGGTTCAAAGCGAACGGCCAGATGCCAGACGATTTGCGAGTGCATAAATATCTGCTGGCCTATGCCTCTGACTTTAACTTTTTACTCACCGCACTGCAGCCTCATGGGGTCTCCTATTGGGCGCCAGGGATGCAAGTGGCGACTATTGATCACTCCATGTGGTTTCATCGGGATTTTCGTTTCGATGATTGGCTGCTCTATGTGGTGGATAGCCCGAGCGCCAGCGGCGGGCGCGGCTTGGTGCGTGGCCAGTTCTTTACCCGCGATGGTCAGTTAGTTGCAAGCACCATGCAAGAAGGGGTAGTGCGCCGCAAAGAGCGCTAGCAGGGAATGGGTAATGGGGAATAGGGAATGGGTAGTTGGGAGCTGGGATCGAGTCATCGGAGGCCGGGAGGCGCTAATCCGTGGTTCAAGTGGCATCTTGGGGGCGTAAGCGGTAGATTGCGCCCCTGCGTTTCGCCCCGTCTTGATGCTCGCTCCTGCTTTGGCCAATATGTCGCCATATGTCGCCTATATGTGGTAATCGGTGGGTGAGGTAGAGGGGATGATGATGTGGCCGCGTTGTTGTTTTGTGTATCGGTATTAACGGCCTGTGGCCAGTGAGGAGACCCAATGAAGTTCTATTTTGTGCTGGTGGCACCGGCTCGCGCCGCAAATGTGGGGGCTGCAGCTCGCGCCATGAAAACCATGGGGTTCGATGCGATGCGGCTGGTGGCCAGCCGCGTGCATGAAGAGGACGAGGCAAACTGGGTCGCCCATGGCGCGCAAGAAATCTTGACCAACGCAGAGGCATTTGACACCTTGCCAGCGGCGCTAGCGGATATGGATCTGGTGATTGCCACCACCGCCCGTGAGCGCGGTCGTTATCAGCACTACCTCACCCCGGGGCAGATCCGCGAGCAAATTCGCACCAAGCCAACCCTTGGCAAGGTGGCCATTGTGTTTGGTTGCGAAGAGTCGGGGCTCTCGAATGAGCAACTGGCCCACGTTGACCTCATCAGCTATTTGCCGCTCAAAGTGAGCTATCCATCTTTGAATCTCGGTCAAGCCATCATGCTTTATGCCTATGAGATGAGTCAGCTGATGGATGAGCTTGCCGGTGATGTGCCCGTCGCAGTGACACATTCCCCCGTAAATACAGCCACAGCGTCACCCGTAAATGCAGCTGCGCTGGGGGATAGCGCCGAGCCAAACAGCGGGCAAGTACGGGTGCTCAAAAGCAAAACCAGCCAATTGCTGGGGGAACTTGGGGTTGCACCCGATGAGAAACTGCATCAATGGGTGATGGATCGGGTACCCATGCTGGCGCAGCGGGATTTGAACATGCTCCATTTGCTTTGCAAAGATCTCGCCCGCCGGCTTGAGCAGGCTCCGTGATGCGTGACTCGGGATTCGTTGCTGGGTAGTAGGGAGTGGGGAATAGGGAGTGGCGCTTGTGAGCCTGTTGATCGTGAATCGGGATTGGTGAATCGTGATTCGTGATGAGGGATCAGGCATCGCCTCGAGTCTACAAACCTGACTCGGGCGCAACTCCCCATTACCTAATCCCTATTCCCAATGTTTATCAAATGGGTAATGGGCTGTGGCGCTTGCGGGCTCGTGATTTGTGATCCGAGATTCGGGATTGGTGAAGCGTGATTAGGGATTCGTTGCGAGCTAGCAGGGAATAACTCCAAATCAATAAAGTCTGACTCGGGCGAAATTCCCCATTACCCAATTCCTATTCCCTGTGTTTGCCTCCCGAATCCCGAATCCCGAGTCACGTCCTTTCACTCCCCCCCGCAACGAGTCAAAACATGACGTAACTCTCAGTAATGATTGATTTTTTGTCATGGCTCAAGCGGCCATCAAGACTCGGCGTCCGATACCAAAAGTCCTTAATTTTATTGGGCTTAGCGACGATTTTGGGGGGCGATGGCGTGGCGTGTATCAAAATAGCCGGCTGGTGCCGGGCTCTGTCTCGTTGCTAATCAGCGCTATAGTACGGGCGCTAATGGCTTAATCTCTTGCCCCCCCTTGTGCGAAAAGTGGGAAAAGAGGCTTGAAAGCCACTAACCACCGCAACCAAACCAAACATCATAAAGGAACGTCTATGAAGCGTATTGCCATCCTGTTCGGCCTGTTTTGTACCGGCGCTCTGCTGACTAACTCTGCATTTGCCCAAGACTCCGCCCAATTGCAGTGTGAAGCGCAAGCGGCTGCCAAGAAACTCGCTGGCGCGGCTAAAAACAGCTTTGTCGGCAAGTGCGTTAAAGATGCCACCCTCAGTGGCAAGCCTGCAAAATTGGTGAGTGCAAAAGTGGCCCCAATGGCTACCGGTAAAGCGGCTCAATGCGAGCAGGCTGCAGCTAGCAAAAAGCTGGCTGGCGCGGCTAAAAACAGCTTTATCAAGAAGTGCGTGAACACCGGCGCCGCGACTAATGCCGCGACTAATGCCGCGACTCAAATCGCCCCTAAAGCAGTCACTAAAGCAGTCACTAAAGCCGCAACTAAAGCTGAAGCCAAAGCCGCAACTACAGCCGCAACTAAAGCGATCGGCGACAAAGCGACGCTGTGCGCAAAAACCGCCGCTGACAAAAAGCTGGCCGGCGCTGCTAAAAACAGCTTTATGAAAAAATGCACCAAGTAAGCCCACGCCTTTGATCCAGTAGGATTATTGGCTACGCCCGTGAGCGCGTTAACACCCACCTTTTGGTCGCAAAAGGTGGGTGTTTTTGTTGCAGCGGGCTGGGTGTGTCGTGACTCGGGATTCGTTGCGAGGGAATAGGGATTGGGTAATGGGCAGTGGTATTCGTGAGCCGGTGGATCGGGATTCGGGACGAGGTAAAGGTAGTAGGGATTGGGTAATGGGGAGTGGTGCTGGTGGGCCTGTGGATCGTGACTCGGGATTGGTGATTCGGGATTTGTGACGAGGTAGTAGAGAATAACTGCGAATCAATAAAACCTGACTCGGGCGCAATTCCCCATTCCTGTTGTTCCAGCACGAATCCCGAATCTAGCACTCGGTGACTCGGGCTCACGGGCACAACTCCCCACTCCCCATTACCCATTCCCTGTGTTTTTATCCCGAATCCCGAATCCCGAATCCCGAATCCCGAATCCCGAATCCCGAATCCCGAATCCCGAATCCCAAGCCACGTCCTATCTATAGCGGCCGGCCATTTTGATCAGGCTCTGGCGGGTATGCAGGTGACAAATGGCCACGCCAAGGGCATCGGCGGCGTCAGCCTGCGGGGTGGCGGACAGTTTTAGCAAGTGGGTCACCATGTGCTGCACCTGCTCTTTGGCTGCGCCACCGGTGCCCACGACGGCCAGTTTGATCTGAGTAGCGGAGTACTCGCTTACCGGCAGATAGGCGTTGACGGCGGCGACGATGGCGCTGCCCCGAGCCTGCCCAAGTTTTAAGGCCGAATCGGCGTTGCGTGCCATAAAGACCCTCTCGATGGCAAATTCGGTAGGTTTAAATTGGGTAATGATCTCGCACACCCCGTCATAAACCTGCTTAAGCCGCGCTGGCAGCTCGCCGCAATCGGTGCGAATGCAGCCAGAACCGAGGTACTCCGCTTTACCACCTACCACTCGAATGACCCCGTATCCAGTGATCCGAGACCCAGGATCGATGCCCAAAATAATGCTCATGGGTTGTTTGCACTCTAAAAGCCTGTGTGGGCCGCCAAGATAGCAAACTGCAGCCCATTTGGCTGTATTCGTTGGTGGTGAAGCGTGACTCGGGATTTGGGATTGGTGAAGCGTGACTCGGGATTTGGGATTGGTGAAGCGTGACTCGGGATTTGGGATTGGTGAAGCGTGACTCGGGATTTGGGATTGGTGAAGCGTGAAGCGGGATTTGTGATTCGTGACCAGGGAGTAGGGAATGGGGAATAGGGAGTGCGCTGGTGGGCCCGTGGATCGTGACTCGGGATTGGTGACTCGGGATCCGTGACGAGGTAGTAGGGAATAACTTCGAATCAATAAAGCCAGACTCGGGCGTAACTCCCCATTACCCAATCCCTATTCCCTGTGTTTTTATCCCGAGTCCCGAGTCCTGCAATCAATGACTCGGGCTAACGGGCTCTACTCCCCACTACCTATTACCCAACTCCCTGCCCTTTACTCCCAACCCCAATCACTCAACCCGAGTCGCCCACAGGTCATATTCGTCGGACTCATCGATCCGCACTTTAACCATGTCGCCGGGCTTCAGGCTGGTTTCGCCGTTGAGGTAAACCAAGCCATCGATCTCGGGGGCATCGGCAAATGATCGACCGGTAGCACCCTCTTCATCGACTTCGTCAATCAGCACGGTCAGCTCTTGGCCAACACGGCGGGCCAATTTGCGGATCGACACCTGCTGTTGCAGCGCCATAAAGCGCTCGAAGCGATCTTGTTGGATCTCAGGATCAATTTGATCTGGCAGCTCATTGGCCTGTGCGCCCGCAATAGGGCTGTATTTAAAGCAGCCAACCCGATCGAGCTCCGCTTTGTCGATAAAATCGAGCAGCATCTGAAATTCTTCTTCGGTTTCACCCGGGAACCCCACGATAAAGGTGGAGCGCAAGGTGATCTCGGGGCAGATCTCGCGCCACTTTTGAATGCGCTCCAAGGTGCGCTCAACGGTGCCGGGGCGCTTCATCAACTTGAGAATGCGTGGGCTGGCGTGCTGCAACGGAATATCGAGATACGGCAGCACTTTGCCATCGCGCATCAACGGGATCACGTCATCAACATGGGGGTAGGGGTAGACATAATGCAGCCGCACCCAAATATCGAGCTTGGCCAGCTCTTCGCACAGGGCAACCATATTGGTTTTAACCGGCATGCCGTTGTAAAAACCGGTGCGGTGCTTCACATCCACGCCATACGCCGAGCTGTCTTGGGAGATCACCAAGATCTCTTTTACTCCCGCCTCTTTAAGCCGCTTAGCTTCAGCTAGCACCTCCCCAATTGGGCGGCTCACTAAATCGCCGCGCAAAGAGGGAATAATGCAAAACGAGCAACGGTGATTACAGCCTTCAGAAATCTTCAAATAGGCGTAATGACGAGGGGTGAGCTTGACGCCGTGGGCTGGCACCAAGCTGGTAAAGGGGTTGTGCTCAGGTTTGGCCACGTATTTATGCACGTGATTGAGCACCTCTTCATAGGCATGGGGGCCGGTTATCTCGAGCACTTTAGGGTGCAACGCGCGGATCTGGTCCTCTTTGGCGCCAAGGCAACCGGTAACGATCACTTTGCCGTTCTCCGCCAGCGCCTCGCCAATCGCTTCAAGAGACTCTTGCACCGCGCTGTCGATAAAGCCGCAGGTATTGACCACCACGAGCTCGGCATCGTCGTAGCTGGGTACGACATCGTACCCTTCGGTACGCAGCTGAGTCAGAATACGCTCGGAATCGACCAAATTTTTGGGGCAACCCAAGGAGACGAATCCTACTTTGGGGGCCAGTTTAGTGTTGGACATCGCTCAATTACTCTTAGGTTGCGGTTCTTTAAGGGCGCGGATATTACCGGAATGGCCCGCCAAAAACTATATCGGGATTTTTTTGGCAGCAATAGTAGTGGGGGATTCGGGATTGGTGACGAGGGATTGGGGATTCGTGACGAGGGAGTAGGGATTGGGTAATGAGGAGTGGTGCTTGTGAGCCTGTGGGCTGTGCAGCGGGATTGGTGAGGCGTGAATCGGGATTTGGGATTGGTGAATCGGGATTGGTGACTCGGGATTCGTTGCTGGGTAATAGGGACTGGGTAATGGGGAGTGGTGCTGGTGAGCTTGTTGATCGTGAATTGGGATTATGTGTTACGAGGGGTCAGGAATTGCCTCGAGCCCACAACCAGACTCGGGCTCCATTCCCCATTACCCAATCCCTATTCCCGCATTTTTACAACCCATTACCCAATCCCTATTCCCAACGTTTATCAAATAGAGCCGTAGGTTCGATTAGCGACGCGTAATCGGACGTTCGCGTTCTTTTGGTGCCATATCTCTGTAATTCGCCATAAATCCTCCCATTCTGCCATTCGAAATGCCTCATATTTACCTCGTCCACCCCAAAACGCATCCTTGAACTGGCGGCCAAGGTCATTTGCTAAGAAGAACTAGCGGTCTTGGCGAGAGGTTCCTCGAATGTCCGATTACGCTGCGCTAATCGAACCTACGAGCTGGATTCGGGATTCGTGACGAGGGAGTAGGGATTGGGGTGTGGTGCTTGTGAGCCTGTGGGCTGTGCAGCGGGATTGGTGAAGCGTGATTAGGGATTCGTTGCGAGGTAGCAGGGAATAACTCCAAATCAATAAAGTCTGACTCGGACGAAACTCCCCATTACCCAATCCCTATTCTCGCATTTTTACAACCCATTACCCAATCCCGTTGTTCCAACACGAATCCCGAGTCACAAATCACGGATCCCGCAATCAATGACTCGGGCTAACCGGCTCCATTACCCATTACCCATTACCCATTCCCTGTGTTTTTATCCCGAATCCCGAATCCCGAATCCCGAATCCCGAATCCCGAATCCCGAATCCCGAATCCCGAATCCCGAATCCCGAATCCCGAATCCCGAGTCCCGATTCCCGCCTCACGATTCCCGCCTCACGATTCCCGCGCCTCCCCGGCAAACCGATCCGCCCACAGGGCGATCACCCCATCTCCGGTCACATTGCAGGCGGTGCCAAAACTGTCTTGCGCCAGATACAGGGCGATCATCAACGCAATGGACGCTTCACCAAAGCCGAGCATCGAGGTCAGCAAACCGAGCGCCGACATCACGCCGCCACCGGGGGCGCCGGGAGCGGCAATCATGATCACCCCGAGCATCAAAATAAACGGCACCATGGTAGCAAATCCTGGGATGGCCAAATGCTCAGAGAGAAACATCACCGCCGTTGCGCAGGTGACCAACGTAATGGTGGAGCCGCACAAATGAATGGTGGCGCACAGCGGCACCGTGAAATTAGCAATGCCCTCGCTCACCCCATTATTTTTGCTCGACCGCAGCGCCACCGGAATAGTGGCCGCGCTCGACATGGTGCCAAGGGCGGTGAAATAGGCCGGCAGCATATTTTTAATAAGAAACGCAGGAGATCGGCTAAGGGCCAGCCCAGTGCCAATAAACAGCACCGACAGCCAGATCCAGTGCATCACAATCGCCATTACTAGCACCACCCCAAACGTCTTAAGGGTGTTAAACACAGTGCCGGCAACGGTCATCTCAACAAATACCCCAGCGATATAAAGGGGCAGCAGCGGAATAATCACCTTGGCTAGCAACCGATCAATGATATCGCGGCCCTGATCGGCTACGTTGCGCAAATCAGTGGCCTCAGTGGCGCTAATTCCAATGCCAAACACAAACGCGGCCGCCAGTGCCGACATCACGCTCAATAGCGGCGGGATCTCAAGATTGACATAAGGAATCAGCTTGACTGCCGTTGCGCTGCTAGGGGTGGCGGCACTGGTCAATAGCGGGATCAAATGGCTGGCCACCGTAAAGGCAAACAGCCCGGCCAAAATGGTGGAGCAATAAGAGAGCGCCACCGTTTTACCCAGCAGCGAGCCAGAGTTTTTTGGCAAACTGGCGATGCCACTCATCACAAAGAACAAAATGATGAGGGGAATGGTGAAGCTTATCAGCTGGCCAATGCCCGATTTAACCGTAAACAGCCCCCGTGCCACCCACTCGGGGGCGTAAAGACCGAGCAACAGACCGGCCACGATGCCAGCAATCAGTTTTAAAACGAGGTTCATAAAAAATCCGCCGTGAGTGATAGGGCGGCAGCGTTATCGCTTGCCATCAGGGTTGTTACTCAAATTAGGTAGTATTTAGCCGTATTCATTGGGCGTTAATCGAATTTGACACCGTTTTTTAACACACAAAACCAGTGATGTCTGCTTTTAAGGGCATCGTTATTGGGGAGGCGGGATTGGGGATCCTTGGCTGGGGAGTAGGGAATAGGTAATGGGGAATGATGCGGGTGCGCCCGCTGGTTGGGATTTCGGATTGGTGAGGCGGGATTCGTTTTGAGGTAGTAGGGAGTGGTGCCGGTGAGGCAGTGGGCTGTGATTTAGGAATCGTGACTCGGGCACACTCCCCATTACCCAATCCCTATTCCCTGTGTTTTCATTCCTGGGATTCGTGGCTGGGTAGTGGGGAATTGGTAGTGGGGAGTGATGCCGGTGAGCCTCACTGGTTTGTTCTTTTACGAATCCCGAATCCCGAATCCCGATTCCCGAGTCACAAATGCCGTTTCACCATGATCCCCCCTTGCCCCACCATATCGATCTCAAGTGGCAATGCGGCATCGCAGATGAGTTGGCGTAACCACTCGGCCAGCGGCGCGTCATGACTGTGATCTTGTGGCAATGAAGATAGCCCAGACAACTGAGGTACCTTTTGCATCTGAGCTAATGTGGGCAACAGCGTAAAACAGACCGGCGCGCCGGGTTTGAGCAAAGGGATTAACCCTCGCAGCTGCGCTACAAGGGCGACGGGTTCGGCATTTAATGGGCGGCTTAGCCAGATCCCGTCGTAGGCAACCACGCAGCGCAGTTGCCCAATAGTGCCCACTCGCACCGGTTGGCCTGCCCGCCGCGAGGCCACTTTGGCGGCAGTCAAATCCCCATCACAGGCGGTGACGACATACCTTTGCCCCCGCAGCCACAACAGATCGGCCCCCTCATTACACTCCTCATTAAGTACATGGGCCGCCCCCTTGAGCGCAGCCACAAACGCCGCCTGCAGCGTCATCTGTAGCGTCATTTGTAGCGAGGTAGCAGCGCAATGATCAGCTGCGTCAACCCCAGCATTGCAAGTCGCATTAACCCAACCAGCCTTGCTAGCAGCAATGGGTTCACCTTCCGGCGGGCAGCACGGCACAATCGCATTCATAAGTGGCACAGCAGTTACCTCTAACAACGGGCCGCCACTTTAACAAATTGCCCCGCGCAGAGGGAATCGGGATTGGTGAAGCGTGACTCGGGATTCGTTGTTGGGTAATGGGCATTTGATACGGGTAGTAGGGAATGGGTAATGATGCGGGTGAGCCCGCTGGTTGGGATTCGGAATTGGTGAAGCGTGACTCGTGAGATGGGATTCGGGATTCGTTGCGAGGTAGTAGGGATTGGGTAGTAGGCATTTGATACGGGTAGTAGGGAATGGGTAATGATGCGGGTGAGCCCGCAAGTCGTGATTCGGGATTCGTTGCTGGGGAGTGGGGAATTGGTAGTTGGGAGTGATGCCGCAGAGCCTCACTGGTTGGTTCTTTTACGAATCCCGAATCCCCAATCCCGAGTCACATCGTTTTAATCCCCATTACCCAATCCCTATTCCCAACGTTGATCAAATGGGTAATCGGGAGTGATGCCGCAGAGCCTCACTGGTTTGTTCTTTTACGAATCCCCAATCCCGAGTCCTGTCCGTTCACTCCCCATTACCGAATTCCTGTGTTTTCATCCCGAATCCCGAATCCCGAATCCCGAATCCCGAATCCCGAATCCCGAATCCCGTCCTCCCACCCAACACGATTTTTCTATTCATCCGCTAAAAATTCAGGATAGAATTGCGCCCGCAAAATCGGCGAGTGCTGTATGCACCTTTATCCGTATGGGATGAGGGCCAAAAAGCACGCGGCCTACAACACCAATGCTGGAGGACATGATGACCAACAGCCTGAGTTATGTGGTTAAAAACAGCGATCTGGGAGCTGCAACCCAGTGCGGTAGCCATAACCTTTTTCTAGTGTTGGGTGAAAAGTGAGCGAAATGTGGCGTGATTCGTGATTCGGGATCGTTGCTGGGTAGTAGGGAATAGGTAATAGGGAGTGGAGCTGGTGAGACCGCAGGTCGTGACTCGGGATTGCTGAAGCGTGACTCGTGAGACGGGATTCGTTGTTGGGGAGTGGGGGATCGCGCTGGCTGGTTCTTTTACGAATCCCCAATCCCGAGTCACGTCCTTTCACTCGCCACTCCCAATTACCTAATCCCTGTGTTTTCATCCCGAATCCCGAATCCCGAATCCCGAATCCCGAATCCCGAATCCCGAATCCCGAATCTCCGCATTCAAGTCCAAACAAACAAGAGCATCCAATATGAAAATTCTCGTTACCGGTGGCGCCGGTTTTATCGGCTCAGCCGTGGTGCGCCACATCATTCGTGACAGCCAAGACAGCGTAATCAACCTCGATAAACTCACTTATGCCGGTAATTTAGAATCGTTGGCTGATGTTTCAAAGAGCGATCGTTATGCCTTTGAGCAAGTGGATATTTGCAACCGCACCGAGCTTGATCGGGTGTTTGCTGCGCACCAGCCCGATGCGGTAATGCACCTAGCGGCCGAGAGCCATGTTGATCGCTCCATCACCGGTCCGGCTGATTTTATCGAGACCAATATCGTCGGTACCTATATCTTGCTAGAAGCGGCTCGCGCCTATTGGAATGGGCTTGATGCAGCACGCAAGGCGGCGTTTCGTTTCCATCACATCTCTACCGATGAGGTGTATGGCGATCTGCCCCACCCCGATGAATTTACCCGTGAAGCGGGACTGGTGACTTGTGATCCGAATTCCGAATTGCCTTTGTTCACCGAAACCACGCCTTACGCTCCAAGCAGCCCTTATTCTGCGTCTAAGGCTTCTAGCGATCATTTGGTGCGTGCTTGGCGCCGTACTTACGGTTTGCCAACCATGATCACTAATTGCTCCAACAACTACGGTCCGTATCACTTCCCTGAGAAGTTGATCCCACTGGTTATCCTCAATGCGTTAGCGGGCAAGCCGCTGCCAATTTATGGTAAGGGTGACCAGATCCGCGATTGGCTCTATGTAGAAGATCACGCTCGCGCTCTTTATAAAGTGGTCACCACTGGCGAAGTAGGCGAGACCTACAACATTGGTGGCCATAACGAAAAGCAGAACTTAGAAGTCGTGCATACCGTATGTGATCTGCTCGATGAGATGGTACCGTTGGCACGAAGCTACCGCGATCAAATCACCTATGTCGCTGATCGCCCCGGTCACGATCGCCGTTATGCCATAGATGCAAGCAAAATGAGCCGCGAGCTCAATTGGCAGCCAGTAGAAACCTTTGAGTCGGGTATTCGTAAAACCGTGCAGTGGTACTTAGATAACCAGCAGTGGGTAAACAACGTGCAAAGCGGCGCTTATCTAACGTGGATTGACCAACAGTACGGCGAATAATTTGCGGGCAGGGATTGGTGAAGCGTGACTCGGGATGTGGGATTCGTGAGGCGGAATATATGACTCGGACTCCGAATCCCTATTCCATAGTCCCGAATCCCGAATCCCGAATCCCGAATCCCGAATCCCGAATCCCGACATTTAAGTCCCTATTCCCGAATTCCTAATCCCGGCTTTTAAGTCCCAAGTCCCGGAGCATTCATGCACATTCTTTTATTTGGAAAAAACGGCCAAGTGGGCTGGGAGCTGCAACGCGCCCTCGCACCACTAGGCCGTATCATTGCCGTTGATTTTGACTCAACCGACTATTGCGGCGATTTCAGCAACCCGGCAGGGGTGGCTGAAACGGTGCGTCTGGTTAAGCCAGACGTGATTGTTAACGCAGCAGCCCATACCGCGGTTGATAAGGCAGAAAGCGAACGGGAGTTTGCCGAGTTGCTCAACGCGACTAGCGTGGCCGCGATTGCCAAAGAAGCTCAAACCTTGGGTGCCTGGTTGGTGCATTACTCAACCGACTATGTGTTTGATGGTACTGGCGAGCGACCTTGGCTTGAAACGGATGCGACAGCGCCGCTTAACGTTTATGGTGAAACCAAGCTGGTCGGGGAACAGGGGGCTGCTCTCTGCGCTCGTCACCTTATTTTTCGTACCAGCTGGGTTTACGGTGCCCGTGGCGCCAATTTTGCTAAAACCATGCTGCGTTTTGGCAAAGAGCGTAGCGAGATGTCCGTCATCAATGACCAGTTCGGTGCACCAACTGGTGCCGAGTTGTTGGCCGACTGCACCGCCCATGCGATTCGCACTGCAATGAGCAAACCTGAGGTCGCTGGGCTTTATCATCTGATAGCCTCTGGCACCACCACCTGGTTTGACTATGCCCAGCTGGTATTTGCCAAAGCCCGCACAGCTGGGGTGGAACTTGCAGTCACCCAACTCAACCAGGTGCCAACTAGTGCCTTCCCCACTCCAGCTAAACGCCCATTAAACTCGCGCCTTGATACCAGCAAATTCCAGCGCACCTTTAATCTGGTGCTGCCGGAGTGGACGGTCGGTGTGGAGCGGATGCTGGATGAAGTGTTGGGGAATAGGTAAATAGGGAATTGGGAATGCTAGCTATTTCTGATAACTATCTTCGTTCCTCAATATTGCAGGATGCATGATGAGTCACCACAAGCAGCTCGAAAGTTGGCAATCCACCATGATATTGGTTGAGCAAATATACCAATGTACTCAACGCTTCCCTCGTGAAGAGTTATTTTGCCTTACTAGTCAAATGCGACGGGCTACTGTTTCAATTCCTTCAAATATTGTCGAAGGGGCAGCTCGTGGTGGCACAAAAGAATATGCATATTTTTTAAACATTGCTCGTGGCTCGTTAGCTGAATTAGATACTCAATTAGTGATTGCGTAAAGACTAAAGTTTATCTTGCCTAATCATCCTATTTTTGAATAAATTCAGCTAGTTGGGCGCTTATTAACAGCACAATATAAAAGTATTAGAAGCAAACTATGAATCAACAGCCGATACACTCCCCACTACCTATTACCCAATCCCCAACGACTAGAAAAGGCATAATCCTCGCCGGTGGTTCTGGTACCCGTCTTTATCCGGTGACCATGGCGGTGAGCAAGCAGCTGTTGCCTATCTATGACAAGCCGATGATTTACTACCCACTCAGTACCCTGATGCTGGCGGGCATTCGCGATATTTTGATCATTAGCACCCCGCAAGATACCCCCCGTTTTGAGCAATTGCTCGGCGATGGCAGTCAGTGGGGCTTGAATTTGCAATATAAAGTGCAGCCAAGCCCAGATGGTTTGGCGCAAGCCTTTATTTTGGGTGAAGAGTTTATTGGCTCAGATCCTTGTGCGTTGGTGCTTGGCGACAACATCTTCTACGGCCACGATCTGCAAAAACAACTTGAGGCAGCGTCAGCAAAACAAGAGGGCTCCACCGTATTTGCCTATCACGTTAACGACCCTGAGCGTTATGGGGTGGTGGAGTTTGACAGCCAAGGCACCGCCATTTCATTAGAAGAAAAACCGCTTGCGCCAAAGAGTAATTATGCGGTAACAGGTCTTTATTTTTACGATAACCGGGTGGTTGAGATTGCAAAAAGCCTTAAACCGTCCCCTCGTGGTGAGCTAGAAATCACGGATGTGAACCGTATTTATCTTGAGCAAGGCAAGCTGTCAGTAGCCATGATGGGCCGTGGCTATGCCTGGCTTGATACCGGCACCCATGAAAGCCTGATTGAAGCGAGTAACTTTATTCAGACCATTGAGACCCGTCAGGGGTTAAAAGTGGCCTGCCCAGAAGAGATCGCCTATCGCATGAACTTTATTGATGCCGAGCAAGTTAAAAAACTTGCCGCACCATTAGCCAAAAATGCTTATGGCCAATATCTGCTGAAGATGGTCGGTGCGTAAATAAGAGCGGGATTGGTGATTCGTAACTAGGGATTCGTTTTAAATAAACGGGACTTATTATTCGGAATTTGTGGTTTGAGGATAATCCCGAATCCCGAATCCCGAATCCCGAATCCCGAATCCCGAATCCCGAATCCCGAATCCCGAATCCCGAATCCCGAATCCCGAATCCCGAATCCCGAATCCAGAGCCAATATGAAAATCATCGATACTAAAATCCCAGATGTAAAAATCATTGAGCCAAAAGTCTTTGGCGACGAACGTGGCTTTTTCTTTGAGAGTTTCAATCATAAGCTATTTGAAGAGGCAGTCGGTTATCCGGTTAATTTTGTGCAAGACAACCACTCAAAATCAAGCAAAGGCGTATTACGTGGTTTACATTACCAGTTGCCACCCCATGCTCAGGAAAAATTAGTGCGTTGCGTGGTCGGTGAAGTGTTTGATGTAGCAGTGGATATTCGTAAAAGCTCACCGACCTTTGGGCAATGGGTGGGGGTAAACCTATCAGCTGACAACAAACGGCAATTGTGGATCCCAGAAGGCTTTGCTCACGGTTTTGTGACCTTAAGTGATACTGCGGAGTTTTTATATAAAACTACCAACTATTACGCTCCTGAGAGTGAAGGTGCGATATTATGGTGTGACTCAGAACTAGACATTAAATGGTCATTAGATGATATAGAATATCAATTGTCAGATAAAGATAGTGTCGCATTGCCTTTTTCACAAGCACCATATTTTAGTTAATTAAGGCAAGCTATCATGAGTTTGGTTAAAAATAGTATTTGGAATCTTAGTGGTTACATAATGCCAACACTGATTTCAATACCAGCACTGGGATATTTAGCTAGGGAGCTCGGTGTTGAACGCTTTGGCTTTTTAACGTTAGCGATGGCGATCGTAGGTTATGCCAGTATTTTTGATGCAGGTTTAACTCGGGCAGTGATAAGAGAAATTGCCATTCAGCGAGATAATGAAATAGAAAAAAACAAAGTAATAGCAACATCAGCATGTTCTGTGTTTATATTTGGTGTGATAGGTACATCGCTGATGTATATATTCTCATCGAATATAATATATTTGTTAAATATTGAAAAAAATCTTTTTAATGAAGTTGATAAGTCATTATCTATACTGGCTTTATCTATTCCATTTTTTTTGCTAAATCAAATTTGGTTGGCAATATTAGAAGGAGAAGAGCGGTTTGCTAATATCAATATACAAAAAAGTATTAGTGGCTCATTGATAGCTGGCTTACCAGCATTACTTGTTTTTTTGTGTCACGAAAGCTTATTGATTAGTGCCATATGTGGTTTAGTCTTGTCAAGAATATTGACGATGCTACTTTCATTTGCTTTAAACAAAACACAAATAATCAATGCAGGATTTTATTTTAATAAAGCTACCTTTGCTAGATTATTTCGTTTTGGTGGTTGGATAACAGTAAGTAACATCATTAGCCCAATAATGAGTTATTTTGATCGCTTTATTGTATCTAATGTAGCTGGTGCCGGAGTTGTTGCTTATTATACTGCGCCATCAGAAGTGGTTTCTCGTTTAGGTGTGATTCCATTTGCTCTATCGCGAGCAATCTTTCCAAAATTTAGTGCTAATATTGGCGCGATTGAAAAAAACAAACATAAACGCTTAGGTTATATACTGTTAGTTGTATGTTGCTTGCCAATTGTCTGCTTTTTAATTTATATGGCTAAGCCACTGCTTGTGTTATGGATGGGGGCAGACTATGCTGGTGTTCCTGTTGATGTTCTACAAATATTGCTTATAGGCTTCTTTTTTAACTCGCTAGCACAAATTCCATTTGCATCGATACAAGGGGCTGGTGCCTCAAGGATTACTGCATTTTTACATATGGTTGAACTGCTTCCATATTTGATGACACTATATTTTCTTGTTCATAAGTATTCATTGATTGGTGCAGCTATTGCATGGTCCTTGCGAGTATTAATTGACTTTATTCTTTTGGTATATTTCGATATGAGATTTACGAAAAATAGTCGACATAGTATGTCTGAATTAATCTAAAGTATTTCGTTTATAAAATATATAACACATTGTTTCTAGTGATTGCGTTAGAAGTTATGTATATAATTTTAATTAACTATATAGTGATCATTTTTGTATCATTAATGAAAATCTGGGGTTCAGGTCTTTCATTTTATATGATGTCATTTTCAGGTTAGGTTGATAATGCTTTTCAGACATTGTAGAAGAGTGATGATAAGCAGATCATTGCTAGAAAGAGCCAAGCTATGAAACAACACAATTCATGCAAAGTTTAAGATGAAAGACCTGACCCCGTGAATCGTAAATTTTGTGAAATAGGATTTGTTATATACTTACTCGTTATGCTGAGTTGGTCATTTAGGTTGAGTTAGGAGAATCAGTAGTGCGTGGTATTAACTTTCCTGCATTTTTTATTATTGGTATTCTGATATCATTATTCTGTGCAATTTGGTCATCAAGTAAACCGATAGATCTCCTTCCTGATATGTGGGTGTATCTTGAATATTATAATGATATTATATCTGGAAGAAATGTTATTGTTGAACCAACATATAGCTTAATTTCAAAAGCAGCAGATGGATTTGGATTTGGATTTGCTTTTGTTATTTTTACTTATGCTGCATTGTCTTTGATAATTAAATTTTATGTAATAAGGAATATGCCAGGGCGCTATAAATTTGTGGTAATGTATGCGGTGTCTTATCTTATACTACATGAATTAATTCAAATTAGAATTGGTATGGCTATGTCTATGCTATTTCTTGGGTTTTATTATTATTTTTATAATAAGAGAAAGCTTTCTTTTGTATGTTTTTTATGTGCTCCTTTATTTCATCTTTCTACTTTAGTTGTACTTATCACATTTGTAATATCTATAATCATAGAAAAAAATAAATTTTTCAATGTTGTGCCATACATGTTAGTTATATCAATGCTTCTGGCATTTAGTGGCTTATTTTCATTAGAAATGATAGGGTTTTTTTTACCATCTATTCCATTTTTACAGTACAAATTAGCGGTTTATACTGAAATGCAAGGGGTGTTAAATGAGCAAGTTAAGTTCTATTCAGTTAGATTAATATTATTTTATGTTGTGTTGTTTTTATTTTGGCAGAAAAAAAATAGTATTTCGTATAGGGATAGAATTATTTTATTAAATGTCTCAATGATCTTTATTATTGCATTTATTACATCAGCATTGCCATCTTTTTCTCTTCGGTTATTTGAGATGGCTGGGCCATTGCTTCTGATATTAATGGCAAGAATGAATTATGTATGTGGTAACTTAATCGCGTCTTTCATTCAGTCTCTATTTGTTATTTCAAGTGTATATTATTCGTATGTGTTATTTTAGAGAATCATAAATAATTATACATAACTATTTGTTAATCTTACAAGTATTGTTATTGTAAGGTATTTACATTGAGAATATAATATGCTTCTATCTGAATTGTTACATAAAAAAAATAATAATATAGATTTATTCCGCATTATTGCAGCAAGCATGGTTATCTATAGTCATGGATATGCACTAGTATCAAATAATGACAAACAAGATTTAGTAACATCTATTATTCATAGCGATTCTGCTGGTTCAATTGCGGTTAAGATCTTTTTCTTTTTAAGTGGTCTAGTTGTCACTAACTCTCTTCTTAATAATGATGATCCTTGGCGATTTGTTATATCAAGAATTTTTAGAATTTGGCCAGCGCTTATTATGACTACTATAATATGTGCTTTTATTCTTGGGCCAATATTTACATCGTTATCTATACATGATTACTTCCAGGATAAAGATGTGTATAGATATGTTATTAATGCAGTGTCAATGAATATTTCATATACTCTACCTGGAGTTTTTACTAATAATCCATATCCAAATGCTGTAAACGGTTCATTATGGACAATTCCATTTGAAGTATTTGCATATATACTATTATTGGCATTTAGTTTGATTGGAGTATTAAAGCATAAAAAAGTTGCGCTAATGTTAAGTGTTATTTTTCTAATTGAACCATGGTTAAGTAAACGGCTTCTTTTCTCTTGGGTCGTTCCAAATCATGAAGTTGATTTCCTATCACCTTGTTTTGCTTTTGGTGTTATTATTGCACTTTATAAAGAAAATATAGCTATACGCTTAAATGTTTGCATTGGCTTTTTTGTGCTTTATATTGTTATGAACGATGCAATATATGCATCATATTTACTATATGCATCTATTTTTTCATTTATATTATATTTATCATCAAATGAAATCGTGTTGAAATTCAAACCAAAATCTGATATTTCGTATGGAGTTTATCTGTGGGGATTTCCTGTACAGCAAGTTATGGTACACTATTTTAATTCTTATGGTGTGATGTTTAATATTATCACATCACTTTTATGTTCAATTATCCTCGCATATTTATCTTGGCATTTATGTGAAAAGAAATTTATTAATTATGGAGCGATAATATCAGGTCGTATTTCAAATGGCGTGTACTTTTTCATTAAAAAGTAGTAGTAATTTGTATTGCTATCTTTATTGTATTTAATGATAAGGGAATGCTTGGTTTTAGGTGTAAAGTCAGCACTAAGAGTGCTGACTTTATGGTGGCCATGATGAAACCCGCTTTTACGCTGACCGCGGCCGCATTCACTACGCTGCAACAGCTTTCTATTAACCATAAACACCGAGATGTTAGAACCCGAGCTATGGGATTGTTACGTCTTGCTTGCGTTAATATACCTGAAGTCGTTGCTCATGAGCTTTGTGTTGGACAAGCATCGGTCTATAACTGGGTCCGTGGTTGATGATGTCGGCATTGGTTTTCTGTTACGTGGTCACGCTGGTGGTCGCAAGCTCAAGCTGCCCGAGGTGATGCTTCAAACAGTTATTGAATGCGCGACTAGGTAGTCATTAAGTTTGGCTGGCATTGCCAGAGAAATGGAAATGGAAATGGTCCATGGCCAAGTACTATCTTGCACCCTGCAAACATTGGGCGCAGTACTGAAAAAAGCGTTTTTTATAAGAGAGTGCGTTACTCCTTAAAAAAAGAGATGAAAACGAGTTTGAGTTGAAATCTAACTTATTTAATAAAATCAAACATTCAGCAAGAGATGGGCTGTGTTGGTTATTTTATGTTGATGAGGCTGGGTTTTGTGCATCTCCACCCGTGCAATATGGTTAGTCTGCCTGTGGCAATAGATTAGTTTAATTCATAGGTGATCGCAAAGTATATAGTTTGTTTAGTAAATTATTCCAGTGATTTATATAATCTAAATCATAGTTTCTATCGCTATGTCATTGATTGGTATATTAAATGTCAGCATCGAATGAAGGGGTGAAAATAGATATTGCACTTGCGTCATATAATGGATCTAAATATATAGAAGCGCAATTAGAATCTATTTTAAATCAATCCCATACTAATTTATCATTGATAATTTCAGATGATGGTTCTACTGATAATACAGTTGATATTATTTTAGAGGTTTCGAAAAAAGATAGTAGGGTTAAGCTAGTAAATAAAAGTAGAGTGGGTGGGGTTGTAAATAATTTCAATTGTTGTTTAAGCTTTTGTGACGCAAATTATATTATGCTGTCTGATCAAGATGATATCTGGTTGCCAGATAAAATTGAGAATATGTTATTTCTCTTATTAAAAGAGGAACGTGAAATCGGTAATGATAGTCCCATGCTTTGTTATTCTGATCTGAAACTAGTGGATTCTGAATTAAATCTATTGGCTGAAAGTTTTTATAAGGCAAATAATTTAAATCCCTTTCTTAATCAAGATTTGAGATATTTGACATGGCGATCTAGCATTTATGGTTGTACGTGTATATTTAATCAGGCATGTCTTAAGCAGGCGCTTCCATTTCCAGCAGGGATACCCATGCATGATCATTGGTTAGGGTTGGTTGCATTAAATAATGGAAAATTATCATATCATGATGTTCCCACTATACTTTATAGACAGCATTCAAACAATGTTGTCGGTGGGGACGGATTTAATTCAACAATTTGGTCTAAGCTGAAAAAAATAAAAAAATTATTTAAAAGTGTTGAAAATTCTTGTTATGGGTCTTCAATTATGCAAGCTAATATAGCTTATAAAAAGAAAAGATTTAAATTCATTATATATAATGTACTACCATTTTTTTATGAAAAACCTCTATATTCCATTGTATATACATATCATTTTCTATTTAAATCAAAATGATATGTGGTTATATGGTATATAATGTTTTGTTTTCATAAAAACATTATTATTAATTTATTAGATATTCTTATAAGTTATTAGTTGTTAAGTGATTTATATTTATGACGAGGAGTCGTTATGAAAGTGGTGATATCCGGTGTTAACCTTGTAGAAGGGGGGACACTTAAAGTATTTCAAGATGTTATCTCGGCGTTTGATAAAGTAAATGGTATTGAACTTATTTGTTTGGTACATAGTAAGAAATATTTTTACACCGAAAACAATATTACATTTATTGAATATCCTACCATTAAAAAAAGTTGGCTGCTAAGATGTTTTTTTGAATATATATATTGCTGGTTTTTATCAAAAAAAATAAAACCTGATGTATGGTTGGCAATGCACGATATGTCACCGAATTTATATGGAAATGGGGAGATAAAGCAGTTCGTTTATTGTCATAATCCATCTCCTACATACGAAGCAACATGGAAAGACTTTCGGTTCAATAAAAAGTTTTTTATTTTCTCTAAGCTTTATCGGTATGTGTATAAAATTAATATACAGAAGAATAATGCTGTCATTTGCCAGCAAAAATGGTTTGGTGATCTATTTAAAAAGGAACTTGGTGCTAAGAATGTTATAATTGCCAAACCAAATGTAAATGTCAGCAAAATCGAAGAGAAAATTGATGAAGTATTAGAGTTAGATAGAGATCTAGTACGTTTTTTTTACCCAGCACTACCTAGAACATTTAAGAATTTTGAATTAATATTAGATGCCATTAGTGTGATAGAAACAACAAAGTTATTAATTGATAAGAAAATTGAAGTAATTCTAACATTTGATGGTGATGAGTCTATTTATTCGCGTTGGTTATTAAATAAGTATACTCATTTACAATCAGTTAAGTTTGTTGGAAGGTTGAGTCGTGAGCAAGTTAACGCATATTATAAGTCATCCGATCTTATTTTGTTCCCATCAAAATTAGAGACATGGGGACTCCCAATTGTTGAAGCAAAAGAGTTCGGTAAGTATATATTTTTAGCTGATTTACCATATGCTCATGAGACTTTAGGTTCTTATGATAAGGCAAAATTTATTGATGTTAATGACCATGAAAAGTTAGCTAAATTAATGCTTTCTTTCGTCAATGGTGATTTGGTGTTTGATGCCAAATTAGCACCAGAAGATGATGGAATTCTCCCAAACTGGGATTCGTTGGTCAGCTATTTACTCATGGCATGATATGTACGAACTTATATTAAGTGCAAAACATGAAAAATAAATGTGCAATATTACTTGCTGCATATAATGGCAGTAAAATAATCATAGAGCAGCTTGACACAATCGTAAATCAAAATATTAACGGCTGTGATATTGATGTTTTTGTTAGCGTAGATTGTAGTATAGATAATACATTGCGCATATGTAGTGAATATCAGAAGTCACATGAGTGTATCAATATTTTACCTTATGGTGATAGATTTTCTGGTGCTGGTAAAAATTTTTATCGTCTATTGAAAGATGTCAACTTGAATGATTTTGATTATATTGCTTTTAGCGATCAAGATGATATTTGGCCAGATAATAAATTATCTACAGCGATAGAAAAATTAAAAAAATATGACTGCTATTCTGCTAACGTTACGGCGTTTTGGGAAGATGGGCGTGAGGTACTTATCGATAAAGCTCAGCCACAACGTGAATGGGATTATTTGTTTGAGGCAGCAGGACCTGGTTGTACTTATGTATTTAAGCGTGAAGTTGCGCTTCAATTTAAGGCGTGGTTGTTAGATCGCTATGAGCAAGTCGGTGAAGATATAGCGTTACATGACTGGTTACTGTATGCGTTTGCACGTAGTCATGGCTACAGCTGGTATATAGATCCAGAGCCAATGATGCGTTATCGGCAGCATGCTAATAACCAAGTTGGTACCAATAACAGCATGACTGCAGCTATAAAAAGATTGAAGTTAATAAAGCAAAAATGGTATAGAAAACAAATAATAAAAATTATGGAACATTTGAATTTGCAAGATGAAAAAATATACAGTCTCGGTCTAAACAATAGATATATTGGCAACTTATACTTACTTTGCAATATTAATAAGCTCAGGCGCAGATTAAGAGACAGATTGGCATTGGTATTGGTTTTGTTATTGAATGTATTTTGATTTGTTTTTACGTATTTCCACAGCTGCATTTTTCATGTTTTATGAAATTGCTTTGGTATTATATAGTAATGTTTGTCATGAATAAAGAGTGTGTTAAATTGTTTTTACTTAGTAATTACGACAACTAACCATGGTGTAGTTATATGGAATATTTAAGCTTTTTTGTGGTGGCGTTTATTTTGTTGTTCTTGCTAAGGAAGGTGGCAAAAAAAGTAAACCTAGTTGATCGACCCAATGAGCGAAAAAAGCACAGTGGGGAGATACCGCTTGTTGGCGGTATTGCAATATATGCTACATTGATGTTAGCGCTATGGCTTAGACCTGGTTTAATTGCCAGTTCAGATATTTATGTATTGTGTGCCTCTGTGTTGGTTTTGATGGGGGCTATCGATGATAAATATGATGTGGATTATCGTATTCGACTAGTGATTCAAATATTGATCTCGTGTGCAATGATTTTTGCGGCAGGCTTATCATTAAAAAGTTTAGGTAACTTGGCTTTTGGTTATGAATTAGTACTTGGCCCACTGGGCTATATTGTAACGATATTTGCAGTATTAGGTGCTATCAATGCATTTAACATGGTCGATGGTATTGATGGTTTGCTTGGTGGCCTGTCACTCGCTACTTTCGGTGGCTTGGCATACCTTAATTATATTGATGGGCAATTGCCATTAGCTCGTTTTTGCTTACTGCTGATGATTGTGATGGTCCCTTATATCATCCTCAACTTAGGCTTTCCATTTGGGCGCAAGCGCAAAGTTTTTATGGGTGATGCGGGGAGTATGTTAATTGGCTTTACCGTTATTTGGGTATTACTGCAGGGCACCCAAGGGCCCAAAGCACAGATGTATCCGGTCACTGCATTGTGGCTAATTGCCATTCCGCTAATGGATATGATCACCATTATGGTGCGTCGTATTCGTAAAGGCCATTCACCTTTTAAGCCAGATCGTGAGCATTTGCATCATATTTGTTTGCGAGCCGGATTATCCCCTTTGCAAGCATTGTGTTTTATCTGCACCTTAGCGGTAATGTTCGCCTCGATTGGTATTGCCCTTGAGTATTACCATGTACCCGAGTTACTGAGCTTTGCATTGTTCCTGTTGGCCTTTGGGCTCTACTTTGTGGGTCTTAATTCTGTGTGGCGCATGCTTGCATGGCTACGTCGGTTTACTTCGAGCTGATCAGATTTCATTGACTATTAACGCGGGATTAGTTTCTTAAACGTAGTAACGAATCCCGAGTCCCGAGTCCCTAAACTTAGTGGTAAAATATTTTCATTATTAATAATCAAGAGAGAAGAAATGAGCGAAAAAACACCGGTTATTCCTAACCAATGGGTGCAAGGGGCAGCTCCTGCATCAGATGAGATTGATTTGCGTGAATTGGTGCTGGTGCTGTGGCGCCAAAAAGTGCTGATCTTGTTAGTGACCTTGGTGTTTGCCGCAGCGGGTATTGGTTATGCCTTGCTCGCGCCACAGGTGTGGTCAGCAAAGGCGGTGATTATTGCCCCAGAGCCACAAGATATGTTGCCTCTCACCCGTGCCGCAAGTGCTGCCAGCGTACTTGGACTTAGCGGATTTCCTGACGGCAAAGCGCTTTATACCAATTTTATGGCTGAATTTAATTTGTATGAAAATCAGCGGGCCTTTTTAATCGGCACTTCATTTTTTAAAGATCAAGTGGATAAAAACCAACTTGATGAGCGTGGTCAGCGCAGTTGGTTGCAAAAGTGGGCCAAATTGATGACCGCAGAAGCGGTAGATAAAAAAGGTGAAAAGCCAGGTGTGACATTACAAGTTAGTGCCGATGATGGCCCCCATGCGCTGGCACTATTAGATGGTTACATCAAATTCATTATTGCTAAGCAAACATCACAGATGGTGACAGATTTATCAGCGCAGCGCGAAACCACCCTGATTACTTTGCAAAGCCAGATGAAGTTAATGACTGAAGATGCAGAGCTTGCCCGCAGCCAAGAGATTGCCAATACCGAAAAAATGATTGCGGTGGCTAGTGCAGCGGGTGTTGAGCGGCCCCTTGAAAATTACAATAACGGTGAGCGCTTCCCTATTACTTTGGGTACCAAGGGCTTGCAAGAGAAGCTAAGTTTGTTAAAAGCAATGGCTCTGAACGTGTACCAGCCTAAGTTGATTGCACTGCAAGTGCAGGCAGATCGCTTAAAGCAGGTCAAATTAGATAACGTTAGTTTTCAGCCATTTAGCTATTTTGAGGCGCCCCGTGAGCCAATGAGCCGCGAGCAGCCAAAGCGGCCACTGATTGTGGTGCTAGCGACCTTGTTAGGTGGCATGTTGGGGGGCGGTATTGTGTTAGTTCGTCATGCCTTTCGTCGGCCAGAGCCGCTGTAAGATACATTAATCTCTCACCCGATGAGTAAAAAGGGGGCAATATAAATTGCCCCCTTTTTTTGATCATCAGCAAGACGGGCATGTTTAGCGTTGGCATAGATATTTGCCCGTTGGCCAGCGTGGCAGCAATGAGCAGATCATCGCTGCTTATTGCGCTAAATCAGTGCTGGGCTATTGGCATAACCTTTGGCACAACAAGTGGAGAACCCATGGCTTAACAATAGGTACAGCTATTTGGCTGGTTATTGGTCGTGCTATTAGCCGAGGTATTGGCCGTGCTTGTGATCGAATTAAAACCCGTACACTTGGCTTAAGGGTTAGCCGATCTTGTGGGTTGGTTTTGTTTTTAGTTTCAGTTTTGGTTTACATATGGCTGCGGCTTGGCGTTAGCAGGCACACAGGGAGTGAATAATGACATTAACGAATGTGATGATGGTGGTGTGGGCGGGTTATTGGTGGCTTGCCATGCACTTTTTTATGCACAACCCTGGTGGCTCTGGGTTGTATCTGCCCTTTAACGCGTGGGGCTGGATTTTTGGCGCGCTGATGATGGGGTTTGGCTTGTGGCAGGTGACCCTTCGTCAGCGATTGGTGTTTTCACCGTTGCAAAGAGGGTTATGGCTGGGGGCCTTATTGTTGCTGCTGCCCATCTGTTACCCCGGTTTTGCCAACCAAGGGTATGCCATTCCCCGTTTGTTAGGGCTGTTTGCCGGGCTGCTGTTTTTGTTTGGCTTATATCAATGGCGCTTTACCCCGAGCCAGCGGGAGCGGCTGCTGTATGTGCTGCTCATCGGCATGGCGCTAGAGGCGCTGCTTGGTTTGGTGCAATTTTATCTATTAACCCCCACCAATTGGATTGGCTACAACAGCCAAGAAAATCGCCCATACGGTATTTTTCAGCAACCCAATGTGATGGCGAGCTTTATGGCCAGTGCTATGGCCCTTGCGCTGTGGCTAGAAGGTCGAGCCAAGGCCCAATGGGGGCTAATGGCCCTGCGCTATGGGGTGATTGTGGCATCAGCGCTGCTGTTGGTAGTGCTGCAGTCGCGGGTGGGGCAGTTAGGGGCGGTGTTAGTGTTGCTACTGCTTGCGCCGCAGCTTTATCGCCAAGGGGCGCTGTGGCGGGTGTTAGGGCTGGTGTTGCTGGGGCTGGCACTGGGCCTTGGGTCGCAACATGTAACGGCTGGGATAAAGCGTGGGCTTGAGATTTATCAATCTGGCGGCGCTCGATCTATTTATTGGGCCTACGCCGTTAAGTTAATTGGCGAGGCGCCTTGGCAAGGTTGGGGTTATGGCAGTTTTGAGTCGGTATTTTTGCATCATTACATGGCAGATAAAGCGTTAAACCCGGCGATGGTGCAAATTGAATACAACCTTGATCACCCCCATAACGAGTTGCTCTATTGGGCGGTTGAGGGGGGCATTGCGCCCATCGTTGGCATGGTGGTGATGGGGGGGGCATTATTATGGCGGTTAGCCAAAGCCGGTTGGGTGAATGGTATGGCGTTGTTGGCGCTGGTTACCCCCATATTGCTGCACACCCAAACTGAATATCCTTTTTATCATGCCATTGCATTGTGGTGGTTGCTGCTAACGCTGATTTATATCATCGATAGCGACATTGCTGAGCAACATGTGGCTCATGCAAACGGCCAGTGGTGGGATTGGGTGTATCGCCCGTGGTTATTATTACGATTTATCGCCATTATTATCCCATTAGTGATAGTGCCTTTTATGTTAACGGCGATTCATACCGCGTGGGTGGTGACAAAATACGAGCGCGGGGGCTATAAAGAGCCCGCTTTGTTGCAGCGCATTATTAACCCGATGGCGTGGTTAACCCGAGTTGAATTTGACGTGAACACGGTGCGGCTAAAAGTGGGGTTGCAGACTCATAATGCTGCCGAGTTAGAGGCTTATGTTGCGTGGGGGCAAGCTTTTGTTCGGCATACCCCTCGCGCAAACATATACGCCAATATGGTGATCGCGCTTAATGGATTGAACCGACATGATGAGGCTAATGCCCTGCGGGCGGCGGCATTAATACTCTATCCCACTGATCCGCAATTGATGCGATCAGCTGCGCTGGCAACTAAGTTGGGAACTAAGCTGGCCACTAAGTTGGCAAGTAGGCCGAAAACTATGAATAGTGTAAGTGCCGCCAGCGGCCCGGTAAGTCATGCTAGCCACGTTCGTGACGCTAACCATGTAAGCAATGGCAGCAAGATTAAATAGAGTGATGTGATTAGTAAAAAGCCGACTCATTTAATGGGTCGGCTTTTTTATTGGTCAGTTTTTAAATTATCTGGCTGCGGCTGCGGCTGCGGCTGCGGCTGCGGCTGATGATGTGGTGGGGAATGGGGAATGGGGAATGGGGAATAGATGATGGAGAGTAGGGAATGGGTAGTGGGTAGCGGACGGGATGTATTGTTTTATTTTGTAAGTTATTGATAGTTAGTGTTTTTTTTGCTGTGAGTGGGTATGGGTTTTTTAAAAGCTTTGCGCAGGATATCAATCGGTGTGGCGACTTGTGTGACGACTGGTATGGCGACTTGTGGGGTAAATAGTGTGACAAATGGTGTGATATGCCAGCCTTTGATGGGGATTGCAGCCCGTGTGTTGGCGCTATTTGTGACGCTATTTGGGGCATCATGAACGCGCTAATAGATGCGTAAATGGGGGTAAAGGCATTGATAATGTTATGGCCGAATGAGTACAGTTAGGCTAAATAGTGGTGGGCTATCGATGGGCTATATGAGCCATTACGCAGGCTTAATAGTTGTTAATGAAACGGCGACAGATCTAAATGCGCACTCTCTATTTGCATCGCATTTTGAACTGCTTTTAGTCCGCAGTTTGTACATTTTTGCGTATGAAGGGGGCGATCATTTGATCCACACGTTGTAGATAGTTGCGTGTATACCTCTTGCGTATTAGTACGATAAACCCACGGTTTGGTTATTTGTTGCTGATTGATAACGACCTTAATGTGATCGCTATAGAGAAAAATAACAAAAAGTTGAAGGTTAATATCAAAAACGGTATGTTGCAGCGAATTGTCCATGCTATTCTCAAACTACTTCCCCTGTGATTGACTATTTGTGAGGAAATTATGAACGACTTTTTAAAAGTTCTGTTGAACATCCGTAGTTTGCGTGCCGCTATTCGTGAGTTGCCATTTGAGCAATTGATCGAAGTAAAAGAGAAGTTTGATTTGGTTTATCAAGAGCGTGCTGAATCTCTTGAGCAAGACCGTGCTAACCAAGAAGAGCGTCAACGTAAACTGAAAGAATTTAATGACATGCTGCAGCAAGCAGGCATTGATCCACGTGAGTTGTTAGGTGGCACCGTTGCCCCTGTTGCTGCCACTGGCGTTGTAAAGAGCAAGCGCGCACCGCGCCCTGCAAAATACAAGTACCAAGAAGATGGCATGGAAAAAACATGGACCGGTCAAGGTCGTATGCCTAAAGCCATCAACGCTGCCATCCAATCTGGCCAAAAAATTGAAGATTTTTTGATCTAATTGGTCAACGTTAAAATTTAAATCAACGTTGAAATTCAAGAATGCTGCCACCAAGGCGGCATTTTTTTTGGGTGTTGTTTTTTGGAATCGGGATTAGGGAATGGGGATTCGGGATTCGTGATTCGGGATTCGGGATTCGTGAATAGGGATTAGGGAATGGGTAATGGGGAGTAGCTGGTGTGAGCCCGCGGTTTTGGCCACGATCGTCCTATTACGCTTTGCTAATCGAACCTACAAAATCATCGTTTTGCCATTGGCGTGGATTATTGATGAATCACGAATCACGAATCACGAATCACGCATCACGAATCCCAGTTCACGATTAGGGATTAGGGAATGGGTAATGGGGAGTAGCTGGTGTGAGCCCGTGGTTTGTGATTCGGGATTCGTTGGTGAGGAATGGGGAGTTGAAGTGGTAGCGATGGGCCTGTGGTGCGGTGACGAATGAATAGCTGAATCCTGTATCTATAAAACCAGACTCAGGCTGAGATTACTCATTCCCGAATCCCTGTTCACGATTTTGGATTAGGGAGTTGCAGCGGTGAGCCCGCGGTTTGGGTCGCGATCGTCCGATTACGCTTTGCTAATCGAACCTACAACATTATCTATTTGCCATAGGCGTAGATTATTCCCGAATCCCGAATCCCGAATCCCGATTTCAGGGCACCATTACCCATTACCTATTCCCCACCAACGAATCCCGAATCACGGGCACCATTCCCCACCCCCCATTACTGAAAAAGCCCTGCCATATGAGAGGCAGGGCTTTTTGATATGTGAAGCTGGCGGGTTGGGGATTAAGCCAACAGCGCCATGACCCAAGGCAAGCCCTGTTTTTTACGGCTAACAAAACCTGGGTGATAGCTAGATTCGGCCGGCACTTGCGGGTGCGCTGTAAAATAGATGCGACTCGCGGCAGCGGTAAGATCAGTCACCATCAGTACGAAGAAGTCGAGCCCCTCGCTTGCCACACGCGCGGCCATCTCTTGCTGCAGGGCAGGCAAGTGCTCGGTAAGTTGTTGCTCACTTCCCACTTCGATTTGGCTCATGATGAAGTTGTAACCTTGCGCCTGAAACGCCTTCTCATCTTGTTGCAATAGCTGGGCGGGAGTCAGACCACTTAAATCGGTCTTTGCCATCAGCAACTGTTGGCCAAATTCGGCTAAAGAAACCTCCGCCAGCGGAGCCAGACGCTCGCAGGCGATTTTGTCTTGCTCAGTGGTGGTGGGGGAGGTCAGGCAAAGAGTGTCACTCATGATAGCACCAAGCATCAAACGAGCCTGGCTGCGAGTGACTTGACCTTGCTGGCTGAGCAGATCAAACGCGATGGTGCAGGTGCAGCCCACTGCGCGGATCCACGCATCTAGCGGCGACTGGGTGATCAGAGTGCCAAGACGGTGGTGATCGACCAAACCCAATACATTGGCGTGCGCCAGTGTGGCAGGGCCCTGCTCTAGATCACTGAAATCAACCAACCACACATCTTTTCCGGTTACGTCTTGGGTAAGCAGGGCCGGTTCGCTGACTCCTGCCTGCTCCAGAATGAATCGGGTTTCGGTGCGCAGATCACCTAAGCGCCATGGGGTAGCCTGGCGACCTTGGCCGGTGAGCCAATCGGCGATGACTAGCGCGCTACAGATGCTGTCGCTATCGGGATTTTTGTGACCAAAAACATGGATCATAGACATAGAGAACGCCTCTTAATTGGATGCCTGTAAAAGGGGGCAACACTATGCGAAATCCGCAGGATGAAGGCAACTAGAACCGTGAAGATGTTGCAAACGGTATCGCCAAAGTCGTCTTTTTATTGATCTGGCTCGTCATTGGGGTGTGGGATTTTGGATTGGTGAATCTGGATTCGTTGGTGGGGAATGGGAAGTAGGGAGTGGGGAATGGAGCTGGTGAGCCTGTGGTTCTGGATTGGTGATTTGGGAATGGGGATTCGGGATTCGTGACTCGGGATTCGTGACTCGGGATTCGGAGTGAGGCGGCGGCTGTGGGCCTGTGGTTTGAGGGCGGAGATGGAGGTATATAAAGCCAGACTGGGCCGAGATTTTTTATTACCCATTACCGATTGGGAATTAGGGAATGGGTAATAGGGAGTGGCAGCTGTGAGCCCGAGGTTTTGGCCGCGATCGTCCGATTACGCTTTGCTAATCGAACCTACGAAATCATCGTTTTGTTATTGGCGTGGATAATTTACGAGTCCCGAATCCAGATTGGGAATTAGGGGATGGGTAATAGGGAGTGGCAGCTGTGAGCCCGAGGTTTTGGCCGCGAATGTGTTTATAAAGCCAGACGGGCCGAGATTACCTATTCCCGGATCACGAGTCCCAGTTCACGATTCACGATTGGGGATTAGGGAATGGGTAATGGGAAGTGGTGGCTGTGAGCCCGAGGTTTGGGCCGCGATCGTCCGATTACGCTTTGCTAATCGAACCTACAAAATCATCGTTTTGTTATTGGCGTGGATAATTTACGAATCCCGAATCCCGAATCCCGAATCCCGAATCCCGGCCCCATTCCCCATTCCCGAGTCACAACCCCCCCAGAAATTAGCGGCGCAGCAGTTCGCGGGCGTTGGCTAAGGTGATGTCGGTGATGTGATCGCCACCTAGCAGGCGTGCTAATTCATTGAGGCGAGCGCTTTCATTGAGGGCGCTCATTTTAGTTTCAGTGGTTTTGCCATCGGTATGTTTGCTCACCACCATATGTTGGTGGCCATTGCCTGCCACTTGCGGTAAGTGAGTGACGACCATCACCTGGGTTGATTCACCAAGCTGGCGCAACATGCGGCCAACTACGGCAGCAGTGGGGCCGCTGATCCCCACATCGACCTCATCAAAGATCAGGGTCGGGGTGGCAATTTTACGGGCACTGATCACCACAATGGCAAGGCTGATCCGCGACAGCTCACCACCAGAGGCCACTTTGCCAAGGGGTTGGATCGGTTGGCCCGGGTTGGTGGTCACCATAAATTCCACCCGATCGATGCCTAACGGTGAGAGGCTGCTTTGCGCATCAGGGCGTACATCGATGGCAAAACGGCCATCGGGCATGGCTAATTCGTGCATGCTGGCGGTGACCAAGGTCGCCAGCTCTTGGGCGTAACGTTGGCGGCTCTGGCTTAAGGCCTCAGCAGCTTGCACAAAGGCTTGGCGCGCGCCTGCTAATTCTTCTTCCATGCCTTCTAGACGCTCTTCATCGGAGTTAAGGCGAGCGAGATCACTGGCCAGATCTTGATGGTGCAACGCCAGCTGCGCCGGTTTGACGTGGTGTTTGCGCGCCAGGTTGATGGTTTTTGAGAGGCGCGCTTCAAGCTCGTTGAAGCGTTCTGGGTCAAGTTCGAGCCGGTCAAGATAACTGCGCAGTTCGCTATGGCTCTCTTGTACCCCAATCATGGCTTCATTGAGCATTTGCAGCACGGGGGTCAGGCGGCTGTCCATGCTCACTAGCCCTTCAGCCCGATCGATGGCGGTTTGCAGCAGGCTAACGATAGTGGTGTCTTCGTTGTCATAGAGCAAATCAAGGCAGCTACCGCACTCTTGCATCAGATCGGTGCCATTGGCGAGGCGCTGATGCTCCTCTTCGATCTGTTCAAATTCCCCCAGTTGCAGGGCAAATTCGTCTAACTCTTGCACCTGATACTCGATGAGTTGGCGGCGCGCCTCGCGTTGCTGCTGTTCCGCTTTGAGCCGGTTGAGCTCGTTTTGTAGTTGACGCCACTGCTGATAGTGCTGGCGCACGTCATTGAGCAACAGATAATGGCCTGCATAGCCGTCGAGTAGCGCCAGTTGGTAATCAGGCTTGAGCAGCATTTGATGGGCATGTTGACCATGAACGTTAACCAGCAGTTGGCCCAAATTTTTGAGCTGAACGAGGGGCACCGGAACCCCGTTGATGTAGCTGCGCGAACGTCCTTCGGCTGAAATTACACGGCGCACGATGCACTCTTGGGTGCCTTCACCGTCATTTTCTAGCTCGTTAGTTGCAAGCCAAGCGCGGGCGGCTGGGTTGTTATCAAGCAAAAAGCGGGCACTTACTTCACTTTTGTCACTGGCAGGGCGAACCATGGCTGCTTCAGCGCGCTCCCCAAGACAAAGGCCGAGGGCGTCGATGGCGATAGATTTACCCGCCCCGGTTTCACCGGTGATGCAGGTCATGCCAGATTGCAGATCGAGTTCGAGAAACTTGACGATAGCGAAGTTGTTGACGGTCAGCTGGGTCAGCATGGTCTCATCCTGTGTTGGCCAACATTACTGGGTATGCATCCAGTATATACTGGTTTTATATACAGTAAATAGGGCGCATTATTTTTTCACGAGGATGAGGCTAGATCTAGCAGGCCAAGATGAGCTACCGGCCAAGGGCTGTGTTTGCTCATTTTGGCCTGCAAATCATAGGGAATGGTGACCCTTTATTGCGCATGAAATAAAGGAGGGGAGAGCCGCAATAGCGCCATTTTTCGGCAGATAGTTGGGCAAATAGTTAGGCAAATAGTTAGGCAAATAGTTAGGCAAATGAGGCAAATAATGAGGCCCTTGCTGGGTCATTGCGATGTGAATGCTCATGATGCTCATAAAGAAACTGTTATAAAAAGCGGCGCTCGCCGCTTAAAACAGTTTGCTCCCCCAACCAAGCTTGTTACGCAGCACATGAAAGTAGCTGTAATCAAGGGGATGCACCAGATGAAGTCGGTGCTGGCTTTTTTTGATCACAATCTCATCGCCAGGGTGCACAGCGAGGGTCACTTGCCCATCACAGCTCACCTGCATGGCGTCATCTTGATTATCTGGCGAGACGAGCAGCCGCACGTCGCTGTCAGCGTCGAGCACGATGGGGCGGCTACTGAGGGTGTGCGGGAACATCGGCACCAAGGTGATGGCGTTAAGGGTAGGGGTCAGAATGGGGCCGCCTGCTGAGAGAGAATAGGCGGACGATCCGGTGGGGGTGGCTACAATGATGCCATCTGAGCGCTGGCTATACATAAAGCTGCCATCGATATAGACCTCAAACTCGATCATGTGGGCAATTTTGCCAGGGTGCAGCACCGCTTCGTTAACCGCTAAATTGCTCGATGTTCGCACCCCTTGGCGATACACCGCCGCCTCTAGCAAAAAGCGATGCTCACTTTTGTAGTGGCCAGCTAGCACATGGGCTAATGGCTGCAGATAATCTTGCGGCGAGAGATCGGTTAAAAAGCCAAGATTGCCGCGATTGACCCCGATCACGGCCACATCAAATCGACAGAGCTGCCTCGCGGCGCCCAGCATATTGCCATCTCCCCCCACTACGATGGCCAGATCCGCTTGCTCACCAAGCTGCGCCAGATCCATTACGTGTTCAGCATCAATGCAGAGGGTTTTGGCAAGCTGGCTCTCAACTTGGCGCTCAACAATCACACGAAAACCTTCGCCGCGCAGATAGTGATGCAGGCCAGTCAGTGTCTGGTAAGCCCCTTCATGGTGGGGTTTGCCAATCAAGGCGATGGTTTTGAACGGAGAATCCATAGTCTGCTGAGTCTGGGATGAATATTGCGGGCCAGTATACCGCGCTTTGGGGCGCTTGTGAGAAGAAGGCAGGGATCAGCCACTGCCCGTAATGGGCGAGGGCGCTAATAGGTGATAAAAATGTGACCAATAACTGCGATAAATAGCCGGTTGTGACCCTTTCCTGGCTTTGATTGGTGGTTTGCCCCTTGAAAGCCAAGATGGCATCCCCATAATAGCGGCAATGCTTGAAGTAACCTGGAATTGGAGATGTCATGAACCACGAAGAGCAAAATGTTGAAACGATGGCGCACGTAGAAGGCCACCCCGTCGAGCCGACTGATGTAGACAGTGAAGTGACAGCCGAGCAGGCCCGTATCGCTGAGCTTGAAGCCGAACTGGCCGCCGCACAGCAGGCCGCTCTTGAAGCTCGTGAGCAGGCGATCCGTGCTGCCGCCGAGATGGAAAATCTGCGTCGTCGCACCGTGCAAGATGTAGAAAAAGCCCACAAGTTTGCGTTAGAAAAGTTTGCCAGCGAATTGTTGCCTGTGCTTGATAACCTCGAGCGCGCCATTGAACTTGCCGACAAAGACAGCGAAGCGCTCAAGCCGATGATTGAAGGGGTTGAACTGACGCTGAAATCCATGCAAAGCGGCGTGGCAAAATTTGGTCTAGTGGCACTTGATCCGACCAACCAGCCGTTTGACCCAAATGCCCATCAGGCCATGAGCATGATCCCAAGTGCTGATGTTGCCCCTAACACCGTTATTGCGGTGATGCAAAAAGGTTACGATTTAAATGGCCGGGTGATCCGCCCTGCGATGGTCATGATTGCTAAAGCCGTAGGCTAATTGCTGTTAAGTATTGAGCCCGCCAAGTGGCGGGCTTTTTGTTAGTGCGCTTTTTATTGCGGTGCGGGTTATTGCTATATGTTGCGCGGTTTAATTTCGCTCAAAGGCATATAAACACAATAAAAAGTATTCAGTTTTTTTAGGTGAGGGCTTGAAGCTCACTCTGGCGACCCCATATAGGGTGTAAGGCCACGGCGGCACCAAGAATTTGATGCCGGGAGCTTGAAAGCCAATTTGGCAGCCCCCACTTAGCCGTTAAAGCATTAAGGCGAGTTCCTCGTCCGTTTTATTCAAAGTTTTTGGAGAATCGTCAAATGGGTAAAATCATCGGTATTGACCTGGGTACTACCAACTCCTGCGTTGCTATTTTGGATGGCGACACTGCTCGCGTGATCGAGAACGCAGAAGGCGATCGTACTACTCCGTCCATCATTGCCTATGCCGATGATGGCGAGATCCTGGTTGGTCAACCCGCCAAGCGTCAGGCCATCACAAATCCAAATAACACCTTGTTCGCTATCAAGCGTCTGATCGGTCGTCGTTTTGAAGATGAAGAAGTGCAGCGTGACCTTAAAATCATGCCGTACACCATCGCCAAAGCTGATAACGGTGATGCATGGGTTGAAGTGAAAGGTAAGAAAATGGCACCTCCGCAGATCTCTGCAGAAGTGTTGAAGAAGATGAAAAAGACCGCCGAAGATTATCTTGGCGAGCCAGTAACCGAAGCTGTTATCACGGTTCCTGCCTATTTTAACGATGCCCAGCGTCAAGCAACTAAAGATGCTGGCCGTATCGCAGGTCTGGATGTTAAGCGCATCATCAACGAGCCAACCGCTGCAGCATTTGCTTATGGCGTGAACAAGGTTAAGGGTGAGCGCAAGGTTGCGGTATATGACTTAGGTGGTGGTACTTTTGATATCTCCATCATCGAGATCGATGAAGTTGAAGGCGAAACCACCTTTGAGGTGCTAGCTACCAACGGTAACACCCACTTAGGTGGTGAAGACTTTGACAACCGCGTCATCAACTATCTGGTTGAAGAGTTCAAGCGTGAGCAAGGCATTGATCTTCGCAATGACCAGCTGGCCCTGCAGCGTCTGAAAGATTCCGCAGAAAAAGCCAAAATTGAGCTTTCATCTGCTCAGCAAACCGACGTTAACCTGCCGTACATCACTGCAGATGCCACCGGTCCTAAGCACATGAACATCAAAGTGACCCGCGCTAAGCTGGAATCTTTGGTAGAAGACATGGTGAAAGATTCTCTTGAGCCAGTACGCATGGCACTGAAAGACTCAGGATTGGCTGTTGGTGAAATCGACGATGTCATCTTGGTTGGTGGTCAGACTCGTATGCCAATGGTACAAAAAGCGGTATCTGAGTTCTTTGGCAAAGAGCCACGTAAAGACGTGAACCCAGATGAAGCGGTTGCCATGGGTGCTGCGATTCAAGGTGCGGTTCTTTCTGGCGACAAGACTGACGTGCTGCTGCTCGACGTTACCCCGCTCTCTTTGGGTATCGAAACCATGGGTAGCGTGATGACTGCGCTGATCGAGAAGAACACCACCATCCCAACTAAGAAATCTCAGGTGTTCTCAACTGCTGACGATAACCAATCTGCCGTGACCATTCACGTGCTGCAAGGTGAGCGTAAGCGTGCCAGCGACAACAAGTCACTGGGTCAGTTCAACTTAGAAGGTATTCGCCCAGCACCGCGTGGTCTGCCACAAATCGAAGTGACCTTCGACATCGATGCCAACGGTATTTTGCACGTCTCAGCCAAAGATAAAGAGACTAACAAAGAGCAGAAAATCACCATTCAAGCCTCTTCTGGCCTGACTGATGATGAGATCGAGCGCATGGTTCGCGAAGCCGAAGCTAACGCAGCTGAGGACAAAAAGTTCGAAGAGCTGGTACAAACTCGTAACCAAGCTGACGGTCTAATCCACTCCATCCGCAAGCAAATTACCGAAGCCGGTGATGCGCTGCCAAGCGATGACAAGGCCAAGATTGAAGCTGCGATGAGCGAGCTAGACGCCGCCCTTCAAGGTGACGACAAAGAAGCCATCGAAGCCAAGCAGCAAGCGCTGATGGAAGCATCACAAAAGCTGATGGAAATTGCTCAGCAGCAAGCTCAGGGTGCGCAAGGCGCAGCCGGTGCTGATGCTGGTCAGTCTGCCTCTTCTAATCAGGCGCATGACGATGTAGTCGACGCTGAGTTTGAAGAAGTGAAAGACGATAAGAAATAAGCCCTATCCAGATGGGGGAAGTGTGCTTCGCCCATCGGCTTAGTCATTAAATTTACGGGCGTTGGGTAACCAACGCCCGTCTGCGTAACTGCTACGAAGCAACAGGAAAGGTATGTCGAAGCGCGATTTTTACGAAGTGCTTGGAGTGGCCAAAGGTGCCGACGATCGCGAGATCAAGAAGGCGTATAAGCGTCTGGCTATGAAGCATCACCCTGATCGCAATCAAGGTGACGCTGCATCTGAAGAAAAATTCAAAGAGGTTAAGGAAGCGTACGAAGTCCTAACCGACGCTAACCTGCGGGCCCGTTACGATCAGTACGGCCACGCTGGGGTTGATCCTAGCCAAGGTGGCGGTGGTCATGGCGGCTTTGGTGGCGGCGCCGATTTTGGCGATGCCTTTGGCGATATTTTTGGTGACCTCTTTGGCGGTGGACAGCGTGGTGGTGGCCGTCGCGGTCCCGCCCGTGGTTCAGATCTGCGCTACACCATGGAGCTGAGCTTGGAAGAGGCCGTGCGCGGCGTCACCAAAGAGATCAAAGTGCCAACCTTGGTGCATTGCGAGGTCTGTAACGGCTCGGGGGCTCACACTGGTAGCCAAGCGCAAACCTGCTCAACCTGTCATGGTTCAGGTCAAGTGCAGATGCGCCAAGGCTTCTTTGCGGTGCAGCAGCCTTGTCCGCACTGTCATGGCCGCGGCAAGATCATCAAAGATCCATGCCGTAAATGCCATGGTGATGGCCGCTATCAAAAGAGCAAAACCCTCTCGGTAAAAATTCCAGCAGGGGTGGATACCGGCGATCGCATCCGTCTTTCTGGGGAAGGGGAAGCGGGGGAGACCGGCGCGCCAGCAGGGGATCTTTACGTGCAAATGCAGGTTAAAGAGCACGAGATCTTCGAGCGTGACGGTAACGATCTCTATTGCGAAGTGCCCATCAGCTTTACCACTGCAGCCCTTGGTGGCGAGATTGAAGTGCCGACCCTTGATGGCCGAGTCAAGCTCAAAGTCACCGCTGAAACCCAGACCAGTAAAATGTTCCGGGTTCGTGGCAAGGGCGTGAAATCAGTGCGCTCCGGCCAAGTGGGGGATCTGATGTGTAAAGTGGTGATTGAGACGCCGGTTAAGCTAAACGAAACCCAAAAAGAGCTGCTGCGACAGCTTGATGAGTCCTTTAGTGGGGCGGCGGCTAAGACCCATAAGCCAAAGTCAGAAGGTTTTTTCGAACGGGCCAAACGGCTGTTTGACGATCTCACCAAATAAGGTGTGCAAATAAGGTATGCACCTAAGGTGTACAACCTGAATCAAAGCCGGCCTATGTGCCGGCTTTGTTGTTTTTAGTGATTGCCAATTTGTGTTTTGTTTATAAAATGGCGAGTACATTAGTGTTTTCTAATTTAAATCCATAAGCCCATGCTCCCAGCCTATTGCTGGCAGAATGGGCGGGCCGTCGATCGATGTTTATCACCACGATAAGGAGTCACAATAATGCACACCCAATGGTTGCTCTCTTTAGCCGGTGGCATGCTGGTGGGGTTATCCGCCCTGATCTTGCTGCTATTTACCGGTCGTATCGCAGGGATCAGCGGTATTACCGCGGGTGCACTGCAGCACCTTGCCCCTTGGCGCTGGGTATTTTTACTCGGGTTAGTAGGGGGCGCAGGGCTGGCCTTAACCCAAGGGTGGGCCCCGATGCCGGTGCTAAGGGATCTCCCGCACTGGCCTTTGATTGTGCTAGCCGGATTGCTGGTGGGGGTGGGGACTCGCCTTGGCAATGGCTGCACCAGTGGTCACGGTATTTGCGGGATGGGACAGGGCTCTTGGCGCTCTATCGTCGCCACCATGATATTTATGGCCGCGGGTTTTATTACCGTTTTTGTGACCCGTCATCTTATTTAAGAGGCAGCCTTTGATGAAATTATTAATAACATTTGGCGCCGGTTTGCTATTTGGCATCGGCATGGTGATCTCTGGGATGGTTGATCCTACCCGAGTGATTGGGTTTTTAGATGTGGCAGGGGCATGGGATCCGAGCCTTGCCTTTGTGATGGGCGGGGCGCTACTTATCTTTATGCCGGGTTATTTTTTGTGGGTAAAACCCCGTCAATTGAGCCTGCTTGGTGAGCCTATTGCCGTGGTACCGGCGGCAGTGATCGACCGCCGATTGATGGGCGGCGCGGCCCTGTTTGGCATCGGTTGGGGATTAGTGGGTATTTGCCCAGGCCCTGCGCTCAGTTTGCTCGGCTCTTTATTTGGCGCAGGATTTAGCACCGGCCAACTACTGATCTTGGTATTTATTGCCGCCATGGTGGGTGGGATATTACTGGTGGATAAGGGCTTGGCTCGCTATGAGCAAAAAAGCTAGCACAGCGATTGCGCTAAAAGGGCCTGAAAAGCGAGCGCGGGCGCTGAACTCGGTGTCGAGGGGCAAGGCGCCTATGTAGCAGTGGCTGGGTGGCACTTACAGATTGAGATCTTCATCGCTTCGCGATCTGCCTCTCTTCATCCGTGGCTACTCAATGATACCCTTGCGTAATAATGCTTGGCGCTGCAGTCAGGTTGATAGGATTGAGTGCAAAAGGATGGGCAATGAATAGCAGTCAGCTTAATAGGCATAAATGGTGGTGGGCCAGTGGCGCTGTGGTGGCTGTTGCCGCGATAGCTTGGTGGTGGCGACCACAGCCCACACCGGTCAAATTAGTGAGTGTCGCGCGAGGAGACGTGCGTGTCACGGTGGTCAATACCCGCGCGGGCACCATTAAATCGTGCCAGCGAGCAGGGCTTAGTTTACCCGGGGGCGGAGTGGTGGAGACCATCGCCGTCAAAGCGGGCGATCGAGTGGCAAAAGGGGATCTGCTTTTGACCCTGTGGAGCCATGATCTGCAAGCTGAACTTAACCGAGCCCGCGCCCAGCAGGGCTTAGGTCACACCCAGCGTCAAGAGCGCTGCGCAGAGGCGGCGTATTACGAGCGAGAGGCCGCAAGGCTTAGCACGTTACTGGCGAAAAACCTCACCTCTCGCACCTTGGCAGAAGAGGCGCGTAACCTAGCGGATACTCGCCGCTTTGTCTGCCTCGCCGCTGGCCAGCAAGAGCAGGTCGATGCCGCATCTGTTGCCCAAGTGGAGGCGCGCTTAAGTGAGCGTCAGCTGCGTGCCCCGTTTGCGGGGGTCGTGGCTGAGGTCAACAGCAAGCTTGGCGAATACATGACGCCCTCTCCTCCTGGGGTGGCGATGCCCCCGGTGATCGATTTGATTGACGATCGCTGCCTTTATATCTCAGCCCCCATCGATGAGGTGGATGCTGCGCGGCTTAAAGTCGGGCAGCCGGCGCGGGTGTTGCTCGATGCGATAACGGGCCGCGATTTTGCCGCTACCGTGACTCGCATCGCGCCTTATGTGAAAGAGTTAGAAAAGCAGGCCCGCACGGTTGAGGTCGAAGCCACCCTCAATGCGTTGCCCAAAGATCTCCCGCTGCTCATTGGTTACAGCAGCGATCTTGAGATCGCAGTCAATAACGCCAGCGATGTGCTGCGGGTGCCAGCGAGCAGCCGCGCCGAAGATGGCAGCGTATTGCGCTTAGAGGGGGATAAATTGGTATCGGTCAACCCCAGCTGGGGGGTCGAAAACTGGAACTGGATTGAGGTGCGCTCAGGCCTTAACGCCGGTGACCAGTTAGCGGCGCAGCCTGCCCAAATAACGGGGACAGGGCCGTTTGTTGCACAAACGGAGCCAAGTCATGAGTGATCTCATCTGCCTTGAGGCGGTGAGTCGCCGCTTTACCCTTGGGGGCAGCGATGTGGCGGCCCTTGATAAGATCTCGTTACGGGTTGCCAAAGGGGAATATTTGGCGGTGATGGGCCCCTCGGGCTCGGGTAAATCCACGTTACTCAATGTGCTGGGGTTGCTAGATAGGCCCAATGAGGGGCGCTATTGGCTGGGGGGTGACGATACCGCCACCATGGCCGAGCCTGCACTGGCCCAGCTGCGCGGCCATCGCATCGGTTTTGTGTTCCAATCTTTTCACCTTATCTCTCGCCTGACCGCCCGTGAAAACGTCGAGTTGCCATTGATGCTGTGTGGCATTGCCCCAAGCGATCGCCTGCGCCGTAGCCAGCAATTGTTGGAGGAGTTAGGGCTTGGCAACCGAGCCGATCATCGCCCGAGTGAACTGTCCGGTGGCCAGCGTCAGCGGGTAGCCATTGCGCGGGCCATGGCGATGGCGCCAGGGTTGATCTTGGCTGACGAGCCCACCGGTAATCTTGATTCGCGCTCAGGGGAAGAGGTGATGAATCTGCTTGAAACCCTTAATCGCGAGCAGGGGATCACCTTGGTGGTGGTGACCCACGACCCGCGCTTAGGTGAGCGGGCGAGCCGGCGAGTCTTGATGAACGATGGCCGCATCAGCACCGATAGTGGAGGCCGCTAAATGCGGCGCCCTGATGTGATTAGCTTTGCGGCAGTGGCGCTGCTGCGCCAACGGTCACGGGCGCTGGTATTGATCTTGGCGGTTAGCTTGAGCGTCGCGTCGGTACTGCTGCTCACCGCCCTTGGCGAGGGGGCCAGAGGCTATGTTGCCGGTCAGTTCAGTAACCTTGGCAAGGATCTATTGGTGATGTTTCCGGGGCGCAAAGAGACCACCGGCGGGTTGCCACCGGTGACCGGTAATAGCCTGCGGGAGATCTCCCTTGATGACATGCACTACCTGAGCCAGCACCAGCCAAGGCTGCGCTTGGTGCCACTGGTGATGGGGTTTGCTGAGGCCAAGCAAGAGGCAAGGGTGCGCCAAACCATGCTGCTTGGCAGCAGTAATCAGCTGCGCGATACCCATGGATTGACCCTGCTAGCTGGGCGCTGGTTGCCAGGGGATGCCAGTGACGATCGCCCCGTGACCCTGCTTGGGGCGGCGGTAGCTAAGGAGCTATTTGGGCAAAGCGATCCCATTGGTCAGTGGCTGCGCTTTGATAATCGCCGCTTTCGGGTGGTGGGGGTGTTCACTAGCCAGAGCAGTAATCTGGGGATGGACATGGGGGAGGCGGCGCTGATCCCCGTCGCTAGTGCCATGCGGCTATTTAATACCGAGGGGCTGTTTCGGTTATTGATCCAGCCACTCGATGGGCAGGCTCAGATCCCGTTGATCCAGCGGCTAGAGCAGCTCATGGTAGCGCGTCACGGGGTGCTCGATGTGACCGTGGTGCGCCGTGATGCTATGCTGGCGACCTTTTCTCGTATTTTGGCCACCTTAACCTTGGCGGTTGCCGGCATTGGCGCTATCAGTCTGCTGGTCTCTGGCATCATGATGATGAATTTGGCACTGATCAGCACCCGCCAGCGGACCGGTGAGATTAGGCTGCTCAAGGCGCTGGGGGCCGATAGCCGCCAGATCCGCCAGCTGTTTTTATGGGAGGCGCTGCTGCTAAGTGGTAGTGGTGCGCTATTTGGCACTGTGCTTGGCTATGGCTTGGTGGCGATCGCGGGGGTGGTGTGGCCAAGTTTTCCAGTGGCAGTGCCTTGGTTGGCAACCTTGTGCACCATACCGGCTGCACTGTTGACCGGTTTGTTCTTTAGTTGGCTGCCGGCATTGCGCGCGGCGCAGCAAGATCCGGTGACGAGCCTGCGCAGTGGGCAGTGGCATGGCAGTTAATCATATGAACCCTCATCAGATGGCGGCGCATCAACGAAGAAGCGTAGCCGGCGATAACAAGGTGATCACCTATGCGTGTATCTGATCTGATGTTTTGGTTGTGGCGAGCCTTGCTTGCTGGGCGTAGCCGCAGTTTACTCTCGGCCCTTGGGATCGCCATTGGCATCGCCTCGGTCACCTTGCTCACCGGTATCGGTGAGGGGATCCGGCTTTATATGCTGGATAGTTTTTCTCAGTTTGGTACTCGCTTGATCACCGTGACCCCGGGCAAAACCGAAACAGGCGGGGGGCCCGCTGGGATCTTATCCAGTAGCCGGCCTTTATTGCTTGAAGATGCCAATGGGCTAGCGAGATTACCGAGCATCGAGGCTGCGCTACCAGTGGTGCAAGGGCAAGGTGAGGTGCGCAGCCGCGGGTTGACCCGTAGCACGGCCATTATGGGTACCGGCTCGGCGGCGCTGGCAGGATGGCGGCTACACCTTGCGCAAGGGCGATTTTTACCGGCCGATGACAGCGCCATGCCGCGAGCGTATGCGGTCTTGGGCTCAAAAGTGGCGACTGAGCTATTTCCAAATGGAGATGCGCCGGGGAGTTTGCTGCGCGCCGGAGACCGGCGTTTTCGGGTTGCAGGGGTATTAGCACCAAAGGGGCAATTTTTAAATTTTGATTTTGATGACATGATTTATCTGCCCGCCGCCCATGCCCAAGCGCTGTTTAACAAAGAAGGGCTGCAAGAGATCAACGTGATTTATCGCGCGCAAAGTAGCCAAAGTGAAATAATTGCCCAGATCAAGCGGCTGTTAATCGCCCGGCATGGCAGTGAAGATTTTACCCTGACCTCTCAGCAAGACATGCTCACCAGCCTTGATAAGATCCTCTCTATCATCAAGTTGGCGGTAGGGGGGCTTGGGGTGATTTCGCTGCTTATCGGGGCGGTGGGCATCTTTAGTATCATGAGCATCGCCCAGCAAGAGCGGGTGCCAGAGGTGGGATTATTGATGGCGCTAGGGTGCCCACGGCGGCGCATTTTACTGCTGTTTTTGTTAGAGGCGATGGTATTAGCCTTGCTTGGCGGGGCCATGGGGCTAGCCCTGCTTGGCGCCGTGACGTTATTAGTCAATCTGTTTGCGCAGGGGTTTCCCCTCACTCTTCACCCACTTTACCTATTGCTGGCGTTAGGTTGCAGTGCGCTCGTTGGGCTGCTGGCCGGCGTAGCCCCCGCATTGCGGGCAGTACGCCTTGATCCAGTGGTTGCCCTGCGGGGAGATTAAATACCTAGCAGCCGTTCAGATTGCTCTTGTTCGGTGCGAAAGAGGGTGAAGTAGCGGCGATCAACGTGGCTCATATGGCCCAGTACCAGCTCATGGATCAAGAAGTTAAGCAGCGCGTCGTGGCCCAACGTGCCGGCCTTCGCGGCCTCTAAGATCGGGCCTGCTTTGGCGAGTAGCTGCTGATTTTTCTCTCGTTGGCTGCCTAGCTCGGCATAGTTGTATTCGGCCAAGATCTGCTCTTCTGAGATAAAGTGCCGATGAGCGGCGGCAAATAGCTGCTCTAAATTGGCTAAAAAGAGCACGGGATTGTCATGATGATCCTTCATGCGGTGCAGCAGCTGATTGGTCAGGGTAAATAGCTCGCGATGCTCAGCATCAATGAGCGGATGGCCACATTCATGCTCGTCATTCCATGGCAGAGCGCGCTCGTCCCAATCATGTTTGCCGCAATAGACGTGGCTCATGCCACGGCCTTGATGCTTGGCGTGATACATCGCCAAATCAGCGTGTTGCATCAAGGTTTTAGCATCGTTCGCGTGCTCTGGCGCCAATGCGACCCCAATGCTGCAAGAGATAAGCAAGGCTTGCCCAGCCACCTGAAAGGGGTCGCTTAGCAGCTGATGCAGCTGCTCAGCCAGATTGAGCACCTTGTCAGCGGGATCAGGCAGCAAAATGACGAACTCATCCCCCCCTAAGCGCACCACCAGACCCTGCTCACTGATGCAGTGGCTCATTCGTTCAGCCACCAGCTTGAGCAATATATCCCCGGTTTCGTGGCCGAAGGTGTCATTGATTGGTTTGAAGTGATCCAGATCGATGAACAGTAGCGCCAATGGGCGGGGCGTTTGGGTATCAAGTAACTCATTGAGCCGCTGCTGTAGCAGACGCCGATTAGGCAGCCCGGTGAGGGGATCATAAAAGGCGAGTCGATGCATTAACGCTTCTTGTTCCGCCTGTTTAGTGATGTCGCGGGTAACTCCCAAGATCGCTTCAGGCTCGGCGCCATCAATGCTGTGAAGGGTGATGGTGGTTTCAGTGACCACCAGATGACCCTGTTTGTGGCGAAGGGATGCCCGTGCCACTCGACGAGTCTGGTCATTATGCCCTTGTCGCCATGCACTTAATGCGGCGAGCACCTCTTCGTGCAGCCGCGCTCTTGAAGCATCTGGCAGCAGTTGCTCAAGGGGCAGGACAAACAACTCGCTGGCTTGGTAGCCGGTGAGCTTGGCAATAGCCGGACTCACATAGTGAAAATGCATGTTGTTCACATCCATCGTCCAGATCACATCGGCACTGTTTTCTGCCACAAAACGGTAGTGCTGCTCCCGTTCGGTCAGCTCAAGAGTCAGCTGCTGGCGTGCTTGGGCCTCTTTGCGTAGCCGTATATAGAGGTATAAAAAGATGCCAAGCAAAATGACCAAGGTAAAACTTATCAGCAGGACGACCGCCATGCTTTTATCTCGCAACTTTTGCTGCTGTTGCAGCCGCTCTTGTGCGGGATCGTAAATAAAGTGCTCAAGATTGGGCAGCACCTTGAGCATTCCCACCTCAAGATAGGTTCTGGCGATCTGCTCCCAACGCTCGCGCTGCATATAGCCAGGCTCAATGAGATCTGGTTGCATTAAGGCTTTGGTTTCACGGGCCTCAAATGCCAACTGCTCGCGTCCAGCCCCGGTCGGGTGCTCGGTCAAGATCAGATTGATCATCTCTTCAGGATGATCAATGGCATAACGCCAGCCTTTGAGAGTGGCCTGCTGAAAGGCATAAACCAGATCGGGGTAAGTAAATAACTCCCGCTCGGAGGTAAATAGGTTGTCACCGTAAAAGCCAAGCCCGTTGCTGTTAGGGCTAAAGACTCGATAAGGGATCCCTTGTTGCTGCAAATGAAAAGGCTCGTATGAGTGGTAAGCGCTAATGGCATCGACCTCGCCATTGACCAGTTGCTGCAAGCGCTGGTTATTGGGCTTGAGTTCCCACTTATGCTGTTTGGTTTGTTGAATAAGGTAACTTAGTAGCTCATTAGAACCCGGTTTTAGCATTAACACCTTGTTGGTCAGATCGCGTGGGTGGCTAATATCGGGGCGATCTAAGGTGAGTAATACCAGTGGCGAGTGCTGCAAGATGGCCGCGAGCACCACCACAGGGTGGCCGGCTGCGCGATCGAGCAGCAGATCACTGCCACTAATCCCAAATTGGGCGCGCCCTGACACCACTTCATCGACCACGTTGGTATTTTCGCTGGGCTCGCGCAAGGTCACTTGCAAGCCGACATCATGATAAAAGCCCTTGGCGATGGCAGCATAGTAGCCAGCAAACTGGAATTGATGTTGCCACGGAAGCTGGACGATGACGTGCTCCTCAGCCTGTAAGGCAGGGGAGAGCAGACTCGCAAACAGGATGCTAATGAGGATCGACAGCACTCTTGCAGCAGGCTGACGCAAGGCTGTAGCCATCGTCATACGGCGTACCGCCCGTAAGCGGTATGTAATTGAGATTCAAGCAATTGTTGGCAACCAATCAGGGGAAAAAAGGGTGTGTGTAAACAGGGAGGAAGAGGGGGAAACGTGCTAAACCACTCATCAAATGCCTGCAACAGAGACCGTTTTATTACACGGATATGCCAGCGTAAAGAGCCATATGGCATATCAAAGTTGGCGCATTATAACTATTTTCGCCCTGTTGTACCGCAGCCATTGCGGCAAACGGATTTTTTCTGCAATCGATTACGTAAGGATTACGTAAAGATTACCTAGCCATAACGTAACGATGACATCGCCATGACATATTACAGGGCAACCGGTTTATTTATGGTGATCGCAGTCGTGCGTATCTGGCACCTTAGTATGGTGATCATCCTGCCCGCTGGCGTTGTTATTGCCTTGCTTGCGCGTGCTGTTATCGCCCTGTCGGCTAGCACGGCGGCGCCGAGCGCTGGGTTGACCTTGCTCTTGTTTGATCAGTGCGAAGTAGCCGCGATCTGACTGACTCATATGGCCAACGACCAGCTCTTGGATCAAAAAGTTCAGCAGCTCATCGTTGCCAAGGATACCCGCTTTGGCTGCCTCCATGATCTGACCGGCCTTAGTTAGCAGGTTGATGTGATCTTGGCGGTGACTGGCCAGCTCGCTGTAGTCAATGTCAGCCAAGATCTGCTCTTCGGTAATGAAGTGCAGATGGGACATTTCAAACAGTTTTGCCATGGCCGCTAAAAAGGGGGCGGGATTGTTGTCACGATCTTTCATGCATTTGAGCAAGCGGTTAGTGAGCACAAACAACTGACGATGCTCGGCATCAATACTGGGGTTGCCACATTCATGGTCTGAGTGCCATTGCAGCGCCCCTTGATCGGGATCGGTATTAAAGAGTCGTACCAGCCCGCGGCCCTGCTGCTTGGCTTGGTACATGGCTTGATCGGAGTGATGCATTAAGGTCTTGGCATCACGTCCGTGTTGCGGCGCTAAGGCCACCCCGATACTACAAGAGATCAGCAGCTCTTGGCCTTCTATCAAAAAGGGATGACTCAGCTGTTGGTGCAGGTGCTCGGCAAGCGCTAGCACGTTGTGAGTGGCATTATTGGTGGTATTTGGCAGCAAAATGACAAATTCATCCCCCCCAAGCCGCGCCACCAAATCTTGCTCACTGATGCACTGGCTCATCCGCTGTGCGACCAGCTTGAGTAAGATATCCCCGATTTCATGGCCAAAGGTGTCATTGATGGGTTTGAAGTGATCTAAATCGATAAACAGCAAGGCTAACGGCTGCGGAGTGGCTTGTTCGAGTAGGGCTTGTAAGTGTTGCTGCAGCAAACGCCGATTAGGAAGACCGGTGAGGGGATCATAGAAGGCAAGGCTATACATCAGCTCTTCACGCGCCGCCTGCTTGGTGATATCTCGGGTGACCCCAAGGATGGACTCAGGTTGCGCCATGTCATTGCTATGCAGGGTGATGATGGTCTCGGTCGCCACCAAATGACCCTCTTTATGGCGCAACTGAGCGCGGATCACTCGGCGACTTTGCTCATAATCACCCCGCTGCCATGCGGCTAATGAGGCCACGATCTCCTCGCGTAGCTGCAGTCTTGAGGTATCGGGTAGCAGATTTTTGAGGGGTAACGAAAATAACTCAGCGGGCTGATAACCAATCAGTGCGCTGATGGCCGGACTGACATAGCGAAAACGCATGTTAACCACATCCATGGTCCAGATCACGTTGGCACTGTTTTCGGCCACAAAGCGGTAATGATGCTCACTTTGCGCAAGTTCCACCGTTAGCCGTTGGCGATCTTGCGCTTCTTTGCGTAGCCGCAAGTAAAGATGGAGAAATATCCCGAGCAAAACCATCAAGCCAAGGCTAATCAGCATCGCAACGGTCATGCTCTTATCGAGGACCTTGCGCTGTTGGTGCAATCGCTCTTGCACTGGGTCATAGATAAATTTGTCAAGATTTGGCAGTGTTTTGAGCATGCCTGCTTGCTGATACACCTTGGCTATCTGTAGCCAGTGGCCCTGCTGCATATAACCGGGTTCAACAAGGTCTGGTTGCATCAGCGCTTTGATCTCGCGCGCTTCAAATTCAAGCTGGGCACGGCTCGCGACATGGGGATATTTCGCCAAGATAAGGTTGATCATCTCATTGGGATTATCCATGGCATAACGCCACCCTTTGAGGCTTGCTTGCTGGAAGGCGTAAACCTCATCTTCGTGGGTGATCAGCTCATGCTCTGAGGTGAATAGGTTATCACCGTAGAAATCTAAGCCGATACTGCGTGGGCTAAAGAGCTGATAAGGGATGCCCTTTTGCTGCAGATGGTAGGGTTCAAACGAGCTGTGGGCGCTAATGACATCGACCTCACCATTAATGAGCGCTTGTAACCCTTGGGAATCTGGCTGACTTTTCCACTCTGATTTTTGGGTTTGGGCAATCAGGTAGCTAAGTAGCTCTTTAGAGCCCGGTTTTAGCATTAATCGCTTGTTCGCCAGATCAGCGGCGCTGCGAATATCTGGCCGATCGAGGGTCAGTAGCACCAATGGGGAGTGTTGCAATACCGCCGCTAACACCACCACGGGGCGACCGGCGGCCCGATCTAGCAATAAATCACTGCCACTAATACCAAATTGGGCCTTGCCAGAGACCACGTCGCTGACCACATCCGTGTGAGCGGTGGCTTCGCGTAAGGTGACATGCAAGCCGGCATCTTGATAAAAACCTTTGGCAATGGCGGCGTAGTAGCCGGCAAACCGAAACTGATGTTGCCATGGCAGCTGTACGGTGATCTGCTGCTCAGCCAGTAAAGAGGGGGAGAACAAGCTAGCCATCAGCATGCTCACTAGCATGGGCAGCACCCAACGAGTGCATGGGGAGGAGGGGCGATATTTAGTCATCCAACGAGTCTCTTAAGGGCGTGCTTAACCGGAATTTTTGCAATAGTGGGTCACCTATCAGAGGTGCTCGTGGGCTTGAAATAGGGCGCGTGGAAATAGCACATCGCTTTTTGGTGCAAGTATGGATACCACCATGAGAACAACGGCGTTCAACTTTGCGTAGGATCTTGGGTATCACGTTAAGTTCGATCCACAACGGTGAACGTGGTTTATCGTGGCTGCGATACACATACAGCAGGTTGTCCCTCACACACCTAAAAACAGAGTCATATGGCATATTTTTCCCGCTGCATTATAGCCATTTTTTCTATTTTGTATTGTGGTGATTGTAGCGATGACAGGGTTATGGCACTTTTTGTGTGGTTTTAGCTACCCGATGGGATGCTCACCCCGTGAGCATCCGCGATTCAGAGAGTGAGTAACTGCTCATTTTTGATTATTTCTATCCCCACGGGTTGTTTTGAAAGCGCAATCATCGCCCGTGCCACCTGTTTTGCTTCGATGGCTCGCCAGCGAGCTAATTTTCCCACTAAAAGCGGTCTAAACAGCGGATAAATAGCCTGCAGCAGCTGCTCAGATAGGCGGGGTGGCTGGCGTTCCCCTAGCAGCATTGCGGGCCTGACAATGGCTAGCCGCAGCCACGATTGCGCCAACAGTGCCTGCTCCATCTCGCCTTTGGTGCGTGGATAGAGGGCCAAAGCACGGGCATTGGCGCCGATGCTTGATACGACGATCAGCCGTTGGCAGCCATGGCGGCGGGCAAGGTCGGCAAAGGTGAGCACATAGTTAAGATCGACGTGGCGAAACTTCTCGGCAGAGCCTGCCGCTTTACGGGTGGTGCCAAGGGCACAAAATGCGAGGCTGACTGGGCGCGAGAGGGTGACGCTGGCCAGATCATCAAAATCGACCGGCAACCAATGGTGGGGCGCGTTACCCGGCTTTCGACAAAGTAGGGTTAACTCCTCTTCGGCGGGCAGCTGCGCGATAAGTTCGCGGCCGATGAGTCCGCTCGCTCCGGCAATCAAGATCTGGCTCATGGGGTGCTCCTTGCGTGATGAGTGGGGCCAAATTATCGGTATGAAGGGTGGCGCTGAGTGTCAGCCTAGTGTCGCGCTAGTTGCAGCTTAGTCGCAGTATGGTGGTGGTATCGCGTCGAAATGGTGGCAACTAGCATGGCGATCATGTGGTAATCATGTTGCGAGTACATAGTGACTACATAGTGGCGACAATCGTGATGATATAAGCGGTGATATCAGTCCGGCTATGAAGAAGTATCTGCGAAGCTGAAAAAGGTAACGCGAAGCTAAAAAAGGTATCTGTGAAGCTGAAAAAGGTAACGTGAAGCTAAAAAAGGTAACGCGAAGCTAAAAAAGGTAAAGAGAGGCGCAGTGTTGCGCCTCACACCACAGATAGAGATAAAACAAAACCGGCGCGAGGCCGGTTTTTAAGTATCAAAGTGGGGTGTTAAAGGCCGCAGGAAGCGGGAAGTCACCGGTTACTGAGCTAAGTTGCTCGTTTGTGAACGTCACGGTGAGCTCTTTACGCTCCAACTCGCCATGGCCGGGCTGGAATTCATAGAGGTAATACCAGCTATTGGGGTCAAAGCCGTCACGCAGCATTGGGGTACCCAATACAAAGCTTACCTGCTCGCGGGTCATCCCTTGGCGCAGTTTGTCGACCTGTTTTTGTTCCACATAGTTGCCTTGGGGAATATCAATGCGATAGACCAGGGAGCAACCGGAGAGGGTGATAGCGGTCAAAGCCGCGGCAATCAGGTGTTTCATCCGCATATCGAGTTCAGTTCATCCATACAGTCTTTTTTGGCTCGGCAAATCATACCGACTCCCTCTGCGGAAGTAAAAAGCCATTGATCCCTCAGTCAATAAAAAGGGTCGCAATGCGACCCTTTTTGCCACGTCTAGACCATTTCAATGGGACGTGAAGGCCACACTAAGGCCAGATAAATGCCACATCGCAACCATTTCGATGGCAATTACATGGCTGCACGGAAGATGGCGACGATCTCATCGTGGCTCGCCTGTTTGGGATTGGTAAAACCACAGGCATCTTTTAGTGCATTGCTAGCCAGCGTATCGACGTCATCAGCTTTGACGCCTAATAGCTCAAGACCTGCGGGGATGTTCACATCTCGCGCCAGTTGCTTGATGGCTGTAATGGCGGCGGCAGCTCCTTGCTCATCGGTCATCGCGCTCACATCAACCCCCATATGGCGGGCCACCTCTTTTAGGCGAGGCGCACTGATCTTTGCGTTATACGTTTGGACGTGGGGTAGCAGTATGGCGTTGCACACGCCATGGGGCAGATCGTAAAAGCCCCCTAGCTGGTGGGCCATCGCGTGCACGTAGCCAAGGCTTGCGTTGTTAAAGGCCATTCCGGCCAAAAATTGGGCGTAGGCCATCTGCTCGCGGGCATGCAGGTCATCGCCATGGTTGACGGCGGTGCGCAGGTGCTTGGCAATCAGCTCGATAGCCATCACGGCGTTGGCATCGGTCACTGGCGTTGCGATAGTGGAGACATACGCCTCGATGGCATGGGTCAGGGCATCCATACCGGTGGCGGCCGTCAGCCCTGCAGGCTTTGCGAGCATTAGCTCAGGGTCATTGACCGACATCAACGGGGTCACGTGCTTGTCGATGATGGCCATTTTTACGTGGCGGGTTTCGTCGGTGATGATACAAAAGCGCGTCATCTCAGAGGCGGTGCCGGCAGTGGTGTTGATGGCGATAAGCGGCAACTGCGGTTTGGCTGAGCGATCGACCCCTTCATAATCTTGAATGCTGCCACCGTTAGCCGCCACGAGCGCAATACCTTTGGCGCAGTCATGGGGTGAGCCGCCACCTAAGGAGATCACGCAATCGCAGTGATGCGCTTTGATCATGGCTAACCCGGCCTCCACGTTGTGCATGGTGGGGTTAGGTTTGGTTTCATCAAACACCACGCTCGCAATGCCCTGTTCAGCTAACAGGGTGGTCAGTTTTGCCACCACACCAATTTGATTGAGGATTTTATCGGTCACGATCAGTGCGTTGCGATAGCCGTAGCCTTTGATATCGGCTGCAGCCTCTTGCAGGCAGCCCGCACCCATCAGGTTGATGGCAGGAATATAGAATTTAAATGTTGCCATGATGCACTCCGAATAGTTAGCCATTAAGGGGTAATTGTTGGCCACGCTACCACTGTGTGCAGGATGCAAAAGTCTCTTATTTATAATTTATGGGGTTGATCACAGGTTATGAATAAAGGGCTGCCTTAGCTTGACTTTGTTATTTCATGCAAACTAAAAAGAGAACGTTTACCTAGGGGATTGTGCGATTAGCAAACGTTTTGTTGGATATTTTCCCTGTCAATAGGTGAAACTTTGAGGTGCCTCAAAGAATTAGAAAAAGGGTTCAATCATAGTGCTCACCTCCCAAGCTCGGGAGATTAGGGTTTTATAACCATAAAAAATCATCTTAATTTGTGCCCTGACTTTGCTGGCGGGGGGCAACCAGGAGTCCACTATGTCTGATGTATTTCACTTGGGTTTGAAGAAAGCGGATTTGCAAGGCGCCACCCTGGCGATCGTTCCCGGTGATCCTGAGCGCGTTAAGCGCATCGCAGAGCTGTTGGATAATCCGGTGCACCTAGCCAGTCATCGAGAATTTACCACCTGGCGCGCAGAGATGGACGGCAAGGCCGTGATCATCTGCTCAACCGGGATTGGGGGGCCATCCACCTCGATTGTGGTTGAAGAGCTGGCCCAGTTGGGGATCCGTACCTTTTTGCGCATTGGCACCACCGGAGCTATTCAGCCGCACCTCAATGTGGGTGATGTGATTGTGACCACAGGCTCAGTGCGCCTTGATGGTGCAAGCCTGCACTTTGCCCCGATGGAATTTCCTGCGGTCGCCGATTTTGAGTGCACCACTGCGCTGGTCAATGCAGCTAAAGAGATCGGCTCTACCTTGCATGTGGGGATCACCGCTTCTTCTGATACCTTCTATCCAGGGCAAGAGCGTTACGACACCGTATCTGGCCGCGTAGTACGCCGTTTTCAAGGATCCATGAAAGAGTGGCAAGGGATGGGGGTGCTCAACTATGAGATGGAATCTGCCACCTTGCTGACTATGTGTGCCAGTCAAGGCCTGCGCGCAGGGATGGTGGCGGGTGTTATCGTCAACCGCACTCAGCAAGAGATCCCAAGCGCACAGACTATGGCCAAAACAGAATCTGATGCGATCAAGATTGTACTGAGCGCCGCCCGCAAATTGATCTGATCCCTTGCTGATCTCATTCCTTGCTTGAGCGCACGCCATTCACGTTTGGCATACTGAACGCGAATCGCAAAATTAGTAGCTAAATCAATCGTGAAATCAACAGGGCCGATGCGAATGCACGGCCCTGATTTTTTAGCGCAACCCCTCTTTATCCTCGCATTTACCTTCGAAGCTGCGATTTAGTCAACGCCTCCATTTACTGTTACAGCGATGGCCCCCCGCCATGTATCGCCCTTAAAATGGCGCCGCACATCGGATCTGCATCCGCTCGCCAGTTAGCGGATGGGTAAAATCCAGCTCGCTGGCATGGAGCATCAAGCGCGGTGCCTGCGCGCCATGTGGTCGTTGCAAACCGCCATAGAGATCGCAGCCAAAGATGGGATGACCGAGCCGCTGGCTGTGAATGCGCAGTTGGTGGGTGCGGCCGGTTTCGGGCACTAGGTGTACTCGGGTTAATGGGATGGCCTGATTTTTTTGCGGTTGCTGTAGTTGTTGCTGCTGTTGCTGCTGGTATTCACATAGCTCAATGACCCGATAGCGGGTTCGAGCCGGTTTACCGCTGGCCGCGCAGAGCTTCATCAAGGGAAACAGCGCCGGATCTTTGGCAATAGGCGAATCGATGACCCCTTCATCGTTGAGCACATGACCACAGAGTAAGGCGTGATAAGCCTTGCTCACTTGTCGCTGGCTGAACTGCTGGCACAATGCGGCGTTGATCCCTTTGTTTTTGGCCACCACCATGATGCCTGAGGTGCCAAAATCGAGACGATGGACCAAGGTGCAGCCAGGGTAATCTTGCACCAGTCGATAATGCACTGAGTCGAGATTTTGCGGGTTCTTGCCAGAGAGACTCAGCAGCCCGCTTGGCTTGTTGATAAGGAGCAACTGCTCATCTTCGAGCAAGATCTCAATGGTGGCCGTGCAGGGCGGGGCAATAAAGGTATCAACGATAACGGTCATAAGGGCTACGGGTGAAAAACGGGGAGCGATCATACCTGAACTGGCCTGATGGGGCGAATCGCGCTCACCCGATCCCTTGGCCATTGCGTTGTTATGGGGATCTCGACATGGCCTCATGGAGGCGCACGATAAAGGCGGGATAAAGGCCGATAGGGGGGGGGAAATGGCGATGGGCGCTACGCTTATAACCAGCCAACATAGTTAGCAATGTAATTAGCCATTTAGTTGGCAATCTAGTTAGCAATGTAATTAGCCATTTAGTTGGCAATCTAGTTAGCAATGTAATTAGTCATTTAGTTGGCAATCTAGTTAGCAATGTAATTAGTCATTTAGTTGGCAATCTAGTTAGCAATGTAATTAGCGATATGGTGGGCAATAAAGGGACCGCTAAAGGGGCTAAGAATGAAAAAAATAGCGTTAGCACTGCTGGTAGGAGGGCAATTAACAGGTTGCTCCACTCCTTTTGAGCAGATGTGGCAAGGGTTAGCGACCTGTGATGTGGCAGATCTGCATCTTGATATGGAGGCCGAACAAAAAGCCAATCCGCTATTAAAAAATTACAGCCCCTATCGGCTCAGTGACGGGTTTGCTTGGTACAAAGTACATGAATCGCTCCATGGTCTGCCCGTGGTCGGTTTTTTAGTGCCTACCGCCGGCTATCAAGTGCATGCCTTGTTGATTGATACCCCCATTGATAATGCCCGCAGGCTAGTGCTGCGTGCCTATGGCAGTGAATTTAGCGATCAGCGCCAATATGCCCAAGGGCAAGCGCCGCTATTGCTGCGAGACCCAAATAACCCTAAGCGCGCTATCATCGATTGCACCTTTGATGAGTTAAATGATGAGTTAAATGATGAGCCAAACACTCAGTTAAACAATCAGTTAAACAATGAGTGAAACAATGAGTGAAACAATGAGCCAACTCATGGCAGGTGAGGCTACTTAGCTGACAAAAGCGTTAAGGCTGATTGACTAAGAGTCATGAACGCTCACACACCAAGCATCATCACCGATCGTTTGACCCCATAAAAAGGGGGCCAGCCACATACATGTTGGCTGGCCCCCTTTTCTAGGGCGTGTGCTTTAGTGCGCATAGTTTAGTGCGCGTAAAAATTTAAGGATAATTGAGGGTGGCTTTGATAACGGCCAGTTGCGCACCAATCCAGTTTGGATTGATCGGGCCCCAGTCGCTTATCTGGTAGTGCCCTTGCAGATGGCGCGCCCCTTGGGTTTGTTCAAAGGTACAGGTGATCCCAAGTTCAGCTAAGGCGCTGACGGTATCTTGCGCGGTGCGCCTTGGCATACTGGTGGTCGCCATAATCGCAGGCACTGTATCGCACCCTTGAGTGATTAGCCATGCCACATATAAACGCCGATAAAAACTACTGCGAGTTTTACTCGGCTCACTCATATCTCGTCCTCAAGACGCTCAAAATAGCGCCAAGTCGCGAGGGCCGCTTTCCCCATCACCAAGGCCCAAAGGCCAAACCAGAACCAGCGAAAGAAGCTCCAGGTGGAGTCGCCTGGCTCAGCATTTTCGATCTTGGTGATGTTAGGGAATAAGGTCAGCATGTTCACGCGCCAGCCGTAAGAGGTGATGATGGCTTGGCGCTTTTCAAATGACAAAGAGATGGCTTTTGCTTGCACATCGGCGGAGTTGAACTTGAAGTAGAAGGGCCAGCCCCAGCGGGTATCTTCGTTGCGAAACACCCGAACATGTTCCCCGGCGCGCTCGGTATAGACGTAGTAAACATCAGAGGTCGGGCCGTCGGCGGGGTTGCGCTGGCTGATCGGGCCATCTTTGTCGCTGCGTTTTACTTCACCGCCTGTGATGGTGGCAATGGTTTGTTCTGGCAGATAGTAATCGAGCCAAGTGGCAGAAAGCAGGGCAATCAGCCCCAACAGGATAAAGGCGGGTTTCTTGAATTTCAGACTCATGAAGTGCTCACGTGAGGGGGGAAGTAACGTGCCACTACCATACCGACATTTACTGAGGCAGCCCAGCCCCTTATGACGCTAATGGCTAAAAATAGCCAGATAATCACTCCCCCACAGGGGACGGCTATTGGCAGAGAAGGCTAGCTGAAAGGGCTAGCGGCAAACGCCCAGGATGCCATGAGCGGGGCGTGAGGGGGAGGTGATAACAATGGGCACGAAAAGAGCCAAGGGGCGCTACCGCTCTGGTTGTAGGCGAGGCGTATTGATGACTGCCGCCGGGCAATACAACCGTGTTTTAGTCTGGATATATGCGTATTTGCCTGTTATTTACCGCAAACAAGCATCATTTGTGGTACAACGCAGCCCGCGTAATTGAATATGCCCAACAGGTTATCATGGCGAGCTTGCATGGGATGGAGGTGTGTTGTGTCTAGCTGGATTGATCCGGCCATTTTGGCTCTGTTTATCCCCACGTTTTTCTTTGTCTCGGTGACGCCCGGTATGTGTATGACCTTAGCGATGAGCTTAGGGATGAGCATTGGGGTTCGCCGCACCTTACCGATGATGGGGGGAGAGTTAATGGGCGTCGGGCTGGTGTCGGTACTCTCGGTCGTGGGCGCCGCGGCCGTGATGCTTAACTATCCGACCCTGTTTGCGATATTTAAGTATGTTGGGGGCGCTTATTTAGTATGGGTAGGCATCGAGCTGTGGCAGGCCAAAGGCAAGCTCGCTATCGCAGCTGATCTGTCGTCTAGCGCGCAGACGCGTCCGATGGGATTGGCGCTGCAGGGCTTTATCACGGCCATTGCGAACCCAAAAGCGTGGGCGTTTATGATTTCGCTGCTGCCCCCCTTTATTGTGCCAAGTAAACCGATGGCGCCGCAGATCACCGCATTGGTGGGCTTAATCTTGATGATTGAGTTCGCGTGTTTGCTGCTTTATGCCAGTGGGGGCCGCACCTTACGTCACTTTTTGGCTAAAAGTGGCAATGTGAGCCTGATGAACCGCATTGCGGGTACCTTGATGTTTGGGGTGGGAATTTGGTTGGCCCTTGGTTGAGGGCGGGGAGCCCGGTTCTGTGCGGATAAAAAATGCCACCTTGCGGTGGCATTTTGCATGTTGCATCGGGCTAAGCTGGGCTAGTTCGCGGTATGTTTCGCGGTTTTAAAGCGCGCCACCCAGGGGTTCGCGCTCAAGCCGTGTAAAAGCACGCTCAAAATAATCGTGCACAGCACCGTTGCGATGATGGGATCTTGGCCAAGTAGGGCAGGCCGATTTTGCAGCACCATCACCGCAAAGACGATGCTGGCAAGGCCCCGTGGTCCGAACCAGCCGATAAAGAGCTTGAGCTCAGGTTTAAGGCCAGTACCCATCAGGCTGATCCACACCGGCACGATCCGCAGCACAGTGAGACTCGCAACGGCATAGGCCCAATATTGCCACTTCATTAATTCTGGTAGCAGCGGCAGCAACGCAGCGCCAAAGATGATCCAGATAACCACCGAAAGCAGATCGCCATATCCCTCGCAGCTATCCATGTAGGCATGCTTCTCTTTGCCAAGGCGATGGCCAATCAGCAGACCCCCAACAAAGGCGGCGATAAAGCCACTGCCCCCTAACGTTTGCGCCAGCGCAAAGCACAATAAGGCGAGGCCCGGCATGGTCAGTTGGCGCCAAAGCGGCAATTGCCAGCCATTGAGGTAAGAGATTTTGAGCAGTTTGATGGTGAGCGTACTCAGTACTACCGCCACCAATAGGCCAATCCCAATCTCTTCCAGGATGAGGGTGATGGCCAACATGGCGGTACCGGTATGTTGCTCGGTTGGGGCAATCAGCGCTAAGAGTAGCAATAAGACCGGCACACAGATGCCATCGTTGAGCCCACTCTCTTGGTTAAGCCCTTCGCGCAAAGGGGCAGGGACGGCGGGGTTACTCACCACGGCTTTGCCAAGGGCGGCGTCGGTTGGGGCCAAAATGGTGGAGAGGATCGCCATCTCAAGTAACGGCAGATCAGGGAAAATCCAGTGCCCAAACAAGGCGCCGCACACCAAGGTGAGCGGCAGACCAATCATCAGTAGCCGGATCGGCAGCTGCCGGTTCGCAGCCAGCACCTGCCAGTTGGTGTTGGCGGCATCGTTAAATAACACCACGACCAAGCTCAGCTCCGCCAGCAATTTAATGCCCTCGCTGTTGATGCCTAAAGAGAGCAGCCCAATGCCACCAGGCCCAAGCAGCCAGCCCACCAACATAAACAGCAGCGGGCCGTTGATCAGGCGCGATTCAAAGCGTCCTGCAATGAGGCTGTAGACCAGCAAAAAAGCGGCGACGACCGCTAAGTTCTGGTAAATCAAAGAGGTATCCATGCAAATTCCTTGGTGCTGTGTGGTATCTGGATTAATCAGTCAAACAATCGGGGTCAAATACATATTCCCCATCCAGCCAGCGCACGATTTCATCGGCGCAGGCTTGATCGCGAAATGGCAGATAGCGGGCCCGCAGGGTGGCTATTTGCGCTGCTGTCAGTTGCGCGAGCCCCACATCTTGAAATAGCGGCAGATCGGTCTCAATCATGGCTGCGATCTGGGGGCCACAGGTGGCGTGCAACGCGGCATGGAGTGCTTTTGCGGGGTCATATTGGTGACCTAAGCGATAGCTCATGGGCAACGTTGCCAGTGGCAGCACCGAGAGCGCCGCTTGTTTCATGGGGTTAACCGCATGGCCTGCAATGAGCTTGGCAAGTTCAGCGGGGCGATGTTCAAAGGCGCGCAGATGCAGGTAACTGCAGGCTTTGCTGCCATCGTTGACCGGATAGTTATCCCACAAGAAAGGTTTGCGGCCGAGTAACTCAGTCACCTGCTTAAGGTGCGCTTCGGGGTATTCGCTAGAGCAGACCTTGGGGCCGGTCCAAAAAATCTCAAAACGCGGGTCAAGGTGTTGCCCCAGATCGGCTAGATAACGGGGCGGCATGGCGCCAAATACTTTCTCAAGCACCGGATCGGTTGAGTAGTAGCTGGGGCAAAAGATGAGGCGAGTGGCGTTGCTCTGGGCGGCAATGTCATGGGCGATGGTGAGCTGGTGGCGGGCTAAATCAGGCGTATCCCCGGTCATGTCGTCAAATAGCACCGCCAAGATATCAGGTTGGAGCACCTCGTCGATAAGCCGCACTTTTTCAAGCAGCGCCGAGCGTTTGCTCGGGTAGTCGTGATGCGCCTCCATCGGGCTCAACCCCACCCCAAACGCAAGCCCGTTGGCGCGGCACTGACGAGCCAGCTCGGCAAGCTCTGCGAGCTGCTCGCAAGGCCAAGGCTGTGCCCAGTGCTTTCGCAAATACCCATCTTCTTTTGGGGCATAGATATAAAAACCATAACCATGGCGGGGTAGCCACTTGGCATAGTTGGCACGGGCCTGCCAGCTCCATCCTTTACCAAAAAAACCTTCAATAACCCCTAAATTGGCAGAAGGGGCCAGCTGGCCGGACATCAAACTTTGATATGGCATAACGCACTCTCTTTTTATGTCTGGGTATGATGTTAGGTGGTCGATTAGACCGGATCTTCTTCTTGTAACCGCACCCCGATCTTGCTTGGGATATCTTCATCCATTTCTGCGACGGTCCAGATCAGGCCCTGCCATGGCAGGCTGTCACCGACCACCAGATTATCCCCGAGCTGACAGGTAATAAAATCCCTCAGGGTTTGATCCGCCACCTCGCTTACATCGATCCCGTAAAGAGGGGCCAGATCGGTCATGTTAGCGGCCGCTTCGAGTAAGAAGTCACCAAAAAAGCGCAAACCGAGATCTTGCTCGGGCGCCTGACTAAATAGCTGCCCAAGGGCGGGCAAGTCTCGCTCGTGGCCGATCACACACAAAATATCATCGGCTTGCAAGCAGCTACTGCCTGAGGGGTGAAGCAGTTCGCGGCCCCGAAACAGGGCGCAGATCCGAGTGCCGGTCGGCATCTGTAAATCCCGCAGCGGTGAGCCAATGCACCACTTTTCAGCCCCTAATTGGTAAACAAAGGTTTCCCATTGGCTATCAAGATCGATCTCTAATCCGGCTCGATTAATCGGGGAAGGGGGCGTTGGCACTTCAACTCGCGCCAGCCTTGAGGCCAGTGGTAGCGAGCTTCCTTGTAAGATAAGTGAGACCAACACCACAAAGAACGCCACATTGAAATAGAGCTGGGCGTTGGGCAGCCCGGCCATCATCGGAAACACCGCCAAAATGATCGGCACCGCGCCGCGCAGGCCCACCCAAGAGATAAACCAGCGCTCGCGAGGGGTAAAACTCTTAAATGGCAATAACCCAAGCCAAACCGATACCGGGCGCGCCACCAAGATCATCCACATCGCCAGCGCCAGCGCAGGCAGCGCAATAGGAAGTAGCTGATGGGGGGAGGCGAGCAGCCCGAGTACCAAAAACATGCCAATTTGACTTAACCAGCTCAAGCCATCAAGCACCGATAAGGTCGTGCTACGACTGCGCAAAGAGCGGTTGCCAAGCAATAAACCGGTAAGATAAATCGCGAGAATGCCGCTGCCACCCACCGCGGTGGTGAGGGCAAAGATCAGCAAGCCGCCGCTGACGGTTAGCAGTGGATAGAGGCCGGGTGCCAGTTTGGCCGCGTTGATCAATTTCCACAGTAGCCAACCCCCACCAAGGCCGAGGCTGATGCCAAGACCAAACTGCTTGAGCAGTTGCAGCAGCAAATAGCTGCCATCAAGCCCCTGCTGGGCCGTGGCCAGTACGTCTATCAAGGTAATGGTGAGAAACACCGCCATCGGGTCGTTGCTGCCAGACTCGATTTCAAGGGTGGCGCCGACCCGCTCGTTGAGGCTGCGCCCCCCTAGCAGTGAAAATACCGCAGCGGCATCAGTAGAGCCGACAATGGCACCGATCAGCATCCCTTGTAGTGGGCTGAGATCAAATAGCCACGCAGCGGCAAGGCCGGTTAGACCGGTGGTGATGGCGACCCCAACGGTGGCCAATGATAACGCAGGCCAAAGGGCAACCCGAAAAGATGAGACCCGAGTGCGCATGCCGCCATCGAGCAAAATAATGGCAAGGGCGAGGTTGCCTACCAGATAGGCGATGGAGTAGTCCGCAAAATGGATACCGCCAGGGCCATCATCACCGGCCAGCATGCCGACTGCGAGAAAGATAACCAAGATAGGAATACCAAGACGAGATGAGAGTGCGCTCAATAAGACGCTGGCACCGACCAACAGGGCTGCGATAAAAAAGAAACTGTTGATGGCGGCGGCATCCAAGGGCGAACTCCATTCTAGCAAGGTGCAAAGTGGACACATTATATGTACTTAGATGACCTTTGTATGGCCTTTGCATGGCTTATTACAGCCTTTACTTGCCATTTATTACCTTTTTTAGCCTTTTCTCATTATTTGTAGGAGGCAAAATAAGCAACGCAGGTTAGGCCGTAAAGGGAGTCAAAGGTATATCGAGCTTAAGCGGGCTGTTTTTTGAGAAGAGCCGTAAATCAGGGACTGAGTGGATGCGGGTCGTCGCTATGGATAGGCATTATGAATGGCGGTTATAGATCCTTGCTCTAAATAGCCAATATGAATAAAAAGTAAGCGGCAGGACTGGCTGGATGGGCAGAATTGAGCAGAGCAGAGCAGAGCAGGGGAGCGGATGTGCTCCCCTTGATAAAACAAGATCAATCGTCGTCATCATCCTTTACTTTGCGGATCTTGTCTTTGTAGTTAGGTAACTGCTTCTCAAGTTGCTTCATGTCTTTGATAGCATTGAGAAACACGCCGAGTAAAAACAGCAGTGGCAATCCTATCCATAGCCAAAGGCTCATGGGATTTTCCTTTCATCAGGACAGGGAAGAAGATAACGGGCCATGATGTCATCTAAGTTGGCCAGTATGGCGGACTGCCCTTCAATATCCGCCTGTTGCAAGCAAAGCGCCAGCGCTGCTGGATCAAGACGCTGCGATAAAGACTCTGGTCCAAAACTGATATGCCAAGGCTCATAGGCGACGCCACAGGCATCCCCAAGGGGTTTGGCATACGGCAAGAAAAAGCCAAACTCGCCCATATGGGCGTCGAGCCATTGGCTTAGATCTGCAAACCAGCCCCCTTGTTCATACTCCCACGGCTCGAGTGCCAGCTTGGTATTAGCGGGCAGCGCGTTAGGATCATAGATATCCAGATCGCTCCCCCAGTGGTGGCGGCTGGTTCCTGGCAGCGCACTCCAGCGCAAGATGGCGTGTAGCCGCGCCTCATCGCTCAGTTGCAGGGCATCAATAGGCTGGCAGGCGGCATCAAGCAGTGGCCGCTCACCATGCCACTTACCATTCCAAATAGCGAGCTGTCGCTCAAAACTGCGCCAGCTAGATGCCGCCTGCAGGTTAAATCCTGCCTGCGCTGCGGCTGCCTGCATGGACTTAAACGCTGCCGCGGTGGCGGGAGTGAGCCGATGGGGGCCACCATCAATGAGCATAAGATGGCTCTCATCGAGCCCTAATAGGTGTGCCTGCATCATGGGAGCAATCTCTTGAGAATGTCTTGGTAAAGGTCGGCTAGTAGATCCAGATCGGCCGCCTTGACGCACTCGTTCACCTTGTGAATGGTGGCATTGACGGGACCAAGCTCAATTACTTCGGCGCCAGTTGGGGCGATAAAGCGCCCATCAGAGGTGCCGCCGGTGGTCAGCAAGGCGGGTTGTTGGCCATTGACTTTACTGATAGCGGCAACGGTTGCATCTAGTAGCAACCCGCTATCGGTCAAAAAGGGCTGCCCTGATAGGGTCCAATCCAGTTGGTAATCAAGACCATGGCGATCGAGCAGGGCTTCGACCTGCTGACGGATTTCGCCATCGGTCAGCGCGGTGCTAAAGCGAAAATTAAATTGCACCCGTAGCTCGCCAGCAATGACGTTAGAGGCGCCGGTACCGGCTGCGATATTCACAATCTGAAAGCTGGTGGGGGGGAAATAAGCGTTGCCCTCATCCCACACGGTGGCGGCGAGCTCCGTCAGCGCAGGCAACGCCTTGTGAATGGGGTTATCGGCCAGATGTGGGTAAGCCACGTGGCCTTGGACCCCTCGCACCCGCAGATCGCCCGTCATAGAGCCACGGCGGCCATTTTTTACCACATCCCCCACCACGGCGGTGGCGGAGGGCTCACCCACAATGCACCAGCGGATCTTCTCAGCGCGCGCCTCTAAGGTATCAATCACCCGAGGGGTGCCATTGATAAAGGGGCCCTCTTCATCTGAAGTGATAAGAAAAGCGATAGAGCCCTGATGATCGGGGTGCATCGCCACAAACCGCTCAGTGGCTACCACCATGGCCGCCAGAGATCCCTTCATGTCTGCCGCGCCGCGCCCATACAACATGCCTTCTTTGAGAGTGGGTTCAAAGGGGGGGGTATGCCAGCTGTCGAGTGCGCCGGCAGGCACCACGTCGGTGTGGCCAGCAAAACAAAATAGCGGCTCAGAGGTGCCCCGGCGCGCCCACAGATTGGTGGTGTCTTCAAATACCATCGGCTCAATAACAAAGCCTGCCCGAGCAAGGCGTGCGGCTATCAGAGGCTGACACCCTTGATCTTGCGGCGTGATAGAGGGGCGGCCAATCAAATCTTTGGCCAGTGCGATGACATCTGACATCAGGGCTCCTTAATTGAAAAAGTTAACCAAAGAAGAGGGATTGGTAATGTTCGGCTTTAAAACCCAGGGTTAGTTCGCCGTCACGGTCGAGCAGCGGGCGCTTGATCATCGCTGGGTGCTCTAGCAGCAGGGCGCGCGCTTTGGCAGTGTCGAGCCCTTGCTTGGCCTCATCTGGCAGGGCGCGAAAGGTGGTACCCCGGCTATTGAGTAGCGCCTCCCACCCTAATTGTGCCAGCCAGCGGTCTAGATCGGCAGGCGCAAGCCCATCGGCGCGGTGGTCATGAAAACGATACTCGATACCTGCCTCAGCTAGCCATTTACGGGCTTTTTTGATGGTGTCGCAGTTTTTTATGCCATAAAGGGTGATGGCCATGGGGAGTCCTTCTCTTGTGGGCGCAGGCCTTGGGCTGCTACCCGAAAATCCGAATCAACATAGTGCAAGGGCCCGATTTTGGCATTGTGGCGATCTCATGGCAACGCTGATGGGCGCTAGGGGGGAATTCTCGTAACTGTCACACCTAAATGGCGCGTTCACCTTCAAGGTCAGAAGCACGTTAGCATAGGAGGCCAGATGGGGGCGGTTATTGCGGGAGTACCACCGCTATTGCTAAGAAAAAGAGAAGGGGCAAACGCCAGATAGCCAAAACGCGCCAGGGGCGCGCTTTGGTTAGCATTATGGGTTGGCATCATTGGCCAGCATCATCAAGCACGTCAATCAGTGCAGGGTGGTCCATTGATGGTCAAATACCCGTGCGCGCTCCCATGGGGCATCTGGCAAGCCAGAGGAGAGACCGGTGTATTTACCGATGTCATCGACCACGATGGTGGAGAGGATCGGCAGATGGTGTTCAGTGCAGTACATGCGGATGCGTTGCAGCAAAGTGCGCAGTTCATCTTGGCACTGCTCCAATCCGGCGAGTTTCGCCAATTTGGAATAACGGATGGTAGTGCGTTCTTTGGCAGACTCGACGAGGATGTCCCACAGCTGGTAATCGCAGGTCAAGGTCCCTGCGTTGGCTTGGCTTGTCATAACTCTCTCCGGTGCGAAATGGTCGCGATATCTTGGTGGGCATCTTCGCGATTTCAGCGTGGCCAGATATTGATCTAACGCAAAAAATCGCACAGTCGTGTCATATCATCCCCAAATCTTGGTATACAAAGGTTTTTCTTCAGTTGAAAAATCTGTAAAAAATCCTTTTATCGGACTTTTATGCCAGCAAATCTCGATTACAGACCCTTTATTGATAGGGATCAAGGGCAAACTGTGGTCAGATCACTAGATTCCGTTCTTCGATAAATCTGTCAGGAGTGAATATTGGAACTGTTATTCGTCTTGTTCGTGTTGAGTGCCGTGGTGTACGGCATCATCAAAGATTACAACCCGCAAGCGGTACTCGCGCTGGCAGGCATGGCCATTTTTACGGTGGCCTATTGGCTGGGGCTGCACCCGATCCTCCCTGCAGACAAGAACACGGGCTTTGCGCTGTTTGACTTGTTTGAACTGTTTAAGGGGATCTTTTCTTACCGCGCGGCAGGGCTTGGGCTCACCATCATGGCCGTGGCGGGGTTTGCTACCTACATGTCCCATATTGGCGCGTCGCAGGCACTGGTGCGGATTGCCGTTAAACCGGTGGCGGGTATTCAATCTAGCTACCTGATGCTCTCTATTTGTTATTTGGTAGTGATGTTTGTGTCACTGTTTGTGACCTCCGCGACGGGCCTTGGCCTGCTCTTGATGGTGACCATGTATCCGGTGATGCGCAATCTTGGCATTAGCCCTGCGTCTGCCTGCGGGGTGATTGCAACGTCTCAAGCGTTTGAAATTGGCCCAACCCAAACCAATGCTATCTTCTCTGCCGGTCAAGCGGGGATGGATCCGACCAGTTATTTCGTGGATTACCAGATCTGGCTGGTGGCGCCCATGTTGCTGGTGACCATGGTGTTGCACTTTTTTTGGCAGCGTTATTGTGATCAAAAAGAGGGGTGGGATCCGGCCCAACATCGGGATGAGCATGCGGCATTAGACGAACAAGGCGCCGATAGCGTGCCAGTTCCAACGTGGTATGGCTTGTTACCGATCATTCCGTTCGTGTTGATGATGACCTTTTCTAAGCTGCTGATAAGTGACATTAAGATGAGCGTGGAAGTGGCCATGTTGTTGTCAGTCTTTATTGGTATGTTGTGTGAGTTGCTGCGTAGCCGCTCGGTGCGGACCGCCTTTGCGGGACTGTCGAGCTTTTTAGATGGGATGGGCAAAGTGTTTGGCCCTGTGGTCGCGCTGATTGTGTGTGCTGAGCTATTCGCTGAATCCCTTAAAGCCATTGGTGCTATCGATACCTTGCTTCATGCCGCGAGCGGCGCAGGAATTGGCAGCGCCCTGATGACCTTGGTGATGGTGGCGTTGATCATGGTCGCGGCGATCATTATGGGCTCAGGTAATGCGGCGTTTTTGAGCTTCTCAACGTTAGCGCCAGCCGTGGCTGCAAAATTTGGCGTGCCGGCGGTGACCATGCTGTTGCCGATGCAGCTGGCCGCGAGTATTGGCCGTACCGTTTCACCGATTGCCGCTGTGTTGATCGCGTGTGCAGGGATCGCCAATGTGTCGCCCTTTATCGTAGTTAAACGCACCTGTGTGCCGATGGCAGGGGCATTAGTGACCGGATTAGCGCTCAACTATCTGCTGTTTATGTAGGGACGTGATGAACGCTTAGATGGCATGGCTATGACTGACCGAGTCGGTCAATGGCCGCGCTTAAAACAATGAGGCCCCAGCAGTTGGGGCCTCATTCATGAGGAGCAAAGAGATAAAAACAAGAGACAAGGGCCGGATAAATGCCGGTGCTTAGAGTAAAACACTCGCCAGCAGATAGCCCACTGCGCTTGCGCTACTCACCCCAATCAGTCCTGGAATGATAAAGCTGTGGTTGATGATAAATTTGCCAATGCGGGTCGTGCCGGATCGGTCAAAGCCGATACAGGCCAGATCGCTTGGGTAGGTCGGCAGTACAAAGTAGCCATATGCTGCGGGCAAGAAAGCGATCAGCAGTTTAGGCTCAACCCCCAGTGCCAGCCCCATTGGGGCAATGGCGGTCAGTGCGGCCGCTTGGCTGTTAACGAGCTTTGAGATCAAAAATAACACCAGTGCATAGGTCCAAGGGTGGGCCTGTACGACGTGGGCCAGGCTCTCTTTAAGCAGCGGCATGTGGGCTTGGAAGAAGGTTTCACTCATCCATGCCACCCCAAACACAGAGAAGATGGCAACCATCCCGGCTTTAAATACGGCGCCGTTGGCAATTTCCCCTGGTTTAACCTTGCAACGTAGCAAGATGATGGCGCCAGCGATCAGCATCATCATTTGAATCACGAGGTTCATCGAAAGCGGGCCCGTTTTACCCTTGATGGTAAAAATGGGGCGAAGCCCTTCGTTAGCGCCGAGCAAGACCACCGCAGCGATAGCGGCAAAGAAGATCCACGTTGACCAGTAGGCCTCTTTTGGGAACTTAGTGTCGAGCAGCGTTTCACCGCCACCGTAGATATAAGCGCGCTGCTCGGGGTCTTTGAGCTTGGCTTGAAATTCAGGATCTTGGTCTAGATCTTTGCCTCGGCGCAGGCTCCATAACGCAGCCATCACGACCCCAGTAAGGGAGGCGGGAATGGCCACCATCAAGATATCGAGTAGGCCATAAGCCTGACCTATGCCGTGTCCTGCGGCAATGATTGAGACCATCGATACCACGGCTACCGACACCGGTGACGCGCAAATAGCCATCTGAGAGGCAACCGACGCCACGGCCATTGGCCGCTCTGGGCGAATGTTCTTTTGCAGCGCGATATCCGCGATGATAGGGAACATGGTGTACACCACGTGGCCGGTACCGCACAAAAAGGTGAGGGCCCAAGTGGTGAGCGGCGCCAAAATAGTGATGTATTGCGGGTGACGGCGTAGTAGGCGCTCAGCGACCTGCATCATCAAGTTCAGCCCGCCGGCAGTTTGCAAGGTCGCGGCGCACCCAATCACCGCCAAAATGGTCAACATAACTTGAACCGGTGGCTCACCCGGGGCAAGCCCAAAGATAAAGGTCAATAAGAACAGACCAATGCCACTAATAAGACCTAATCCCATACCGCCAAACCGGGTACCGAGCAGCAAGCAGCCCAGTACCACCAAAAACTCCATCAAAATCATTCCATTACCTCATATATATGCATCCATGCTAAAGCCACGTCAGGGGCATGGATCTTATGTGCGCCGCTTAGATTTAACCCTAAAGGGTTGATCGGTGCAGATATTGTGCTTTGTTGCCGATACAAACAAGTTAGGCGAGTCGGGAATTGCGATAATAAGTGGATGTTTTGTGATGGGGGCCACGAAAACTGCCGCGAAAGAGCCAGTGCCGTGTGCCAATCGTGTTACGAATAGTGTGGCAAATAGTGTGGTAAATAGTGTTACGAATAGCGTTATCAATAACGGAGGGGCTGTGTGTGAGGCGGCCGATGATGGGGTCAATCGGCGCAGCGATTGCATCTCACCTCTATCTATAAATCCTATATCTAAACCCTACAGCTAAATAAGGGTAGGTAAGCCGTGGCATGTAAACAGTGGCAGGTAAATAGGGGCGTTGTTTCCCAAATCAGCCAGTAAGTCATGACTTCCCCAGCCCCAAGTGACCGCTACACTTGGGGCTTTCTTACAGGCAGACCAAGGGTGTTCAGTTTGTTTATTGCGCTCACATACGCCATCACTTCTCCCACC
>JBOFTS010000051.1:0-23981 GCA_051652185.1 Aeromonas sp.
TCAAACTGGGCGGCATTGCTGGCGTGGAGGAAGTCGAGAGCTTAAGCGATACGCATAAAAAATCCGAAACCAATCAACAGGTTTCGGATTTTTACACATCAGAAGGATCGGTCAATGGATCCTTAACTGATCGGCATTAGCGAATATTGCTCCTTTTTCATGGCTGATAGCAGCCAATAAATTGGCTGGTTCGTAGGATGTTATCGAACTTCTATCACGTCTAGCATATCTATTTCATTGATATCTAACAGCGGGGCTTTTGGCAATTCAGGGGGATCAAATGCCTTATCACCACCATCAATGATGCCGGAGTCACGGTTGATGCTCTTAAAATCGAACAGTTTATGATCCAGTAGATGGCTTGGGATCACATCCTGAATCGCGGTAAACATGGTTTCGATACGCCCTGGGAAGCGGCGATCCCAATCTTGCATCATCTGCTTGATGGCTTGACGTTGCAGATTTTCTTGCGAACCACACAGGTTGCACGGAATGATGGGGAAGGCTTTGATTTCGGCGTAGCGCACGAGATCTTTTTCTTTGCAGTAGGCCAGTGGGCGGATCACCACATTCTTGCCATCATCACTGACTAGTTTAGGCGGCATAGATTTGAGTTTGCCGCCGTAGAACATGTTGAGAAACAAGGTCTCAAGAATATCATCACGGTGATGGCCGAGCGCAATCTTGGTACAGCCAAGTTTTTGCGCGGTGCGGTAGAGAATGCCGCGCCGAAGCCGCGAACACAAAGAGCAGGTGGTTTTACCCTCTGGCACCTTATCTTTGACAATAGAGTAGGTATCTTCTTCCACGATCTTGTATTCGATACCGAGAGATTCCAGATATTCGGGCAGCACATGCTCCGGAAAACCGGGCTGCTTCTGATCCAGGTTGACGGCAACCAGATCAAAATGGATAGGGGCGTTGGCTTTGAGGCTCATCAGTATGTCGAGCATACCGAAGCTGTCCTTGCCACCGGACAGGCAGACCATAACCTTGTCACCCTCTTCAATCATGTTGAAGTCGGCAATGGCCTGACCCACATTACGTCGTAGACGCTTTTGCAGTTTGTTAAAACTGTATTTATCTTTGGCGTTCAGCTCTTCTAGCATGCTCTTAAAACCCGGGACACAAATAAGCGCGTTATTATAGCCATGTCCCGAGGGAGGGCAAGATGCCATGCACCAAGGTCCACTATGTAAGTTTGCGTTGGCGCTCTATGGGACAACTGTAATTAGCAGGTTTAAGGATCAGCATGTCGCAAGATAGCCTATCAATCACATGTTCAGCCGTATTGCCAAGTAAGGCCGCTGAAAGCCCTGTGCGCCCAACGCAGCCCATGATCATCAAGGTCGCATTGAGCTCTTGGGCTATCTCTGGCAAGACCTCTTCTGGTAGCCCTTCTGCAACGCGAGTCCAAGGCTGGCCTATGCCAAATTTGTTGGCATGGGTGAGCAGTAAGTTCTCATGGTGTTTGCGTATTGCATCGTTATAAACGTTGGGATCAAACTCGGGGAGTTCGATGGCCACGTTAACCGGTGTGCTGGGGTAGGTATTAACTAAGTAGAGGTTCGCGCCAAGTAGCTTAGCAATCTCGGTGGCCTCTTGGGTGATCCGCTCGTTTAACAATTTTTGTTCAAAATCGTCGCTTGAGCAGTTAATGGCCGCAATGATATTGCCGCCTTGTGGCCAGTGTCCTTTTTTAACTAGCAGCACGGGGCAAGGGCATTTGCGTAGTAGATGCCAGTCGGTAGGGGTAAACATAAAGGTTTGCAAAAAGCTGTGACGATGAGTGGCTTTGACCACCAAATCATGGTGCTGTGCTAATACCGCTTGGATGATGGATTCGAATGGGCGATTGTGCCACACAACGTTCACATCACAGTTGATACCCTGTTTGCGATAGGGAATGAGGAGTTCATTTAGCCATTCACGGCGTTGGGATATGACACCGCTTCGCATCTCTTCTCGCTCATCGGCCGATAGCATGGCGGTCATTTCGTAGGAAAAGTCATAAATAGTAAGCAGTAGTGTCAGATGGGCATTTTTGTCTAGCTCAGCAACCTTGACTGCTCGCTCAAGGGCGGTTTGCCGCACCTCTTCTGGATTGATAACGACCAGAATATTTTGATATTTGACCATCGTAACCTCCTTGACTCGACCATTAATAGTGGAGCCTTAACGATAAGAGCTTAGCGCAGGAGGAGATAATCAAAAGGAGGGCCGGATCACATTCTAGCGGTGCAGATCCGGCGATAACAGCAAAACAAAGGCGGTAATTAACTGCAAGCTGGGCGCGTGGCCCCAGCCATGATACCAAGAGCGATATGATCGAGGACGGTTATGTATTTGCCTTTGACGCTAATAAGCCCCGCTTTTTGAAAACGCCCAAGCAGGCGGCTGATCGTTTCTACGGTTAAACCAAGGTAGTTACCAATATCGCCACGGGTCATGGCTAGACGAAACTCTTTGGCAGAAAAACCACGTTCACAAAAACGCTCAGATAAATTATGCAAAAAAGCGGCGAGTCGCTCTTCTGCATTTTTCTTTGACAACAGCAGGATCATCTCCTGATCACCCATGATTTCATTGCTCATTAGCCGCATGATCTGTTGACGTAACTTTGGCATTTTGCCAGAGAGTTCATCGAGTATTTCAAACGGAATTTCGCATACCATTGCCGTTTCAAGTGCTTGGGCAAAAGAGGGGTGAGCTTGTCGATGAATGGCATCAAAACCGACCAGATCGCCCGCGAGGTGAAAGGCCGTGATCTGTTCATCACCTTGTTCGGTGATGGTATAAGACTTGATGGTCCCGGAACGGATGGCATAGAGCGATTTAAATTCATCACCCGCTTTGAACAACTCCTCACCCTTTTGGATCGGTTTTTTGCGCTCAATGATGCTATCTAGCTGATCAAGCTCGTTATCGTTCAAGGTGAAGGGGATGCAGAGCTGACTAATGCTGCAATCCTGGCAATGGATTGCACAACCACCGCTCTGGATACGTCTGCCAGGTTTCTTTTCCGGGATCATAGGCTCATACGAACAATTGATTTATATCAAACAAGTTTATCATTAACTAATCCGTTTTGGATAGGACTTCAAAGGGACGCTACGCCAATCCACAAGGTATGGGCCCCAAATAAAATAAGTGCAATAGCGCCTGTTAGACGAAAACTGCGTAAAGTTAGCCAGTATCGAAGACGGTCCGCGAGCCCGCCAAGAGCAAACAGAGTGGGCAAGGTGCCGAGCCCAAAAACAAGCATGATCAATGCGCCGCCCGCAGCTGATCCCGCTGCTGCACTCCAGGTCAGCATGGAGTACACCAGCCCGCAAGGCAACCAGCCCCAGACCATACCAAATGGCAAGGCATGGCGCGGCGAGGTCAAGGGTAAACACTTACTTGCTAAGGGGCGCACATAGGGCCATAGCATGGCACCGCATCGCTCGAGCACAAGAATGCCCTGCCACCAGCCAGCAAGATAAAGGCCTAGCGCCATCATCAATAGTGCGGCAATAAGACGCAGGCCTGCAATGGCATGTTTGCCGGCGCCTAGTTCAACAGTTGTTGCAAGCAGGCCACCGACAATGGCACCCGCTAGCACATAGCTTAAGATCCTGCCAAGGTTGTAGCAAAGCAGATAGGAAAGACGTCCCCAAAAGTGCTGCTTGTCAGCAGGGATCGCCATGGAAAGTGCGGCAGACACCCCTCCGCACATGCCAATACAGTGTGCTGAGCCAGCAAGGCCGACCATCAAGGCACCGATCAAATCAAGCGCGGGTGTCATCAGAGCCTAACTTGGTGGGGAGTGTGCTAGGTTCATGTTTATCAAGCGCGGTGTTGTATTCATTATCAACAGGCTTATCAAACTCTTCATCAAACAAAATAGTGGCCCCTTGGCGGTCAAGATCTTCAAACTGCTCGGCACGTATGGCCCAAAAAAAAATACCCCCAGCGAGGATCACGAACAACATAGCAATTGGGATCAGCACAAAGATAATATTCATATTCGTTACCTTGAAAACCCCCATAAAAAGCGCGCCCCATTGACCGATTTAGCGGTTAAGGCGCATCGAATTACTGACTACAACCAGTGAGCTCAGAGACATTCCCGCAGCGGCCAAATAAGGTGGTAGCCAGCCACAAGCTGCTAAGGGCAAGACCAGTAGGTTGTAGCCAATGGCCCAGACGAAGTTTTCGATAATGATCTTGCGGGTGCGTAATGCCAGCACTCTGGCACTGAGTAGCCGGGTCAAATCATCGGCAAGTAAGATAGCATCGGCGCTATTTTTAGCCAGATCGCTGCCACCAGCCATAGCAAAGGAGGCGTGCGCCCCGGCCAGTACCGGCGCATCATTGATGCCATCGCCTAGCATGATACTGATATCTCCGTGCGCCTCACAGGCCTTCAGGTAAGCCAACTTACCCGTTGGTGATACGCCTTTGACTAGCTCATCGACCCCAAGCTCGCGGGCTATCTCGTCAGCTTGCAGGGAGCTATCACCGGTGAGCACCGTTGTTTGCAGGCCTGCTGCCTTCAATGCCGTTATCAATGCTTTGGCATCGGGACGCAGGGTATCTTCAAGATTAAAACGGGCCACAAGTCGCTGCTCATCGGCTAGATAGATGCACAGTGCCGAGCCACTGGCGTGTGCGGTTTCGACACCAAGCCAATGAGCGCTACCGATACGATAACGGACGCCATCGACAAGAGCGGTCATACCGTGACCTATCACCGGTGTAATGTCGCAGGCTTGGGGTAGCCGTTCAGTATGATAGGTGGGTAGCCTAAATGCGCGAGCAATGGGGTGCTCTGATTGAGCCTCAATGGCTGCTGCAATCATCAGGCATTGCTCGATACCAAGATCTGCCAGTGGCAAGGTCGCCGTTAGACGAAATTCACCGGTAGTCAGGGTGCCGGTTTTATCCATCACGATCCGGTTGGCTTTGGTTAATACATCTAACACATGACCACGGCGCAGTAATATGCCACTGCGAGTCAGCTGAGTGGTGGCACAAGTTAGCGCGGTGGGCGTGGCCAGCGCAAGGGCGCACGGGCACGTTGCAACCAGTACGCAAAGAGTTATCCAAAATGCTTGTTCAGGCTGGTGAAAGTGCCAAAAAGTCCACACACCCGCCGCTATCACCAAGAGCACGAAGATAAAATGGCGTGCCAGTAGATCGGCGAGCTCTGCTATCGCAGGTTTTTTTTCTAATGCTTGATCTTGCAACCGGATAATGTGCGCAATTTTAGAGGCATCAATTAGATGGCTAACTTGAACCTGCAGCGGAGCATCGGTATTGATCGTGCCAGCATAGACCGGATCTCCAGGCCGCTTGTGCTGAGGCAGATGTTCGCCGGTTAGCATTGACTCGTTTAGGCTTGCGTGTCCTTCAACAATGATGCTATCAGCCGGCACGGTTGCCCCAGCTAAAATCCGCACCTGATCACCTACCTGCAATGTGTTAGCCGCAACGGTATGATCCCCGTCATCATCAATGCGAGTTGCCATGATCGGTACCAACCGAGCTAAGTTTGAGCTTGATTCAGAGGCCTTGCGCCGCGCCCGTAACTCTAAGAATCGCCCTAATAACAGGAAGAAAACAAACATAGTGATGGAGTCGTAATAGACTTCACCGGTATTAAAAACGGTGGCCCATATAGAGGCAATAAAAGCACTGATAAGTGCTAATGACACCGAGACGTCCATCGATAGGTGACCTTGGCGCAGATTTTTCCATGCATTTTGATAAAACGGCTGGGCCGAATAAATCATGATAGGGGCCGCAAGCAATAGGCTGATCCACTTGAAGTAGATCATAAACTCGGTCTCGACGCTGATGAACAGATCCATATACAGCGCGACCGCACACATCATAACCTGCATGGAACCCAGCCCAGCGAGGGCTAGCCGGCGCAGATAGCTGCGCACCTCTTTGGCATAGAGAGCCTCTTGATGGTGAAGCTGAAATGGGTAGGCGCGATAACCTATCTTGGCCAACCCATAAAGAATGCGGCTTAAAGAGAGTTGGGTGGGATCCCATTTGATGCGCGCACGATGGGTCGTGGTATTGACGTTGATATAGCGTAACCCAACCAAATTACTCAGATGGCGCTCGATAAGCCACGCACAGGCCGCGCAGCTTAGCCCCTCGACGGTGAGCTGGATCTCCTGCACCCGCTGGTTACCCGCAGTGCTCTCGGTGACAAAATCTTGTTGTACCTGTGCCAGGTCATAGTGGGCGAGGGCAGTCAACTCGGTAGGTATTAACGTGCTGCGGGGACTTGGGGCAGAGCGATGATCATAATAACTAGCAAGACCACACTCTATGATGGTCTGCGCCACCGCTTGGCAACCGGGGCAACACATCGGACGAGCGACCCCTTTGATGACGCATGAGTAGCGGTTATTGCTGACTACCGGTTCATTACAGTGAAAACAATGGGTCATGAGTCGGTCATTCCAACCAGATGGTGATCCACCCAACTTAGCGAGTGGCGGCGTCTAGATTGACAGGGGCTGGTGTTGGCAGTTGAGCCGTTTGTTGCAAGCGCCATTGATGGTCAAAGGCATCAATTCGAATGTGCCATTTACCCACAAGGGGAGAAGCCAAATGGAGTCGGTAAATCCCGTTGCCATCGGCGGTAAGTAAATAAGAACGATCAAGACCTGCAAGGGTGGGGTGAAACAGGGCTAAATGCAGTGCTTGGCCCTTTGGTATCTCCCCGCTGATAGGGGTTAAGGTCAATTCATTGCCGGCTACCTGCAATTGAAAATGAATATTGAGCGCCGCGGCGCGGTCAAATTTACTTAAATCCTGATTGATCGCTTTGCCTTGTTTGTAATAGTCCTCGGCGACCAAATTAACCCCCTCTTTGCTGGCAATAATCGCGGTAGCAATACCGGCAATCACCGCTGCTGTGGGTAGGGCAATAATGAACCAAGGCCAGAATTGACGATACCATGGGGTGACGATGGGCTGGATCATGATGATAAATACCGTGAAACCAAATGATTAACGACAAAGGATACGTTTGCGTAACATACCATAACAAAAAGCCTCTGGGAGTCGAGGCTTTTTGCTGTGTTATCACCTATTTATCTCATGTTATTGCTGATGATTACGCGGCTATGGCGTGGGCGTTGGTGCCGACAGGCTGTACACATAGGCGCTGAGTAAATGGACCTTATCTTCTCCTAACATCTCTTTCCATGCGGGCATGACGCCATGACGTCCGTAGGTGATCGTTTGCACCACCCCCTCACGAGACCCACCGTATAGCCAGATGTTATTGGTAAGATCTGGGGCGCCGAGCGCAATATTACCCTTGGCGTCTGCCCCGTGGCAGGCAGCGCAAAAGGCAAAGCGGGCTTCTCCTTTCTTTGCCTGGATCAGGTCAACTTTACGGCCGGAGAGACTTAGTACATAGGCGGCGGTTTCTTGTACCCCATCTTTGCCAAGGATTTCTCCCCACGCCGCCATGATCCCCTGACGTCCAGCCATGATAGAGGTTTTGATCTGTTCGGGTTGCCCACCCCATTGCCATTCGTGGTCGGTTAAATTAGGAAAGCCGCGACCACCCCGTGCATCGGAGCCGTGGCATTGGGCACAGTTTTGCAAAAATAACCGCTGTCCCACCTTTACCGCCTCGGGGTCTTTGGCAATGTCAGCGATAGGCTTATAAGTGGTGCCGTTTGCTAAGTAGGTGAGCTCGCGAAATTTGGCGCCATAAAGCGCATCGGCTTTGGCGATCTCACGATCGTACTCCACGGCGCGTCCTTGGGTGTTGGCGGTCGCTGTTTTTGCTTTTGATTCGGCTAAGGAGCGCACATCTTGGTTGGAACTTTGCCAACCCAATACCCCTTTGAAATTCCCAAGACCTGGAAATGCCACCAGATAAATCAGTCCGGTGACGATGAAAAACATAAATAGATAGGTCCACCATTTAGGCAGCGGATTATTTAGCTCTTCAATACCATCAAAGCTGTGGCCCATGGGCTGGCCCTCTTCAATTCCCATGTTGTCTTTTAGGCACCAGATCAACAGCAGGATGCACCCAATGATGGTCGCGAGCGTAATGACGGTGACAAAAATGCTAAAGAGCGAACTCATCATTTAGGCGCTCCTGGCAGGGAATCATCTCTTTTTGGCTGGTCATCATCGGCAAATATCAGATTGGCCGCCTCATCAAAGCCCTGCTTTTGGCGTTTGCTGTATGCCCACACGATGATGCCAATCATGATGATCATCAACAGCAGGGTATATAGACCACGAAAAGTACCGTAATCCATCTGATCTTCTCCTTATTTGAAGGCATGCCCCAGTGATTGCAGATATGCCACCAATGCATCGAGTTCGCTTTTTCCTTTGACCGCCGCCTTGGCGCCCTCTATGTCAGCTGCACGGTAAGGGACGCCGAAGTGATCGCGAAATAGCGCCAATTTATTACCCGTCAGCTCACCGGTTAGCTTCGTTGTGGCGAGCCATGGATAAGCAGGCATGTTGGACTCAGGAACCACATCGCGGGGATTTATCAAATGTGCGCGGTGCCAGTCATCAGAATAGCGCCCGCCAACCCGCGCGAGATCTGGGCCGGTTCGTTTTGAGCCCCATAAAAAGGGGTGCTCCCACACGCTTTCGCCAGCAACCGAATAGTGGCCATAACGCTCAGTTTCAGCGCGAAATGGCCGGATCATTTGGCTGTGGCAGTTGGTACAGCCTTCGCGAATAAAGATATCGCGGCCCTCCATTTGCAAGGCGGTATAAGGTTTGAGACCGTCAACGGGTTCGGTGGTCTGTTTTTGAAAAAATAGCGGGGTGATCTCAACTAAGCCCCCTAAGCTGATGGCAAAAATAATGCCAATTACCAGCATGGGAACGCTTTTTTCAAAGATCTCGTGGCGATTTTTGTGGCTCATAGGTCAGACCTCGTTGATGAGGCGGGCTCAGCCATTGGCATAAGAGAGCCTTTAGGGGCGGTAATAGTGCGATAGGCGTTATAGGCCATCAACAACATGCCAGTGACAAAGAAACACCCGCCTAAAAAGCGGACAAAATAGAAAGGGTAGGAGGCTTCAAGGGCTTCAACGAAGCTATAGGTCAAGGTGCCATCTTCGTTAACCGCTCGCCACATCAATCCTTGCATCACTCCTGAGATCCACATCGCCACGATATAAAGCACAGTGCCCACGGTGGCGAGCCAAAAATGGACGTTGATCAAGCGAATGCTATACATCCGGCCTTGCTCAAATAAAGGTGGGATCAAATGATAAACGGCGCCAATAGATACCATCGCCACCCAACCTAATGCCCCTGAGTGGACATGGCCAATGGTCCAATCTGTGTAGTGGGAGAGGGCATTGACCGTTTTAATGGCCATCATCGGCCCTTCAAAAGTAGACATCCCGTAAAACGAAAGTGACACAATCAAAAAGCGCAAAATAGGGTCGTAGCGCAGTTTATGCCAAGCCCCAGAGAGGGTCATGATGCCGTTGATCATGCCGCCCCACGATGGCACAAAGAGGATCAATGACATCACCATTCCAAGAGACTGAGCCCAGTCGGGAAGCGCGGTGTAATGCAGGTGATGAGGTCCGGCCCAGATATAAAGGGAGATCAGTGCCCAAAAGTGCACGATAGAGAGGCGGTAGGAGTAAACCGGACGCCCAGCTTGTTTTGGCACAAAGTAGTACATCATGCCAAGAAAGCCTGCTGTGAGCAAAAAGCCCACGGCGTTATGGCCGTACCACCACTGCACCATGGCATCCATGGCACCGGAATACAGGGAATAGGATTTAGTTGGACTTAATGGCACCGCCAGGCTGTTAACAATATGCAGCACCGCGACCGTGATAATAAAGGCGCCAAAGAACCAATTGGCAACATATATATGAGAGGTTTTTCGGGTCATGAGGGTACCAAAAAACACAACGGCATACGCCACCCACACCAAGGTAATCGCAATATCAATGGGCCACTCTAATTCGGCATACTCTTTACCCCCCGTCATGCCAAGGGGCAAGGTGACGACGGCAGAAATAATGATGGCTTGCCAGCCCCAGAATACGAAAGCGGCAAGACCTGCGCCAAATAGTCGGGTTTGACAGGTTCGTTGCACCACATAAAAAGAGGTGGCCATTAGCGCACTGACACCAAATGCAAAAATCACGGCGTTGGTATGCAGTGGTCGCAAGCGACTGTATGTTAGCCATGGGGTATCAAAGTTAAGGGCAGGCCAGATCAGCTGCGCGGCGAGCAATAAGCCCACCGACATGCCAACAATCCCCCAAACAATGGTCATGACGGTAAACTGACGCACAACGGTGTAGTTGTAGTTGGGGTGATAGATGTGGGGACTGATGGCGGGTGTTATGGTGTGGCTCATCGTTATATTCCGCTTGCGGTGCTGCAGTTAGGGGTGTTTCTACACGTGATGATGTTTGTTAGAAAAATGAAAACCAAAAGCGATTTTAATGAAAAATACGTGAAGATGATACTGAACAGATAGGTAAAATAACAGTAAAAACAATGGTATATTTGGTCCAGCCGAATTATGTGTTGGCACCGGAGTGTGGTGCTGATTGTGGCCAACATATCGATGTTTACCTATCCAAAGAGTGTTGAATGAAAGAAAAATTGACCCCTCGTAAAGTATTTCACTTAGCCATGGTGTTGGCGCTGTTGGTCTCGCTGGTGGTTTTTCGAACGTGGTTTGCAACCCCAGATGGCGCTACTCATGCTCAAAACGAGCCTCTCCTCATATGCGATCTTGCACGCACCCCGTGTCATGCATTGATCGAGGGTCAGCCATTGACGGTGGCTATCGATAATTTGCCTGCCCGCGCAGAACACCCCTTGCACATTACCCTTATGGGAGGCGATCCCGCTGTTACGCCCATAAAGGTGTGGCTTGATGGTAAAGAGATGTCGATGGGAACAATTTTGCTCAACTTAAACCCCATTGCAGGGGGATGGCAGGGGAGTGTTGCCGTGGGTCGTTGTCATTCTGCCAGCATGGTGTGGCAACTTAATATTCAATGGAGCAATGGCCAATTGCAGCAATGGCCAATTTCTATTCCCCGAACATAAGTGTCTAATTGATGGGATTAGGGATTAGGGAGGCCGTCGTTACTGGGGGTGGTTAACCGTGCGTATGCGAATTTATTCGATTTAGCTTAAAGATAATGAGCGCAAACGATGGATACTCACGCTTGGGAGATATTTTGTTGTATGGCGAACAAGGGAAATATGACGTTGATGATGAATGAAAAAGCGCAGTTTTATCAGCGGATCAACCGTCAAGCCGCGCTGTTATTAGCCGGTGAGCCAGATTTAATTGCTATCTTAGCCAATTTATCTGCGCTGCTAGGACAAGAACTGACAGACATCAACTGGGTTGGCTTCTATTTATTGCAAGGAGAGACCTTGGTATTAGGGCCATTCCAAGGTAAACCGGCATGCATGCGGATCCCGATAGGTGCTGGGGTATGTGGTAGGGCAGTGATGCAAGATGAGACCTTGGTGATTGATGATGTCCATCAATTTGCGGGTCACATCGCCTGTGATGGTGCGAGTAATGCCGAAATTGTGATCCCGGTGCGCCAGCTTGGAAAAATCATCGGCGTGCTCGACATTGATAGTCCAATTTTTAATCGATTTGACCATCAGGACCGGATTGGGCTCGAAGAAACGGTACAAATATTAGAAAGCATGCTTTAAGTCATCGCTAGATGGTTCGCAAAAGGCCCCAAGCTCTCTATAATGGGGCCTTTGTTGTGTTCGGGTTTTGCCCGTATGTTTATATGAAAGCCAAGGTTATACATGGAAAACATTGAGAAGCTGAAGAACAGTAAAGAGATCGTCGCCTACCTGGTCGAAACATTTCCGGCCTGCTTTGTTGCGCAAGGAGAGGCTAAGCCACTCAAGATTGGTATCTTCCAGGATTTGGCTGAGCGTCTTGCTGACGACGCCAGAGTCTCCAAGACCATGCTGCGTTCTGCACTGCGTCAATACACCTCTAGCTGGCGCTATCTGCACGGCCTAAAAGCGGGTCAAGCCCGTGTGGATCTTGACGGAAACCCAGGCGAAGTGCTGACTGAAGAGCATATTGAACATGCTAAGCAAGCGCTCAAAGAGAGCAAAGAGCGTGTATTTGCCAGCCGCCGTACCAATACCAAAGAAAACGACAAGGATGAACAGGCGAAAAAGCCTCGTCGTCCAGCTGTTCGTAAAGCACCGAAAGCCGATGTTGCTGCTAAGCCAAAGGCTGACGTGATTGCGCCAATCGAATCAGCACCACTGGTTAAAGTGGATGCCGCGTTGTTGAAAGTTGGACAAGATGTACGAGTCGTCATGGGCAGATCCCCGGTTCCTGCAACCATCAAGGAAGTCACCAAAGACGATGTGCAGGTCCAACTGCAGACTGGCATGATGCTGCGAGTCAAATCTGAACACTTGGTTCTCTAAGGAGACAAATGTTGAAGCATGGCGTAATTCGTTTTTCTCTCGTTGCCTGTAGCCTGGCGATTGCCGGGCTTGCACAGGCTATCGAGCCAGTAATCAAGGAGAGTAATTTGCCTGTGTTGGCTCAAGAGAGCCAACATGCTACGGCGAGCAAGCGAATTGCCAATCTGTTTACCCGTTCACATTACAAACAGTTCAAACTCGATGATGCCTTTTCCGCTGTCGTGTTCGACAAGTATCTGGAAAATCTGGACTATAGTCGTAATCTATTTTTAGCCTCAGACATCAGTCGTTTTGATAAATACCGTAATAGTTTTGATACCGATCTTGAAAACGGCCATCTTGCGCCGGCTTACGAGATGTTTAACTTAAGCCAGCAGCGGCGTTATGAGCGATTTGCATACGCCCTTAAACTGCTTGACTCCCCCTTCGATTTTACCAAAAACGATAGTTATCAGTTTGATCGAGAAGGTGCCGCGTGGCCTAAAGATGAAGCTGAGCTCAACGCGCTGTGGCGCCAACGGGTTAAATTTGATGCCTTGAGCCTCAAGCTTAGCGGCAAAAAATGGCCTGAAATCAAAGAGCTGCTTGTTAAGCGTTACAACAACGCCATCAAGCGAATGTCTCAAACAGAGAGCGAGGATGTGTTCCAGCTCTTTATGAACTCCTTTGCTCGGGCTATCGAACCCCACACCAGTTATCTTTCTCCCCGTAATGCTGATCGTTTCAATACTGAGATGAACCTCTCATTAGAAGGGATTGGCGCAGTATTACAGGCTGACGATGACTTTACTGTCATCCGCTCTTTGGTGCCTGGTGGCCCAGCAGATAAATCTACCCACCTCAAGGTCGATGATAAAATCACCGGCGTAGGGCAGGAAAAGGGCAAAATTGTTGATGTCATTGGCTGGCGACTTGATGATGTGGTCGAACTCATCAAAGGGCCAAAGGGCAGCAAGGTTATCCTTGAGATCCAGCGCGGCAAAGGCGCTGCATTAAAGACTGAGCGCGTTGAGATAATGCGCGATAAGGTCCGCCTTGAAGACAGAGCCGCCAAGTCCAAGGTGATTAATGCCGAAGGTAAAAAAATTGGTGTTATCGAGATCCCAAGTTTTTATGTCAATTTGCACGATGACGTGATCAAGGAGCTCTCGAGCCTTAATAAAAAGAAAATTGATGGCCTGATCATCGATTTGCGCGGTAATGGCGGTGGGGCATTGACCGAGGCATCTGCGCTAAGTGGTCTGTTCTTTGCAAGTGGTCCGGTGGTGCAAATTCGCGATCACATGGGTCGTATTACGGTTAATGGCGATGATGACGGCAACGTTTACTACGATGGTCCGATGTCAGTGCTGATTGACCGTTATAGCGCGTCGGCATCAGAAATTTTTGCCGCCGCTATGCAAGATTATGGCCGCGCATTGATCTTGGGTGAAAACTCGTTTGGTAAGGGAACGGTGCAACAGCATCGCAGCTTAGCTAAGGTCTACGACTTTTACGATCAGCCACTCGGTCATGTGCAGTACACCATCGCTAAGTTCTACCGGATCAACGGTGGCAGTACTCAGAATAAGGGGGTTGCGCCAGATATTAGCTTTCCGACTCCTGTAGCTCCGCAAGAAACGGGGGAAAGCCGTGAGTTCAATGCGTTGCAGTGGGATAAAATAGCCTCTGCCAACTACCAGACCTCCGGTAATTTTACCCGTTTGCTGCCTAAGCTAAAGTCAGCTCACGATGCCCGAATTGCTAAGGACCCAGAGTTTGTCTACGTGATGCAAGACATTGCTGAATATAAACAGGAGAAGGACAAAAAATCAGTCTCCTTAAATGAAGCAGAACGTGTAGCAGAACAATCCAAACTCGATGCGCAAGCACTCAAACGCACTAACGAGCGTTTGGCTCGCCTTGGCAAGCCAGCGGTGAAGAGTGTCGATGATCTGCCTGATAATTTTGAAGCACCCGATGAGTACCTCATCGAAGCGGCAAATATCACAGCCGATCTGACGAAAGCCAGTAAATAGCGGTGATTGCAGCGATCTCGTGAAGAAGAGAATTAAGACGAGTCTGAAAGAGTGAAGAAGGGCGACATGAGTCGCCCTTTTTTTTGGTTGCAGCTTAGATGCTAATTCAAATTGTTTGACCCTATCGGTGGGTTGTGACAGCCTCAAGATGCCTTTAACTCTCGTGGACACACATCATAATGACCGATCACTCTCAGGCGATGACCGCCAAATATCGCCACGATTATCAAGCTCCGCACTATTGGATTGACACCCTTGATCTTGATTTTCAGCTGCAAGCACCGCTTACCCACGTCACTGCCATTACTCATATTCGCCGTAATGGGCAGCACAATGCACCGCTGATCCTAGATGGCGAGCAGTTGACCCTAAAAAGCGTGGCTATTGATGGCACCCCTTGTGATAGCTATGAGCAAGGGCCGAGCACGCTTACCTTATTCAACTTGCCTGATGAATGTGTGCTGACCATCGTCACCTTGCTAGATCCTGCGGCTAACACCGCGCTCGAAGGACTTTATAAATCAGGTGATGCCTACTGCACTCAGTGTGAAGCAGAAGGTTTTCGCCACATCACCTACTATCTGGACCGCCCAGATATTTTAGCGCGCTACAGCACCCGCATTACCGCTGATAAGACACAGTTTCCTTATCTGCTTTCTAACGGTAATAAGGTTGCGAGCGGCGATCTCGAGGGCGGCCGTCATTTCGTACAGTGGCAGGATCCCTTCCCCAAGCCGAGCTACTTGTTTGCACTGGTGGCTGGCGACTTCGATGTGGAGCGCAGCCACTACACCACCCAAAGCGGCCGCAAGGTGGCCCTCGAGATCTTCGTCGATAAGGGCAACCTCGATCGCGCCGGTTTTGCCATGGAGAGCCTCATCAACTCCATGCGCTGGGACGAGCAGCGTTTTGGCCTTGAGTATGATCTCGATATCTACATGATCGTCGCGGTAGATTTTTTCAACATGGGCGCCATGGAGAACAAGGGGCTCAACATCTTCAACTCTAAGTTCGTGTTGGCTAATCCGGCCACTGCTACCGACAGCGATTACCATGGTATCGAACGGGTGATCGGTCACGAATATTTCCACAACTGGACTGGTAACCGCGTTACCTGTCGTGACTGGTTCCAGCTCAGCCTCAAAGAGGGACTGACGGTATTCCGGGATCAGGAGTTCTCCTCTGATCTGGGCTCCCGTGGCGTCAACCGCATCAACAACGTCCGAACCGTACGCGGCCCGCAGTTTGCCGAAGATGCCGGCCCCATGGCGCACCCGATCCGCCCGGATGTGGTGATCGAGATGAACAACTTCTACACCCTGACCGTCTACGAGAAGGGGTCAGAAGTGATCCGCATGATGCACACCCTGCTGGGTGAAGCGGCCTTCCAGGCCGGTATGCGTCTCTATTTCGAGCGTCATGATGGCTCGGCTGCTACCTGCGATGATTTCGTGCAGGCGATGGAGGATGCGTCCGGTGTCGATCTCGGTCGTTTCCGTCGCTGGTATAGCCAGTCTGGCACCCCCGAGCTGACTGTCACCGATGAGTACGATGCTGCCAGCGGCATCTATCGCCTCCACGTGCGCCAGCACACCCCGCCGACTCAGGATCAACCGCAGAAGCTGCCGCTGCATATTCCCCTCGATATTGAGCTTTATGACCAACAAGGTGCCGTCATTGCGCTGCAATATCAGGGCAAGGCCATCGGCAACGTGCTCGATGTGTTGGAAGCGGAGCAGACCTTCGAATTCGATCAGGTGCCGGTCAAGCCAGTTCCCTCCCTGCTGCGGGATTTCTCCGCGCCGGTCAAGCTGCACTATGACTACAGCGAGGAAGCACTCGCCTTCCTGATGCGCTTTGCCCGCAACGAGTTTGCTCGCTGGGATGCGGCTCAGATGCTGATCAATAAAGCAGTCATCGACGGGGTGGCTCGGGTCCAGCACGGGCAGGAAGTTGAGCTCTCCCAAACCCTGCTGGCAGCCTTTGTCGCGATTTTGGACGACAGCGAGCTGGATTTGGCCCTCAAGGCGGAGCTGCTGGCGCTGCCCGGTGAGGCAACCCTGGCCGAGCTGTTCGAGGTGGCCGATATCGATGCCATCCATCAGGTGCGCGGCGCGATCCACACCCGTCTTGCCAAGGCCTTTGGCGCGCGGCTGGCGGCTATCTACCAGAGCCTTCGTTTGAGCGGCTATCAGGTGGTGCACGCCGATATGGCCAAACGAGCCCTCAAAGGGGTGGTGCTCGGCTATCTGGCGGCGCTGGATGCAGAATATGCCGACGCGCTGGTGCGCGAGCAGTATGCCACTGCCGACAACATGACCGACACTCTCGCGGCACTGCAGGTGGCCAACGGCTATCTGTTGCCATGCCGCGCTGCACTGCTGGCCGATTTCGAGGGCAAGTGGGCTCAGGATGGTCTGGTGCTGGACAACTGGCTGCGGCTAATTGGCAGCAAGCCCGCCGCCGATGTGCTTAGCGAAGTGAAACAGGCGATGAGCCACCCCACCTTCAGTATTCGCAACCCGAACCGGCTGCGGGCGCTGATCGGCAGCTTCGCCATGAGCAATCAGGTTCAATTCCATGCGGTGGATGGCAGCGGTTACCGCTTCCTGACCGACCTGCTGATCGAGCTCAACGAGGTCAATCCGCAGGTGGCCTCCCGCCTCATCACTCCGCTTATTCAGTTCAAACGACTGGATGAGGCGCACAAAGCCCTTATTCGTGCGCAGCTTACTCGGCTGGCCAATCTTGAGGGGTTAGCGCTTGATTTGCGTGAAAAGGTGAGTAAAGCCCTGCAGCAGTAATAGATAGCCATGACAAATGGGGGGAGGGGGGTACGCCCCCCTCCCTATTTTAGGTCACTCTTGTCGTGGACTCGTCATCCCAGACACGACATTCCAGACACAATGGTAAGTAAGCCTATTGTTAGTCAGCGATGGTAGGTCAAGCATGATCAGTGATGCAGTGTAAAAATGTGCTGCTCGTTGCCATGTTTGTGCAGTATTTCACACTGCCGCTACCTAGATGGTAGGCAAAGGTGCAAAGTGTGGGATGGTTACGCTACCATATCGGCCTAAGTCGTATAGTGGCCTAAGTAGTTTGTGTTAGTTGATTGGCAAACGAAGATATAACACCCACGCCCCGGTTAACTGCTGGGGCTTTCTTTAAGGAGCAAAGATGTTGTACTCACTCGCCCGGCATGCCTTGTTTAAGCTCAATCCTGAGCAGGCTCACGATCTCTTGATGAAATATTTGCCCCGCCTTATTGATACTCCCCTGGATTGTTTGTTTCGCCAACATTTGCCCAAGCGCCCCGTCACTGTGATGGGGCTTTCTTTTGCTAACCCAGTGGGATTAGCGGCAGGGTTAGATAAAGATGGGGAGTGTATTGATGCGTTTGGTGCGATGGGGTTTGGCTTTATTGAGGTCGGCACCGTGACACCTAAACCCCAAAGTGGCAATGATAAGCCGCGGCTGTTTCGGGTGATTGCGGCAGAGGGGATCATTAACCGGATGGGATTTAACAACAAAGGCGTTGATCATCTCGTAGCCAAGGTCAAAGAGGCCCAGTATCAGGGGGTGATTGGCATAAATATTGGTAAAAACAAAGATACCCCTATCGAGCAGGGCAAAGATGACTATTTGCTCTGTATGGACAAGGTTTATGACTATGCAGGCTACATTGCGGTGAATATCTCCTCGCCTAACACGCCAGATCTGCGCCAATTGCAATATGGTGCCGCCCTTGATGAGTTACTGGCCGCACTTAAACAACGGCAACATGAGCTGGCCGCGCAATATAAAAAATATGTGCCATTGGCGGTAAAAATTGCGCCGGATTTAAGCCTTGAAGAAATAGAGCAGGTCGCCGCCTCGTTGATCCGTCATGGTATCGATGGTGTGATTGCAACTAATACCACCCTCGATCGCACGATGATTTATGACATGCCCCATGCGGGTGAAGCGGGTGGGTTAAGTGGTCGGCCATTACAACTTAAAAGTACAGAAGTGATCCGTCATTTGGCGAAAACGCTCAATGGAGCCTTACCCATCATTGGTGTGGGGGGAGTCGATAGTGTGATCGCTGCCCGTGAAAAATTGGCTGCAGGGGCCAGCTTGGTGCAAATTTATAGTGGATTTATTTATAAAGGGCCCACCCTTGTCAAAGAGATAGTGACGCAGCTCTAAGGGATAGGCACAGACTTTTACGTTATGACATGAGCAGGCATGATGATGACATCATGCCTGCTGTCGTTTCATTGAAAGAGCCTTTTCGTGGGTGTATCCGTGATGGCTGCGCGTGACTATCCGTTTGAGTAAGGATTGGCGGTAGGAGTTGGGGGATAAAACAACGTCATAGGTCTTGTCATAGAACTTGTCATAGAACTTGTTATAGAACTGCGCACAGCCCCTTGCAATAAAACTTCTCTGTAGACTTTTCTATAGAACAACGCATCAGTAGACCCTATCTGTCTGCCTAATCGGTCTGTACTTCTTCCTCTAGGTGGTCAGCCTCTTTACTGGGTTAACTTGTAACGTCAAGGGACTGTATTTGCCGACTTTTACATGCCGAGGCCCGCCTGATGGGGTATAATGTGGTCCTATTTTTATGGGTTCCCCGTGAGCGTGATGAAAGAATTTTTTGCAACTTGCCCTAAGGGGCTCGAAAACCTGTTGGCCGATGAGCTGACCACCTTAGGCGCAGAGCAGGTCCGTGAGACCGTGGCTGGCGTTCATTTTAAAGGCGAGCTGACAATTGGTTATAAAGCCTGTTTGTGGAGCCGCTTTGCCTCTCGTATTGTGCTTGTGCTATCTGAGTTCCAAATGAATGATGATTTGGATCTCTATCTTGGTGCTCACACCATCCCTTGGGAAGAGCATTTTCCAGGTACTGCCACCATAGCGGTGGATTTTACCGGTACCAACCCTGCTATTCGCAATACCCAATATGGCGCGCTGAAGATCAAAGATGCCATCGTTGACCGCTTTACTAAGCGTGGTCATGTGCGCCCTGACGTGGATAAAAAATCCCCTGATATTCGGATCATGGCGCACCTTGGTAAAGGCAAGGCCAATATCACGCTGGATTTGTCAGGCCCTGCGCTGCATCAGCGTTTTTATCGCCAAGGTACCGGTGAGGCGCCACTTAAAGAGAACTTAGCGACCGCTATGATTGCCCGTAGTGGTTGGGCAGGTGAGCCGATGATGGATCCGATGTGCGGGTCCGGTACGCTATTGATTGAAGCGGCGTTTATTGCCGCCGATATGGCGCCAGCCCTGCGCCGTGAGCGTTTTGGATTCGATCGCTGGTTGCAGCACGATAGCGAGCTGTGGCAAAGCCTGATGATGGAAGCGCAAGTGCGGGCTAAACGTGGTATGCAACGTTGCCAAACCAAACTCTTTGGTTGTGATACCGATGCGCGGGTGCTAATGAAGGCTCGCGATAATGCCAAGGTCGCCGGTGTTGCGCATCTCATCACCTTTAAGCAAGCAGAAGTGAGCGAGCTTGAAAATCCGCTCCCCATGCCGAGCATGGACGGGGAAATCCGCGAAGTTGGCATGTTGATTTCTAACCCACCCTATGGCGAGCGACTCGGGGAGTTCCCCGCACTGCTTGAGGTACATCAAGCCCTTGGCGATGCCCTGCGTCGTGGTTTCCAAGGGTGGCGGGTGTCGATTCTTTCCGCCTCACCTGAGCTGCTGAGCTGCTTGCGGCTGCGCGCTGATAAACAATATCGCTTGTTTAACGGTGCCCTTGAGTGTCAATTGCGTAACTATCAGATCGCACTCGATTCGGTGGCATCGCAAAAAGAGGTCGCCCAGGACTTTGCAAATCGTCTGCGCAAAAATTTGAAAACCCTTGAAAAGTGGGCCAACAAAGAGGGGATCGATTGCTACCGCATCTATGATGCTGATCTACCCGATTACAATGCCGCGATTGACCGCTATCAAGATTATCTGGTGGTACAAGAGTATGCCGCGCCCAAGGATATCCCCGCACAAAAGACCCGTCAGCGTCTGCTCGATATGGTTCAGGCCGCCATCAAGGTGACCGGCATGGATGGCGAGAAGGTGATCCTGAAGGTACGCGAGCGTCAGGAGGGCAAACAGCAATACCAGAAGCTCTCCGAAGAGCAGCACCGGATGGAAGTGCAGGAGTACGGTGCCCGTCTGTGGGTTAACCTCTACGACTATTTGGATACCGGGCTGTTTCTCGATCATCGTCAGACCCGCCGCATGCTAGGGCAGATGGCCAAGGGTAAGCGCTTTTTGAACCTATTTGCTTACACCGGTAGCGCCACGGTACAAGCCGCGCTGGGTGGCGCGAGCGAGACGACCACGGTTGATATGTCTTACACCTATCTCGATTGGGCGCAAGATAACATGCGCTTAAACTCGCTGGTGGGCCGTCAACACAAGTTTGTTCAAGCAGATTGCCTTAAGTGGTTGTCAGAAGATCATGAGCAGTTCGATCTTATCTTTATTGATCCGCCAACTTTTTCTAACTCCAAGCGGATGGATGAAAGCTTCGACGTGCAGCGGGATCACTTGCTATTGATGCAGCACCTTAAACGGTTGCTCGCGGTAGACGGGACCTTGGTGTTCTCTAACAACAAACGCCACTTTAAGATGGATTTGGCAGGACTTGAGGCCATTGGGTTGAGTGCGCAAAACATTACTCAAAAGACGCGGCCTAAAGATTTTGAACGCAATTTGCATATTCATAACTGTTGGATCATTACCCATGCCGAGGTAAAGGCACAGGCATGATGCTGACGCTGTTTCATACTGACGGCTATCATCTGTGCGAGCAAGCATGGGCGCTGGTGGAGGAGGTGGGTCTTGCCTCTCATACCTTGCAGTGCGATATCATCGATGATGAAACATGGCTTGATGCGTATCGGGATCGCATTCCTGTGCTACGTAATGAAGCGGGCTCAGAGTTGAGCTGGCCGTTTACGCACGTGGCGTTGATGAACTGGGCGGCGCGCCGAGTGTGAAGCTAAATTGACGATAAAACGGGGGCAGATCTACTCTGCTGCCCGTTTTTTTATATGAAATAAGGAATAAAGATGGCTCTTTTAACGTTGCACGGCGCATGTCTGTCGTTCAGTGATTTTCCACTGCTAGACAACGCTGAACTTAGTATTGAGCGCGGTGAGCGTTTGTGTCTGGTTGGCCGTAACGGGGCAGGTAAATCTACCCTGATGAAGGTCATTGCAGGGGAGTTGCCCCTTGATGATGGCCGCATGGTTTCGCAGCAAGATTTGAAAGTCACGCGGTTAGAGCAAGATCCACCGGCATCGAGTGAGCTAACGGTCTTTGACTATACCGCTGAGGGATTAGCGGGCGTGGGTGAATTACTCAAGCAATATCATCATATCTCGATGGAGTTAGCGCACGATCCAAGTGATGCCAACATACGAATTATGAGTGAGCTACAAGAACAGCTCGATTATCAAAATGGGTGGCAATTTGAGACCCGTATTAGTCAGGTATTAACCCTGCTTAATCTCAATCCTGATGCCACCTTAGATAGCCTATCTGGCGGTTGGCTGCGTAAAGTGGCGTTGGCCCGGGCACTTGCCTGCGATCCCGATCTATTGTTACTTGATGAGCCCACTAACCATTTAGATATTGAAGCCATCAACTGGCTTGAAACGTTTTTAAAAGATTTTCGTGGTGCAATTGTCTTTATCTCTCACGATCGAGAATTCATTCATAAGTTGGCGACGCGGATCATCGATCTTGATCGCGGCGAAATCACCTCATGGCCAGGTAACTATGATCAATACCTGCAAGGAAAAGAGGAGTGGCTACGGGTTGAAGAGCTCAAAAATGCGGAGTTTGACCGCAAGTTAGCCCAAGAAGAGGTATGGGTTCGCCAAGGGATCAAGGCTCGTCGCACGCGTAACGAAGGACGAGTACGGGCTCTTGAGGCCATGCGCATGGAGCGTTCTCAGCGTCGTGAGCTGCAAGGTAAAGCTAAATTGCAGATGGATGACGTTAATCGCTCTGGCAAGTTGGTCTTTGAAACCGAAGGGCTAGGTCTGGACTTTGGCGATCGCACCTTGTTCAAAGGACTCGACTTGCAAGTACTGCGAGGCGATAAAATTGCACTGGTTGGCCCTAACGGTTGCGGTAAATCCACACTCATCAAATTGTTGTTAGGTCAGTTAACCCCAAGTCGTGGCATGGTTAAAGGCGGCACTAAACTAGATGTGGCCTATTTTGACCAATATCGCGATCAGCTCGATCCTGAGCAAACGGTGATGGAAAACGTCGGGGAGGGCAAGCAAGAGGTGATGGTGCGTGGTCGGTCTCGCCATATTCTTGGTTACTTACAAGATTTTCTGTTTGAGCCAAAGCGTGCGCGCACCCCGGTGAAAGCCCTGTCTGGTGGTGAAAAGAACCGTTTGCTACTCGCCAAGTTATTTCTCAAGCCCAGTAACTTACTGATCCTTGACGAACCAACCAACGATTTGGATGTGGAAACCCTAGAGCTGCTTGAAGAGTTGCTGGCGGATTACCCTGGTACGCTGCTACTCGTTAGTCACGATCGTCGTTTCATTGACAATACCGTGACCGGTTGTTGGTTGTTTGAAGGCGATGGCCAGATCAGTGATTATGTTGGGGGGTATGCCGACATGATGGCAACTCGTGAACTACAAAACACCCAGCAGCAAGCTAAAAGTACTCAAGTTAAAACAACAGAGCCACTGATAGAAGCGGGCGATACGGCGAAGAAGAGCAAGAAACTGTCATATAAATTACAGCTTGAGCTCGATAGTTTGCCTGCTCGGTTAGAGCAGTTAGAGGGCGAGCTTGAGGCATTGCAAAACGAGATCAATCAGCCAAGCTTCTTCTCATTGCCAAGCGATCAAACTCAGCAAAAATTAGATGCGTGCAGTGCAGCTGAAATGGCGTTTGAACAGGCATTTAGTCGTTGGGAAGAGCTTGAAAGTCTAAAAAACTCAGATTAACTGTTTTATTATTGAACCTTCAGTAGGGTTAGCGTTATCCATCAGATGACCCATTGATGGCACATGTTTTTATTTGACCCAAGCCCTTTGCTGGGGTAAAGATAAGGGCGACCGATTAATAATTGGTCGCCTTTTTTGTGCCATGGAGAGGGACGTAGATAATGAAGAGACAAAAACGTGACCGTTTAGATAGAGCGCGTGCGCGCGGTTATCAAGCAGGGGTGATCGGCAAACACAAAGAAGAGTGTCCGTATCAGTGTCTAGATGCTAGAGGGCATTGGCTTGGTGGTTGGCGTGATGCCATGGAAGGGCGGGGCGCAGGCCTCTTCATGAAGTAATTTTTATCTCAAAAGATAAGGGGCCATCGAGGCCTAATGCCAGTCAGTTAAGCCTGACTGGCATTGTTTTTATTGGCTTTTTTCACACTATACCTCTGTGGCCTTGGCTTCACGCAGCGGGGGTAACTTCGTTCCCTTCGTGCCGGTAATACAAACTGTTCCGCTTGTTTCTC
>JBOFTS010000052.1:0-80700 GCA_051652185.1 Aeromonas sp.
ACCAGGGTCTGCGGACTGTCCGCATTACCCCCCGCCAGCGCATCTTCATTGACCAGTCCGCTGACCTGCGGCGCTTGTTCGCCCTCTGCCAGCTCCGGCACATCGTCCTGCACGTTGATCACAAAGCTGCCCGCCGGGAAGCCGCCTACCAGCGGGTCACCATCGCCGTCGGTAGCACTCAGCAACCCAGAGAAATCAATGCCCACACCAGGCAGGGTTTCATCGTCATTGCCATCTGCCTGCGGATGGTCGAGCGGACCAGAGAGCGTGAAGATGTAACTGCCATCCTCACCCACAGTTAGGCTAAATACTATTCCACCATCCACGCCAGCTGTCGCAATCAACTTGCCGCTGCTGTCGATGCGGTAACTCAGTGCGACACCGCCAGATGTTAGGTTTTGAGCGCTCAGCGCATCAATATTGCTATTTAACGCAAACCCGCCAATACCATCAGCACCAAAGTTCACCAAGCTGTTGAGGGTGCCTGGCACGCCGATGGCTTGACTAGCTTGAGGTGCATCACTGTTACCACCACTTAGGGCATCCTCATGGACCAATCCACTAACAGCTTGGCCATCTTCAATGCCAGCCAATACAGGGAGATCATCCAAAATAGTGACATTAAGTGTCTCTTCGGCTTTATCACCATCAAGATCCGTTAACACAACGCTGAACGTTTCACTTAAAAAGGCATCATTGAATGGTCGAGTGTGGGTTTCATTATCATTGAGGGTATAGCTATAACTAATCTGCCCTTCACCAGTGACCGAGTTATATGTAATGGCAGTAATTGAAAGCAAATTTCCTAGCGGGCTAGTAATAGTGAGAGGAAGCGACGATATCACCTGTCCATTTACGATCAGTTGAACGCCTCCTAACGTTAAGCTTTGAACGCCATCTGAGGCGCTAAAGCTAAAAGTACCACTCTGAGTCAGTGAGCCTGAATTTGGATCACGCCCATCAGCCAAGTTTGCCTCATCAAGCTTCAGCTCTCCCCCTTGCTGCTGTAGTCCTCCAAGCCTAACAGGGTCATCTACGGGGCTGATGGTAATAGACAATGACGATTGAACGGAATCGGTACCATCGGTGACGGTGTAGCTTATCGGTGGTACAAGACCACTGTAATTAGGAACTGGCGTAAACGTGTAACTGCCATCTGGATTGATGATAAGTGAACCCACACCGGGAATGGTGGCTGTAGTACCCGCAGGCACGCCAATATTACTGCCCCAATCAAATGAATCGATGCTGGTATCGCTAGGCCCATCAGGATTAGTGCTATTAGCTAATACATTGCCACGACTGATAGTTCCCTCTTGGATAATCACAACTTCACTGAGATCTTCAAGTTGGTTAGCTAAGATCAACCCGTCATCCTGATTTTCATTGATCGCAGTGATCGCCTCAAACCCTGTATCAAAACCCGCGGCAGCAATAGTCTGGGCAGCGGTCCTATCGATAGTCACAAAACCACCATTGCCGCTCCCTCCTGCGACCCCGCCAATACCCGCACCGCCTGCAGGGTCCCCCCCGGCGGCGGCTGCCTCGAAGTTTTTAGTGGGATCCACACCTTGTAAAATCGACGTTTGCAACGCCGCAATTTCAGCGGGTGGGCCCTCTCGCCGGTCACTTGCCGATGGAAGCGCAGATCCATCATTTATCGGGGAGTTCGCAACAGGGCTGTCGTCAAAAAGGGTAACGGCGAGCTTGGCATCGTCAGCAAGGGTCACCTTCGCACCGGGTTGAAGGATCTCTCCTTTTTGCAATGGTCGACTGCTTCCGTCAGCCAACACGATCGCTACATCCCCTTTAATTGCAGAGATAACCACTGACTTATCAATAATTTGGGTCCGCATATCCATTTGCTCCAACGTGATAGATCTTGATTGCTATACGGTAGAAGGAGTTAACGAATCTGTCTGTTGCAAAAATGTGAATTATTAGGGTGTATTGGGTAGATGGAGGGAAAAAAATAGGAGGATTGGTTTTTTAAGCGCACATCCGTACATGAAAAGAGGTCATATAACGTCTACGCCTTTCACTCCTCTATTAGCGATAGCTCTCCTTTATGAGATAAAAAAAAAAGCCCCTTTCGGGGCTTTTTACAGATGTATGGTTCAAGATAACGAAAACGTTGGATGAACAAAACCTTGGTAACCATCAATATGCAGCTTTGCGAGCTGTGCTACTTGGTCTTGATTTTCGACACGGGTAGCAATGGTTATCACACCCGCATTATGGGCTGCGCGGCACACCGCAGCCAAAAATGAGGTATCAGCACCCGGCTCCATGATTTGACTGGTATAACCATGATCAACCTTAACGTACGCAGGTGCCAGCTCTTCGAGATAACCCAAAGAGTGGAAGTGACGGCCGAAATGATCAACGCCCCACTGGAAGCCATGAGCCTTCAAGGTGCTCACTAACTCAGCGATATTTTCCTTATGCTTGATAATTGAGGCTTCGGGGATCTCAAATAGCAACCGATCTTGCAATTCTGCATGGGCATCCAAATAACATGTCAACCAGGCTAAAAACTCATCTGAACAAAGTGAGCCTGCGGTGATATTAATGGCAAGAGTCAAATCAGGTTGCTTACGCAGTAATGGAACACACGCTTCAAGAACGGCCTGATCAAATTCGCAACCCAACTTAAACTGCTCGATAGCAGGCAAAAATTGTCCAGCAAAGTAATCCGTACCATCGCGGGAGATGGACGCGAACAACTCCGCATGTAGTCGTTCTCCGTTATCAAAGCGGCATGCTGGTTGGGCCTTGAAACGCCAGAGTTGATTGGCGATGGCATCTTGCACCAGATCACGCCAAGCTAAACGGCCAAACGTACCAACCTCTGAGCCACCTTCCATTACAACGGTACCGCAGCGCTCATTACGCGCCTTACCTAAGGCATTATCCGCTTTAGTGAGCAAACTTGAGAGATCGTCATTGGCACCGCGGGCGGCGATACCAATAACAGACAGCGCTTGACCTTCGCCCATGGGGTTCACAACCAAATCAGCAATCCGGCTATTCATTACCTCGGCAAGCGTTTTCAGCTTACTGAGATCATCCGTTGGGCAAAGCAGCGCATATTCTGTTGCTGAAATCCGAGCCAACGCCGCACCATCCCATCCTTGTAATTGCTCTTTTAGCGCCTTAGCAATGGATTTAACCATGTTATCGCGAGCAGCAAAGCCCTCATCACGGTAGATGTCATCTAGCATATCAACCGCGATCAGCATGACACCACCCTGTCCTGCCTCCGCGATCCAAGCGTTCACTTGACCAACAAAATAGGTGCGGTTACCAAGACCGGATACGGCATCGATATAAACCCGCTCTCGTAATGTTTCAGCTTCTGATGCTTGCTCTTTAAACTGCACAGCCAATTTGCCAGAGAGGTTATTGATCGCCTGCACAACCTGCTTTAACTCGTAAGTTTTAGGCTCAGGAATGCTTTTAGCAAAATGATGCAGCTCAATCTCAACAGCCTGATCGCAAATCTGTTTAAGCGGAGTGAGTAGATATTTAAGTGCGATCATCAACAAGATAGTGGTCAAAATAAAACCCACTAAAAACCAACTTGCCAGTTGACTCATGCCTCGCCAAAGCTCGTGATAAGCCTGACCTGGGTGGCCGACCACCTTTAATTTACCCAGCTGCAACCAACCAGATGTCAAGATTGACTCATTAGACACCTCAGGAAACAGGCCCAAATTGATAAACCAATCCGGTACCCCTTCAATGTCATTGGGATTTTCTTGCTCGATAACGTCCTTAGAGGCAAGGAGATCAAGGCGGATCAGTCGATAATAGCCACCATCAAAGATGGCTTGGATCACTGACTGCGCACCGACCTTGTCACCATTTTCCAGGTAAGGGGTCAGCGCTAGGCCTAACGAAGTGGCGGTATTGGTAACCGTTGTTTGCTGTTGCTGCGCGAGATAAGTGCGCGTTGAATTAAATTGCACCCAATAAGTGGCTGCAAAAAGTAATCCAAACAACAGCAGCATGGTAGCTAATAACTGTCGATAGAGCGTCATAGGTTAATCATCCAAATTCACCGCTGGCCGAGCCAATCGCCCTGAAGTCATGCGATTGCGTAAATTATTCCATAGTCCCAAACGAGATGATTGACCAGCCAGCTGCCCTTGGCCTCGAGCCTTCATCAACCACAAGTGACTACCGTTAAAACTGTAAATTGGTATGAGGTCTCGCCGCTGTGTTGCAGGGCGAATAGAACCAATTAAATTATCTAAAATCACAGGAACGGAAGAGGGCGTCTCATAATATGCCACTACCATATGAAACTGGTTGTAATCTACCGCTTTGACATACACCATCCGCATTTTTTCATCAGGGATCCCAAGCTCGAGCAATGTCGAGTATTTAGCAATACTAAAATCCTCGCAATCTCCTCCTGCTGAGCCTAAAAACTCTAGTGGGGTGGCCCAATAATCTTTCTTGCGCCACAGCTTGATATCGTCAATAAAACGCATCTGATTAAAAAAATTGTTTACTCGTTCTAACTTTTTCTCATCAGTTTGTCGATTGTTTTTAGCCTCAAGTACCATGGTTCGCCAACGGGTTACCCGTTTTTGAGCCGCTGCACCATACGTTTGCTGGGCACGATCGATCAATCGTTGATCTGCTGCTGGCATTGATTGACTTGCACTGAGCAACAAAGAGAGGGGTAGTAATAGAAACCATAAGGAGTGACGTAGAGCACGTAGGCATAACAATGCCCATCCTCTAAGGATAAAAGGAGGTCGGTAACCGTCGCCATGCTGACGTGTTACATCGTTTGCCTGATGTAGTTTTACTGGAAGCACCTGAAAACCATGTGTAATTAACGGATAGGGTGACTGTCATAAACAGCCACCCTAGGTGCGTTCAATATCCCGTTGGGATCAATTTCGAACGATTATTTTTTTGCTTGCCATGCAGTAGGTTGCTTTACGTCAAACGCGTTAAGCAGGCTGCCGGTCGCATTCAGAATGCGGTAGTCAGCCAGCAAGCTATCATACTCAGCGGCAATATAGCTGCGACGAGCTTCAAACAATTCATTCTCGGTGTTCAGCACGTCTAGCAAAGTCCGTTGACCCAAACCAAATTGCTTCTTATAGGCCTGAACGGTGTCATAACTTGCGTTAACGTGTTCTTTCAAGAATGTTTTTTGCTTGGCCAGTGACTCTTTTGCGTTCCAAGCTAAGCGAGTACCCTCTTCCACTTCACGAAAGGCATTCACATGAATATCTTTCGCTTGGGAATAAAGGGCTGAGGTTGCCTTGGTTTCAGCTACGTCAGAGCCACCACGGAACAGGTTATAACGCATCCGAACCATTGCAGTCAGATCATCTTGACGACCTTTAACAACATTGACGTCCTTGTTCCAGTTTTGATCCACTTCTAGCGCAACATTTGGGTAGAAACCAGATTTTGCGCCTTCATGTTGATACTTAGCCGCTTCGATGTCTTGCAGGGAAGAGAGCAACGTTGGATGGAACTCAGTTGCAATTTTCAAGGCAGAATCGATGCTAGTTGGCAGCAACTTCGCATTAGGTACTGGTTGAACCAGATCCTTTGGCGTTTCATTGACTACCCGAATGAATTCACTCTCTGCATCATGCAGATTGTTTTCAGCGGCAGCTTGGTTTGAGTAAGCACGCGCAACACGACCATCAATTTGGGTTTGGTCAGCGGTAGAGCCTAAACCTGAGTCAGTGCGCTTTTTGATGTCACTGCGGATCTGCTCATGGGTTTCTAAGTTTTGCTTAGAAAGCTCAACTAACTCTTTTTGACGCAGCACATTGAGGTAAACCTCAGCAACCCGCAGAGCGGTATTATCTGCTTCAGAAATCATGGCTAAACGCTGAGCACTGGCTTCAGCTTTGGTGCGCGCGACGTTATTGCTAACATCAAAACCGTCAAACAACATCTGACGCAGGCTAAGACCAGATTCTTTACGAGTCATGGTGCCTTTTTTATCGTCCGGTAAATTGTTACCATTATTATCCTTACCATTAGCGTAGTCATTTTCAACGTGCTCACGACCAATACCGGCAGTCAGATCGATAGTGGGGTAGTAACCACCTTTAGCCCCTTCATTTTGATAAAGACGTGCCTGATACAGATCAAACGCTTCCTTGATCTTCGGGTGCGTCGCCAAGGTTTGGCCGACGGACTGTTCCAGGGTCTGGGCTTGGCCCAATGAAGGAATTAAGGTGATGCCACTGATTAGCATGGCAACAATCGTTTTTTTCATGTTATCTCCAATCGTCATATTTTGTTTTTAGATTGTTGGCTTATCGTTCTCTCAGTGCTGACTGTCTTGCTCGTAAAATAGGCTTGAGCAGGTAGTCTAAGACACTTTTTTTACCAGTGATGATATCTACACTGGCTAACATACCGGGGATGATGGGAAGTGCGTTAAGCTCATCGCCCAAATAACTTTTGTTAGTACGTACTCGAACCAGATAAAACGAGTTCCCTTCTTTATCTTGAATCGAGTCAGCACTTATCTGTTCAACCTTGCCATGCAATCCTCCATAAATGGTAAAGTCATACGCCGAAATTTTAACTACTGCATCTAAACCGGGTCGTAAAAATGCAATATCTTTGGGGGAAACGTTGGCTTCGACCAATAGGGTATCTTCTAAAGGTACGATTTCCATCAAATCCATTCCTGGCTGCACAACGCCACCAAGAGTATTAATTTTGAGCTTTTTAATCGTGCCCTTAAGAGGGGCTACCACACTGGTTCTGTCTACCCTGTCTTGTAAGCCGACTTGTCCTTCTGACAGCTTACCAAGCTGACCTTGCTTTTCATTAAGTTCGGTCTGGGATTCAGCCCTAAACGTGAGCGCTATATCATTACGTTTAGAGATGGCTTCACGCAACACTGAATTAAGTTTTGGGATCATCAGGCGATTGTTTTCAAGCTCGCCTTGCATTTCGTTAACCTGACGCTCAAGTTTGATAAGTTCTACTTGAGGCACTATACCTTCTTTCGCCAGCGGCCGACTAATATTGAGTTCTTGTCGAGCGAGCTCTACGCTGCGCCCTACGGTGCGGATCTTAGCATTAAGCTCAATTAGCTCTTGCTCTTTTTGCTCAATTTGCTGACCCACAATATAAAGCTGGTTCTTCAAGTTGTTGAGACGATCCCGCAGCACTGAATGCTCGCGCTTGGCATATTCAGGAAATTCAGACTCATATCCTTTAGGAAACTGGATCGGACTTTGAGTGATCGTCACCTGCTGACGCCAGCCTACTGAGCTATCATTTCGGACGTCAATACTTGTCATTTCTGCTCGTAAGCGGGCCACATCACCTCGTAGATTCACGACCTCTTGTTCACGTTCACGAAAGTCTGAACGAAAACGCGTATCATCGATGCGCAGTAATGGTTGGCCTTTTTCTACCACATCTCCCTCTTTGACGAAGATCTCTTTAACGATCCCCCCCTCTAAGTTTTGAATCACCTGCAGTTGGCGAGAAGGCATAATTTTACCTTGGCCAACGGTCACTTCATCAAGCTTGGCCCAGCTCGCCCATACGATGGCGCTGATAAAGAATAAAAAACAGCACCATAACAAGACACGCGCGCGGGTCGGCGTGGTCAGTAGTACCGCGGCAGAGCCGTCATCAACAAACTCCAGATGCTCAGGTGCAGGTAACACATCGGCAGCAGGATCTTTTGGGGCTCTCTTGAACCGATTCATAATCCCCTTAATCATGGGACACCTCCTGCATACGTACTTTGCCTTCCTTGAGCTGTTGCAATACTACCGCCTTAGGGCCATCTGCCACTATGTGACCTTGTTCAATAACGATCACCCGAGAGGCAACATCGAGCATGGAAGTTTTATGAGTGATCAAAATCAAGGTTGTATCGGCACCGAGCTTAGCGAGCTCCTGCTTAACCAAAAATTCAGACTGGTTATCCATGTTCGAGGTTGGCTCATCCATTACCAGAATGGGCGGATTGTTTAGCAGTGCACGGGCCAGCAAAATTGCCTGACGCTGACCACCAGAAAGTTGACGTCCGCCCTCACCTATCTGACGATCCAACCCGTTAGGGTCACGGTTCGTAAATTCGGTAACCCCTGCGCGTTTAGCTGCACGCAATACACTGGCGTCATCGATGAGTGGATTACCCAACATGATGTTGTCGCGAACAGAGCCAAAAAATAGCACCACGTCCTGAGGAACGCAGCCAATATTGCGCCGGATCGCCGAAGGCGGCAGCTGGTCTAGATCAAAACCATCAAGGCGCACCGAACCATCAGTGGGTCGATATAATCCCATCAACAATTTTTCTAAGGTCGTTTTACCTGCGCCAATCCGGCCGATAATCGCCACCTTTTCCCCTGGTTTAATCGAGAGATTAATGTTGTGCAGGGTACTGGTTTCCATCTCAGGATATTTGAAAGAGACACTTTCAAATTCAATTTTGCCCGTGATCACTGGATGATGGATATATTGCTTACCCTCTTCTTGCTCGCCGGGGGTTTGCATGATTTTGTCTAAAATTTCCAATGCCGATTTAGCTTGGTTATAGCGGGTCGACAGTACCGAGAGCTGCACCATGGGTGCAATCGCACGGCTGGCTAACATCACCGCTGCTATCATGCCCCCCATGGTGACCAACCCTTCCGATATCTGGTAAACACCGACAATAACGAGTCCAACGGTCACAACCTGCTGAATATAACTGGCCAGGGATGACATGGAATTGGTAATGCGACGAGTCTGCACACCCCATGTAGAAATATGTGATACCGCTTGCTCCCAACGATGTTGGAACATGCTCTCAGCACCAAAAATCTTAACGGTTTCTAACCCTGAAATACTCTCAATCAAGTTGGCGTTTTTCTGCGAGGCTAATCGTGAGCCCTCTTCAATAGACTGCTTAAGCGGCCCTTGAATGTAGAAGCTATATGCCACCAAAATGATCATTGCGACGATGGGAACCACCACCATGACCCCAGCGAAGATCCAAATAATAATGAGGAAGAACACCGCGAAGGGTAGGTCAACAAGCGTAGATACCGTTGCCGACGTGAAGAACTCTCGAACCGATTCAAACTCTTGCAGATGTTTGGCAAAAGCACCGGTAGAAGCCGGGCGCGATTCCATCCGCATGTTCATTACCTTGGCAAAGATCTTTGCTGATAACAGCACATCCGATTTTTTACCTGCAATATCAATGAAGTAGCTACGCAATTGGCGCATTACAAAATCAAAGGTAAAGACCACCATGGCTCCGGCGGCTAGCACCCATAACGAATCAAACGCAAGGTTTGGGACAACCTTGTCATAAACGTTCATGGTGAACAGTGGACTTGCGATAGCAAACAAGTTGATCAAAATGGAGGCAATCAACACATCCCGATAAATACCACGGGATTCAAATAGCGTGCTCCAGAACCAATGACCATCGCGAGTTTTCAAGACTTTCGGCGAGCGCTCGTCAAATTTGAACTGCTTTTTAACGTAGAAAAGCCGTCCTTTATATTGATCTTCCAGCTGGACTGTTGGGATCCATTGAGCGGCATCCCCCGCCTGTGGAAAAATGACTTTTCCTTCGCTGCGGTCTTTGTTCCACTCAAGTAAAATACAGGCCCCGCCGCTGCTCATTTGAAGCACACAAGGCAGCAATAAAGGGGAAATTTCAGCTAACGGCTGAATAACCTCACGGGCTGATAAGCCACCTCGTTCAGCTGCACGACAAAAAAGTGCCGTCGTTAGCCGGCCAGAGACCAGAGGAAGACCCGTGGTCAGGGCATCCTGACTGTTCGGCACACCATAGAAGCGAGTCAAAAAGACTAAACACTCTGATAGCTCATCAATACGCGTTGTTTCTGATTGCATAGCACCCTGTCATTGCATATATCGGGTCGATAAGAGTATCTACCACGCTTTTTTGCACTTACGTGCTTACCACTGACGCGCCCTAAAAAAAACTATTTTGGTAACGCATCAGCCTCAATTCTTCACCGCAATAAACCCTTACATAACCACAAACCTTGATTACGAATGCGCTGTTATTGTGCTGTAAACATGCCCGGTGTCAGGCTAAACCTTTAAACAGATCTCTCATTTGATCCACATATTCGCAGCAGAGCTACCGAGAGATTGAGGTCTATCCCTCTTCGGGGTTATTGGTTCATTAACGTGATTAATGTCACGTTATGATATCACTGCCTTGATGGCGCATTTCAAGTTTAATCGCCCATAGCCTTGAGGATTTACGTCACTATATCAAGTGAAATGTGCCAAATCTATCGTTTCTGACACGATCGTTTTTACATAAGTCTATGTTCTACTTGAAATAAATTATCCACATCCATTAGTGTCAATTGGTGTCGCTGGGATAAATGGCCGACCTAGCGCGTGTCCTTGTGGGCCGCTTTTAGCCAACTTATTGGCAATATCGGTCATTGCCAGCCACCGATTTTCACACCAAACAGGGGCCAATAACGCAGGGCGACGTGCCGATGCCGAAATGCGGTGGTAGACCACGTCAGGGGGGGTGTGCTGGATCATTTTGACCGCCGCTTCTACATATTGCGCCTGTGTCAGCACCTCCAATCGACCCGCTTGCCAGGCTTTGCCAAGGGTACTCCCCTCCACCACATGAAGCGGATGCAATTTAATCCCCTCAACGCCGGTATCCACAATTCGATGCAGGGTATCGAGGCTATCCATCGGTGTCTCTCCTGGTAAGCCAACGATAAGGTGAGCACATACCTTAATCCCCCGTTGATGGGCTCTGGCAACCGCATCGGCATAAGCGGCATAACCATGTCCACGATTGATCCGCTGCAGCGTCTTATCATTAGCACTTTGTAGCCCGAGCTCCAGCCACACCTCAAACCCACGAGCCTGATACCCAGCCAGCAGGTCCAGTACTGCATCAGGCACACAATCGGGGCGAGTTCCCACACAAAGCCCTACCATATCGCTGACTGAAAGCGCCTCTTCATACATACGCTGCAGATGTTCAACCTCGGCATAGGTGCTGGTATACGCCTGAAAATAAGCTAGATAGCGCTTAGCTCGAGTTATCTCATCACGCCGTGCCACCAGCTGTTGTACCACCGAGAGCTGCTGAGCCGACTCGTCAGCAAATGAGGCGACATTGCAAAAGGTGCAGCCACCGCGACCTAAGGTACCGTCACGGTTTGGACACGTGAACGCACCATGAATAGAAAGTTTATGGATCTTCTGACCATGACGCAGTTTTAGGTCTTGGCCGAATGTATTGACGAGTTCGTTTAACTGCATGGCACCTCCGCTAATGGGTCACCATTATATGAGTGTGTGCAAAATAGGCGCTGAGCTGGATCAAGCTCGCGAACGGAGTAAAAACACTATTTTGCCATTGATAGGGCATTGATGGGGTATGTATGGCGTTTTTATAGATCGCACCGACGCACCTAGCGTTAGGCACAGGTCTCACACTTTACACCACTGACGTTAGGATCATCGTGAGTAATATGACTACATCGTGTGCCTATCCACTTGCACATATTTACATCCTAGATAACGGTTCGTTTAGCCCCGAATTGGTTCAAAGAATGGATAATTTCAGACATTCGCCGAGCTCATCCTTCACAAACGATATTTTCTCATTGTTTTCACATCGAACCACAGGCCCTACAATGATTGACCTTGTCAGTAAATCCCATTAATTTGATGCCTCGCCACATCAGGCAAACGGAATCACAAGATCCCATCGCAACTTACGCAGCCAAGGTATGGCTGCGCGATGTCGGGTCCTGCAAGGGAGAAATGCAATGTCGTTATATGATCCAAAGCTGGAGAGGGATAACTGTGGCTTCGGCCTGTTGGCCCACATGGAAGGGGAAGCCAGCCACAAGCTTGTTCGTCTCGCGATGTCAGCATTGGCTCGCATGCAGCACCGCGGCGGGATCTCCGCCGACGGCAAGACCGGCGATGGCTGCGGTCTGCTGCTGCAAAAACCCGACAGCTTCTATCGCGCGGTCGCCGAAGAGAAGGGCTGGCACCTTGGCCGCAAGTACGCGGTCGGCATGCTGTTTCTCAACCCTGACCCCGTATTGGCCCAGCAGACTCGCGACATCATCGACGAGGAGCTGGAAAAAGAGACCCTGAGTCTGGTCGGCTGGCGCAAAGTGCCCGTCGATACCAATGTGCTCGGCCCCATCGCCAAAGCCTCCCTGCCCAGTATTGAACAGGTCTTTGTCAACGCGCCTCCCGGCTGGGTTGAACAGGATCTGGAGCGCCGCCTCTATATCGTGCGCCGCCGTATCGAGAAGCGCATCAACGACGACTACTTCTATATCGTCAGCCTCTCCAACCTGGTCACCGTCTATAAAGGGCTGTGCATGCCGGTGGACTTGCCGCGCTTCTATCTGGATCTCGCCGACATCCGCATGCAGGCGGCCATCTGCGTGTTCCACCAGCGCTTCTCCACCAACACCAGCCCGCGCTGGCCGCTGGCGCAGCCGTTTCGCTATCTGGCCCACAACGGCGAGATCAACACCATCGCCGGCAACCGTCAGTGGGCCAAGGCGCGCAGCTACAAGTTTGCCACCCCGCTCATTCCCGATCTGCAGGAAGCGGCCCCCTTCGTCAATACCACGGGGTCGGATTCCTCCAGCCTCGACAACATGCTGGATCTCTTCCTCGCCGGAGGTATGGACTTGTTTCGCGCCATGCGCCTGTTGATCCCGCCTGCATGGCAAAAACATCCGAACATGGATGACGACCTGCGCGCCTTCTACGACTTCAACTCCATGCACATGGAACCGTGGGACGGCCCCGCCGGTATTGTGATGACCGACGGCCGCTACGCCACCTGCGCCCTTGACCGAAATGGCCTGCGGCCTGCTCGCTACGTCATCACCAAAGACAAGTTTCTCACCCTCGCCTCAGAGGTTGGTATCTGGGACTACGCCCCTGACGAGGTATTAGAAAAAGGCCGCGTTGGCCCAGGCGAGCTGTTCGTACTCGATACCCATAATGGTAAGGTCTGGAGTAGCTTTGAGATCGATGACGATCTCAAGAACCGCCACCCCTACCAGCAGTGGATGGACAAGCACTGCACCCGACTGGTGCCGTTCGAGCAGATGGACGACTGCCAAACCGGCCGCCGCGAATTTGCTGACGACCAGCTGAAAACCTATCAGAAGCTGTTTGGCTACTCCTTCGAGGAGCTGGATCAGATCATCCGGGTACTGGCTGAGAACGGTCAGGAAGCGGTGGGCTCCATGGGGGATGATACCCCGATGGCGGTACTCTCCTCCGGCCCGCGCACCTTGTACGACTACTTCCGCCAGATGTTTGCCCAGGTGACCAACCCGCCCATCGACCCGCTGCGGGAAAACCACGTGATGTCGCTGGCCACCTGTATCGGTCGCGAGCAAAACGTCTTCAACGAGACCTTCGGCCACGCCCACCGGGTGCTGTTCCAGTCGCCAATCCTGCTCTACTCCGACTTCCACCAGCTGCTGGCGCTAGAAGGGGAGTACTACCGTCATCAGCTGATCAGCCTCAACTTCAAACCCAAAGAGGGGCTGGAAGCGGCGATCAACCGCATCTGTGACGAGGCCAACACTGCCGCCAAGAGTGGCACCGTGCTGCTGGTGCTGTCGGATCGCGATATCAGCGCCGACACCCTGCCGATCCCGGCCGCCATGGCGGTAGGCGCGGTGCAGCGCACCTTGGTGGACAACAACCTGCGCTGCGACGCCAACATTCTGGTAGAGACCGCAAGCTGCCGTGATCCGCACCACTTCTCGGTGCTGCTGGGCTTTGGTGCAACCGCCATCTACCCCTATCTGGCCTACGAAACCCTAGCCAAACAGGTTGAAGAGGGCGTGCTCACCCTGTCACTGCGCCAGGCGATGGTCAACTACCGCAACGGCATCAACAAGGGGCTCTACAAGGTGATGTCCAAGATGGGCATCAGCACGGTGGCCAGCTATCGCTGCTCCCAGCTGTTCGAAGCGGTCGGTCTGGCCACATCGGTGGTTAATAGCTGCTTTCGCGGTGTGTCGAGCCGTATTCAGGGTGCCGATTTTACTGATATCCAGCAAGATCAACACCAGCTCGCTCAGTACGCTTGGCTAGCCCACAAGCCCCTCGCCCACGGTGGCCTGCTCAAGTTCGTCCACGGCGGCGAGTACCACACCTACAACCCGGATGTGGTGCAGACCCTGCAAACCGCGGTGCGCTCCGGCAACTATGCCGATTACAAGGAGTATGCCCGGCTGGTCAACGAGCGCCCGGTCGCCACCTTGCGCGATCTGCTTGCCCTGAAGAAGGTCGACAATCCAGTGGCGCTGGATCAGGTGGAGCCAGCTGACAAGCTGTTCCCCCGCTTCGACTCCGCCGCTATGTCCATCGGTGCCCTCGGCCCTGAGGCCCACGAGGCACTGGCTGTGGCGATGAACCGCCTCGGAGGCAAGAGCAACTCCGGCGAAGGGGGCGAAGATCCCAAGCGTTTCAGCAGTGAGAAGAATTCGCGCATCAAGCAGGTGGCTTCCGGCCGCTTTGGCGTCACCCCCCACTACCTGATGAACGCCGATGTGGTGCAGATCAAGGTGGCTCAGGGCGCCAAGCCCGGTGAAGGTGGCCAACTGCCCGGTGACAAGGTCACCGCCCAGATCGCCAAGCTGCGCTATTCCGTGCCCGGCGTGACCCTGATCTCGCCACCGCCGCACCATGACATCTACTCCATCGAGGATCTGGCCCAGCTCATCTTCGACATCAAGCAGATCAACCCGAGCTGTCTGGTGTCGGTGAAACTGGTCGCAGAACCCGGCGTGGGCACCATCGCCTGCGGCGTAGCCAAGGCCTATGCCGACTTCATCACCATCTCAGGTTATGACGGCGGCACCGGCGCAAGTCCCCTCACCTCGGTCAAATACGCCGGTTCCCCGTGGGAGCTGGGGCTGGCTGAAACCCAACAGGCGCTGGTCGCCAACGGCCTGCGCCACAAGGTGTGGCTGCAGGTGGATGGCGGCCTCAAGACAGGCCTCGATATCATCAAGGCGGCCATCCTCGGCGCCGAGAGCTTCGGCTTTGGCACCGGCCCCATGGTGGCGCTCGGTTGCAAATACCTGCGTATTTGCCACCTGAACAACTGCGCCACCGGCGTTGCCACTCAGGATGAGAAGCTGCGTCGCGAGCACTTCACCGGCCTGCCGGAGATGGTGATGAACTACTTCAAGTTCATCGCCGAGGAGACTCGCGAGCTGATGGCTCAGCTCGGCGTCACCCAACTGACCGACCTGATTGGCCGCACCGATCTGCTGGAAGCCCTGCCCGGCCTCACCGCCCGTCAGGCCAAGCTGGATCTCTCTGGCATTCTGGCCCGTCCCGTTGCTCCGGCAGGCTCCAGCCTGTTCAGCCAGCAGCACAACCCCACCTTCGACAAGGGACCGCTTAACCTCAAGATGGTGGAAGATCTGCTGGAAGCGGTGGAAACCTCAAGCGGCGGCGAGTTCCGCTATGACATTCGAAACACCGACCGTTCGGTGGGTGCCCGTCTGTCGGGCGAGATCGTCAAACGGCACGGCAATCAGGGGATGGCGGCGGATCCGGTCAAGGTGCACTTCAACGGTACCGCAGGCCAGAGCTTCGGCGTCTGGAACGCAGGTGGCCTCGAGATGATCCTCACCGGCGATGCCAACGACTATGTGGGCAAGGGGATGACCGGCGGCAAGCTGGTGATCAAGCCCCATGTCGGCGTAGCGTTCAAATCCCACGAAGCGGCCATCATCGGCAACACCTGCCTCTATGGCGCCACCGGCGGCAAACTCTACGCCGCGGGCACTGCCGGCGAGCGTTTCGCGGTGCGCAACTCCGGCGCACTGGCGGTGGTCGAGGGAATTGGCGACAACGGTTGTGAATACATGACTGGCGGCATCGTCACCGTACTGGGTCAGACCGGCGTCAACTTTGCGGCGGGCATGACCGGCGGCTTTGCCTACGTACTCGACGAGTGCGGCAACTTCGCCAAGCGCACTAACCCCGAGCTGGTGGAACTGCTGGACGTGGCGACACTCGCCATCCATCAGGAGCACCTGCGCGGTATCATCACGGCGCACCTCAATGAGACTGGCAGCTCGCGCGCCGAGGAGATCCTGGCCAACTTCGACGCCTATGTGCCCAAGTTCAGGCTGATCAAACCCAAGTCCAGCGACGTGAAATCGCTGCTGGGCCACACCAGCCGCTCCAGTGCAGAACTCAGAATCCAGGCGCAATAAGGAGGGAACCCTATGAGCCAGAACGTATTTCAGTTTATCGATGTGCAGCGGGTCGACCCGCCCAAGAAGCCGCTCAAGATCCGCAAAATCCAGTTTGTGGAGATCTACGAGTCCTTCAATCAGCCGCAGGTACAGATGCAGGCGGATCGCTGCCTCGAGTGCGGCAACCCCTACTGCGAGTGGAAGTGCCCGGTCCACAACTACATCCCCAACTGGCTGAAACTGGCCAAAGAGGGGCGCATTCTGGAGGCGGTGGAGCTCTCCCACCAGACCAACAGCCTGCCGGAAGTGTGCGGTCGGGTCTGCCCGCAGGATCGTCTGTGCGAGGGCTCCTGCACCCTCAACGATCGCTTCGGTGCGGTGACCATCGGCAACATCGAAAAATACATCACCGACAAGGCATTCGAGATGGGCTGGAAGCCCGACCTCTCGAACGTGGTCAAGACCGGCAAGCGGGTCGCCGTTATTGGCGCCGGCCCAGCGGGTCTTGCCTGCGCCGATGTGCTGGCACGCAATGGCGTCACCCCGGTGGTGTTTGACAAGTATCCGGAGATCGGTGGCCTGCTCACCTTTGGTATCCCCTCCTTCAAGCTGGAAAAAGAGGTGATGCAGCGTCGCCGCGAGATCTTCCAGGGGATGGGCGTGGAGTTTCGTCTCGAGACCGAGGTGGGCAAGGACATCACCTTCGCCGACCTGCTCGGCGAGTTCGATGCGGTCTTCCTCGGGGTCGGCACCTACAAATACATGAAGGGCGGCTTTGCCAACGAAGAGGCGCCGGGAGTCTATGACGCCCTGCCCTACCTCATCGCCAACGCCAACCGCTTGCTGGGGTTCGAGAAGGCGCAAGCGGACTACATCGACTTCGCCGGCAAGCAGGTGGTGGTGCTGGGCGGTGGCGATACCGCCATGGACTGCGTGCGTACCGCCATCCGTCAGGGGGCCGCCAAGGTGATCTGCGCCTATCGCCGCGACGAGGAGAACATGCCGGGCTCCAAGCGGGAGGTGAAAAACGCCCGCGAAGAGGGGGTCGAATTCATGTTCAACCTGCAACCGGTGGCGGTCGAACTGGATGCCAACGGTCGCACCGTCGGTATCAAGGTGGTGAGCACCAAGCTGGGCGAGCCCGATGCCAATGGCCGCCGCAATGCGGTGTTGATTGAGGGCTCAGAGCAGGTGTTGGCCGCCGATGCGGTGGTGATGGCGTTTGGCTTTAAACCTAACCCCCAACCCTGGATGGCCGAGTTTGACATCGAGCTCGACAATCGGGATCGCATAAAAGCGCGTGAGCAGGCCGAATACCCCTTCCAGACCAGCAATCCCAAGGTGTTTGCCGGGGGCGATGCGGTGCGCGGCTCCGATCTGGTGGTGACTGCCATCTACGAAGGGCGCAAGGCAGCCGAAGGAATCATGGACTATCTAGCGCGCTAACCGTTTTCGCGGGTGGCTCTTTTTTGCAGCTTTTTTATGCAATCAGCCCATCATCCACGGGTCATAAAAGAGGCCCCGAATATGGTGACCTCTCACCATCAGTTCTGCTGTGGCAGGGCTGATGTTTTATACGATGCGGGCCAATTTGCGTCTTTGCGCGCCAACATCCTCTCTTTTGAGCCGCGAAGCACAATAACGCCCATCACAGTCAACAGGGGGAGAAAAACTCGATTTATTTGCAGCAGAATTTATAACGTGTTTCTGTTATACTTCGCGCCCGCCATTTTCCGGCTCTCTCTCTGACTTGATGTCAGGCGCAGCCGTCGGTGGTTATGACCTCCGTCTTGCTCATGCCGAGCTAACCAAGCCAAACACAGCCCAGCTGGAACACAGGAACCCATTATGAGATTTGAATCGTTCGATTTTGCCCCCGAGATTTTGCGTGCTGTCTCAGATTGCGGTTATCAGGAGATGACCCCTGTGCAGCAACAGGCGATCCCGGCTATTCGCCGTGGCCGCGATGTGCTGGCCAGCGCCCAGACCGGTACCGGTAAGACCGCCGCCTTCGCTCTGCCCATTTTGCAGCGTCTGGTTGATAATCCAGCTCCGCTTCAGCCATCTAATGCACGGGTGCTGATCTTAACCCCGACCCGCGAACTGGCGGCTCAGGTAGCAAGCAACATCAATGATTTTGCCAAGTATCTTGATATCACCACCATCACTATCGTGGGTGGTGGCAAGCAGGACGTGCAAGCTAAAAAACTCAAAGCGGGCGCTCACATCATTGTGGCCACCCCAGGCCGTTTGCTGGAGCACCTCACCGCCTGCAACCTTAGTCTTTCTGGCGTCGAGTGTTTGGTGATGGATGAAGCGGATCGCATCCTCGATATGGGCTTTAGTGCCGATGTGCAGAAGATCCTGCAAGCGGTCAACAAGACCCGCCAGAATCTGCTCTTCTCCGCCACCTTCTCCGACGCGGTGAAGAAACTGGCCAACCTGATGCTAGACAGACCGCAAATCGTCAGCGTCAACAAGCAGAACTCCACTGCCGATACCGTCAGCCACACCGTCTATCCGGTGGAGCAAAAGCGCAAGCGCGAGCTGCTCTCTGAGCTGATTGGCAAGCAGAACTGGCAACAGGTACTGGTGTTCGCCAGTACCCGCGAGAGCTGTGATGTGCTGATCGAGGAGCTGAACCTCGATGGCATCAAGTCTGCCGTGGTCCATGGCGAAAAAGCGCAAGGTAACCGTCGCCGCGCCCTGCGCGAATTTACTGAAGGTAAAGTACGAGTGCTGGTCGCCACCGAAGTGGCCGCCCGTGGTTTGGATATTCCCAATTTGGAATATGTGGTCAACTACGATCTGCCATTTCTAGCGGAAGATTACGTCCACCGTATCGGCCGTACCGGTCGTGCCGGCAAGCATGGCATGGCCATCTCCTTTGTCAGCCGCGAAGAAGAGCGCACCTTGCTGGAAATTGAGGCCCTGATCGGCCAGAAGATCCGCCGTATCATGGTGCCAGGCTATGAAGTGAGCAACCGCGACGAGCTGATCAAACAGCTGCAAGAGCGCCGCCGCTTTGGTAAGCGCCCACAACGTGAAGATAACGCCGTGGCCCAGGTGATGGCCGAAAGCAAACTGCAAGGACAACGTCTCAAGCGGTTAGCGGCAACCAAAAAGCCTCGTCAGCCAAAATAAGGCTGCAGGTTACGGTGTTAAATAGCAAAGGCGCCATTGGCGCCTTTGCTCTGTGTATGACGTCAAAAGGATTGATGATGACCCCTCCTTGCTACAATCAGGCCCTGCTCGATATGGCTAACCAAAGCCTTGCCGAATTGGCCCGCACCGCCTTATTAAAAACGGGCAAACGCACCCCAGCGCAAGAGAGTCACTTTTTGTGCACCTGGATGGCGGACTCCCTCAAGGAGAAACGCTTCTCCCGGTTAGTAATGGATGATTTGAAAGAGTGGGTGCAACTTGGCCGTACCCTTGGGGCTGGCGCCGATCTCAAGGGATTGTTAGAGCGCATCCGCGACCAATATTCATGTGCACTCACATCGCCCGAGCAGCTAGGGTGCAAACTTGCGGCGCTATTGACAACCCTCACTGAGCGCGGTTGGCAGATAGTCACCAACAGTGAGGTGAACGCTAAACTGCGGTTGCAATCAGATGGCCAACCCAGTTTAGTCATCAGTAGTCACGAATTTTTAGGCCATATCGCAGCTGGTGAGCTTATCAAACCCCTCACGCTTTATGTACGTGGTGATGAGACGCAGCTAGCAGACGCCGCGTTTGCCCATGGCTTGCTACTGAGCCAAGGCAATAAGAAAAGCACCCTCGTCAAGCATCACAAAGCCTACCGATTAATGCCAAACAACGCTCAGCCAGCGCTGGCACTCTTAGCTAACCGTGCGAGCAAACCTGTCAGCTAATACCGTTAACGAGCACCGTTGACTAGCGATAGGGCCTGCACTCGTGAGCATCCCCCCTCACCCCGTAATATAAAAACGATAAAAAAACGGCAAATCCTAATAGAGGATTTGCCGTTTTTTATCTTTGATAAGCCCCATTATGAGGGCTCGTGGGATTTAACCAATCTTGATGCCAATCTGGCCAGGTGCACACCACTCAAACATCACTTCTTCACTCTTGCCACAGCAACTACCACCACATACACGGCTGATCCGTTTGATAACGCGCCCTTTGCGCATCCAAACACCAAGCATGGCTTCTACCGCATCTTCAGAGGTATGGAAGTGACGAGCCAGCTCACGCCGACTCACCTTTTGCTGCGCACCGAGGTAATCGCCTAGCTCGCGCAAGATCATAAGGTCACCACCTTGCGGGCCACGATATCGCCGTGACGGCGACCCGCCCACCACAGTAGCAACAAAGAGAGTGCATAGCTGCCAACCCAAAACAGGCTCTGCGCAGGGTGAGCGGCAAAGGTCGCGACTTGATAAAACACAGTGGCAAACATAAATGCCATGTAGTTACACCATACCGCGGTAAACAGCGCCCATTGACGACCGGTCTCTCGCACTAATGCTCCCATGGCCGCAGCGCAAGGCATGTAAAGCAGCACAAATAGCAGATAAGCCAAGGCTCCAGCTTCCCCATCAAAGTGAGTTTGCATGTTGCCGTAAGTTGACACATCGACCTCCTGCTCTTGTGCGGCGGTATCCATATCCTTCATCTCGCCAATATCCATTCCAATCGGATCACTTGGGTTGATATCTGCCAGATTTGTCGCAACGGCCTCAATCGCTTGATGGAAACTCGCCACCAAAGAGAACTCACTGGCCTCTTCTGCCACGCTGTTGCCACCATAAAGGCTATTAAGGGTTCCAACTACTGCTTCTTTAGCAAAGATGCCCGTTACGATGCCAACCGTAGCCTGCCAGTTATCATCACGGATCCCAATGGGGTGCAGCACGGGGGTAACCGCTTGGCTTATCTTGCTCAACACAGAACTCTCTTGATCTTGATGGCCAAAACTTCCGTCAGTGCCAAGGGAGTTGAGCATGCTCAGTACCGCCACCACCAATACGATGGTTTTACCGGCGCCAAAGACGAAGGATTTGAGCTTTTGCCACGTTTTGATCGCGACGTTAACTGGCCGTGGCCATTCGTAGTCCGGCATCTCCATCAGCATAGAGTCGCTCTTGCCCGGCAGCAGGGTGCTGCGCAGCAACAGGCCGGTCAGCACCGCCACCACAATACCGATGAGGTAGAGACCGAACACCAGGTTTTGACCCGATTCAGGGAAGAATGCCACCGCAAACAAGGCATACACCGGCAACCGTGCCCCACACGACATAAAGGGTGCCATCGCCGAGGTCATCAGCCGCTCTCGCTCAGAGTTAAGCGTACGGGTCGCCATTACCGCGGGCACAGTACAACCAAAGCCCATCAGCATCGGCACGAACGCCTTGCCCGGCAGGCCGAGGCGGCGCATCAGTGCATCCACCACGAAGGCGGCGCGGGCCAAATATCCAGAACTCTCCAGCACGGCCAAAAACAGATAAAGACAACCTATCACCGGAATAAATGTCGCCACTGTCTGCAAGCCCACGCCAAAACCATCGGCTAGCAACGCCCCCAACCATTCAGGGGCATTGATAAGCCCCAATAGATGGTGCACGCCATCAACAAACAGGGCGCCCCCCATAATGTCAAAGAAATCGATAAAAGCACTGCCCACCTTGATGGCGAACATAAACATCAGGTACATCACGAGTAAAAAGAAGGGAATACCAAACCAGCGATTGAGTAGCACGCGATCTAGCTTCTCACTTTGTGCAACAGTCAACTTGCCCTTTTGTTGGCTCGCTTGTTGCACCCACAGGTGAATGTGGCCGTAACGAATATCTGCAAGCTGCAGATCAATATCTTGCCCTTGATGAGCGCGAGCCACTACATTGGCGGCGGCCGTCTGCTGACCTGGTTGCAGCGTTTCTTGCATCACCGCATCTTCTTCTAGCAAACGCAGCGCACGCCCACGGGTGGTAAGATGGTGCGGGGCGAGCAGGCTCTCAAGCTCCGCTAACTCTTTTTCTAGATCATGACCATAATCGAGCTGCAACGCAGGTTGCGGCTGACCAATAAACTGCTGGATCTGATTTTTAAACGCGGCAACTTGCTGGCGATTATGTGCCGACAGCGCAACCACCGGACAACCAAGGGCCTGGCTTAGCAGTGCCTCATCAATGACTACCCGCCGTTTTTGTAAAATATCGATTTTATTGAGCACCACCACCATCGGTAGGCCTAGCTCACGCAGTTGTAGCGTGAGATAAAGTGAGCGCTCCAAATTGGCCGCATCGATGACGTTAATCAGCAGGTCTGGCTGCTGACTTTGGGCAAACCGGCTAGCAATTTGCTCATCTAAACTGCCGTCATGGTTAGCCAAGCTATAGATCCCAGGCAAATCTGTCAGTGCAAACTGATGGTTACCTGCGCTAAAAATCCCCATCTTTTTATCAACGGTCACGCCGCTCCAGTTGCCCACTTGCTGGCGAGCACCGGTCAACGCATTAAATAACGAGGTCTTACCGCTATTGGGGTTACCGACCGTGACTAGGGAGTAATTCATACTGGCTCAACCTCGATTTGCTCAGCTAGGCTCTTTTGCATGGAAAGGCAGATCCCTTGGCATTGGATCTGCAGTGGATCCCCCAATGGGGCTGATCGCAGATAGATAACCTCGGTTTGAGGCAATAGGCCCATCACCATCAGTTTGCGCCGCAGCGGCCGGGACAACTGGTTCATATTTTTAATGCGAGCGTTTTGTCCCGGTGACAACTGCGTGAGTACCATGACTGACTCCTGAGGGTTAAATGGGAATAATTCTTTTTTAGCTTGCGCATTATATGCTGTGTGTTCAACTTTTATTTGCGTAAAATCAAATTCCGCGTAGCTAACTCATAAAGTATTGCCATGAATCACGACAACAACTGCCGCTTGGTCTACAGCACTGACGGCGGCATGCTCCACGAGCAACAGGCTTCTCAATCTGCCTCCCCCTTCCCTGCTGACGGCACCGTACGTATTCGGCGCGAGACCAAGGGCCGCAAGGGCGCAGGGGTGATTGCTATTCATGGCATCCCCGCCGAACAGCAAAAGGCCATGGCTACCTTACTTAAGAAAAAATGTGGCACAGGAGGTGGGCTTAAAGAGGGTGTCATCGAAATCCAAGGGGATAAACGGGATCTCATCAAAGCAGAGCTGGAGAAAGCGGGTTTTCTCGTCAAGCTGGTCGGTGGTTAATCTCCTTGTCAGCCGTACGGTTTTTCCCTAAAATGCGCGCTCCCATCGAGGGGGAGTAGTCTCGTTTGTCAGTTCCTACCGCACAACGACTTTGATCAACATACTTGGTGCCAACTCACCATGGTCAAGGTGATCCATATCCATTATGGATTTGACAAGACCTTTGACGGACTAGTGCCAATACCGGGGACGGATGGCACTGGCTTGTCATTGGTTTATCACAATTCCGTCCCCCGGTTGTATTTATGGAAGCCCTATTAACCTCCACTCTTAGCGTTGCTATTGCCGAAATCGGGGATAAAACCCAGTTATTGGCACTGTTGCTCATCTGCCGCTTTCGAAAACCCTGGCCCATCATTGCCGGTATGTTTGTCGCAACAGTGCTAAACCATGCAGGTGCCGCTTGGATTGGTGAGTTCATCAGCCGCTGGCTTGATCCCAAGATAATGACTTATTTAGTGGCGGTGGCCTTTATTGGCATGGCCATCTGGATTTTAGTGCCAGATAAAATGGACGATGAAGAGAGTTCGCTGGATAAATACGGCCCCTTTATGGCCACCTTTGTGCTGTTCTTTATTGCTGAAATCGGTGATAAAACCCAAATTGCGACCGTGTTGCTTGCCGCTAAATATGATTCACTCACTCAAGTCATCACGGGTACGACCCTTGGGATGATGCTGGCCAACGTGCCGGTGGTGCTGATCGGCAAGCTGGGGGCAGACAAGCTGCCACTCAAAGGGATCCGCATCGCCTGCGCCATTTTATTTGTGGGTCTTGGCGTCAGTACGCTGATCTTTGCCTAATTCCCCCTTTCTTTGGTCAAAGCCCTCTTGACGGAGGGCTTTTTGCTATCGGCCTTAAGCAAAGAGGTACTTGCCAATCGCGCCGTTCTAAATAGATCACCGGTATCACGATGAACACGCTGTTATTGCATGGCTCGCGGATATCGGTACTGCGCGAGATGGCTGACACCGTGGCATAATAGGAGGCCTTTTGCGGAGCCTCCTATGCCTACCATATCCAGAGAAACCCTACTTGAATGGGTCAAACAGGGACGGTTAACCCCAACAGATCTCGCCGCTGCCCGTGCCCTCGCAGGCTTACCCCCTACACGAGCCCGTTGGCAATGGCTATTTGATCGTCTCTTGCTTGGGCTTGGCGTTCTGTGTCTTGGGGTTGGACTGATCTTTTTTGTCGCCTTTAATTGGCAACAGTTAGGGCGACTCTCCCGCCTCGCCCTGCTAGAAATACCGCTGCTTGCCATGTTGCTTGTGCTGGGATGCAAACCTCTTACTGATCCGCCCCGCCAAGGATTGCTCTTGGTCATCGCCCTCAATATCGGAGCACTGCTAGCGCTGGTGGGTCAAACCTACCAGACCGGCGCCGATCCTTGGCAGCTGTTCGCCACCTGGGCGCTGATGCTAGTGCCGCTGGCGGTATTTGGCCAAAGCCCGCTGCTCTGGACCTTAAGTTGGCTGCTCGGCCAGCTGGCATTGGTGCTCTACTGGCGCCCAGATCTTACTCCCGCACTGTTAGTCTTCGATGAAGAGGGGCTAGGCTGGTGGCTTACGGTACAAAATGCCGTCCTATGGGGGATGCTACTGTCAGCGCCTACCCGCTGGCGACTAATGCCAAGTCAGCTGGCAGGCCTCGCGGCTGGGTTTGGCGCCACGCTGCTCACCTTACTGGCACTGTTTGATGCGGCCTCCCCATTGATATGGCCACTGTGGCTTAGCTGGCTGGCTGCAGCCTATATTGTTTGGCGCCGCACATTTATTGCAGGGCTCGCGATGGGATGCCTGAGCTTGATTGCCGTGATCATGGCGGCTCTTGGCAAATGGATAGCACCCGATATCAACGGTTTTTTACTACTCAGCCTGATAGCCATCGTGCTATCGGTGCTTGCCAGTCGCTGGCTACAACAACAACGGAGGCTCCATGGGTGATCTGCGCCTATGGCAAATACTGCAACAAGCCAAACTGGTGACCGGTGGCGAACCCCAAGATAACCAGCCGCACTGGTCAAGCCGTTTTTTGCTTGGGTTAGTCGGCTGGCTTGCTGCACTATGTTTACTGTTTTTTTTGTTTATGACCTTCAAACAACTGACCCACCACGCTAACAACGCCCTTATGTTAGGGACTGGGTTATTCGTATTGGCCTACTGCATTCATCGCAGCCTACACAATGATCTCTGGGATCAGCTCGTATTTGCCCTCATTTTGGCCGCGGATGGCTGGCTACTTTATGGCTTACTTGATCAGGTGGATCTCCATCATGCCTTGCTCTGGTTTGGATTAAGCCTACTTGCGCTCACCATTGCCAGGCTATTTGATCACCGGTTGATCCAGCTATTTCATAGCGCTGGCGCCGCATTACTGTTGACCTTAGCCTTGGCTTGCTCTGGGTTACAACTGCTGGCACTGCCACTGGTGATGATAGCCATCACCCTCTGCTGGCTAGCAAGCGACGATGACCCTATCCGCCATCAGGTTTACCACGGGATAACCCTTGGGTTAGCTCTTTCGTTACTGGTGCTAGGTCGGTTGCATTACCCGCTCTGGGATGGGGGGAGCAGCGTGTTGGACCAATTTGGCCTCTCTTGTTTGCCCCTTTGGCTCAATCCTTTACTCTGCGCTGCGGTACTGTTCGCGGTAATGGTGAGACTAAAACTCCCCTTACTGTTTGGCCTGCCGCTGGTGCTGATCAGCGCCATCATCCCAGGAGTGGGGGCTGGGGTATTAATACTGATCCTCGGGTTTTATGCCGCAAGCTTTGCCCTAATGAGCCTATCAGGCCTGCTGCTCGTCAGTTATGGCGCCTTTTACTATTACGATCTGGGGCTAACCCTACTCACTAAATCCTGGTTATTACTAGGATCTGGCCTCCTGCTACTGGTCGCAAGGCAGCTACTCAATGCCTGTACCTCAAGGAGTCCTCAATGAAACGTACTTCCCAGCAATTTGGGGGGCTGATAACAGGTCTTGCCATCTTATCCGCCATAAATATGGCCGTTTGGCACTATGAGCGCGCCTTGAGTCAGGGTGAGGTGGTGCTGCTTGAGCTCGCACCTGTGGACCCCCGCTCACTGATGCAGGGGGATTATATGCGCCTGAACTATGCCATTGTGCGCGACTTAGCCAGTGACCCTGCCCACCTCTCGCCTCTCCAAGCCCCCATAATCGTGATCCGTCTTGATGAACATCAGGTTGCAAGCTGGGTCTCTAATGGCACACCAACACAGCTCGGTGCCAACCAGCGGCGATTACAACTGCGCCAACATGGGCAACGTTGGCAGATCGGCCCCAATAGCTGGTTCATTGAAGAGGGAAGCGCACCGCGATATCACGCAGCCCGCTACGGGGAATTTAGGCTGAACACAGATGGCAAGGCCATGCTAATAGGCTTGCGGGACGCATCGTACCAGCCGATTGATATGCCGCGATCTCGTTGGTAGCACCCAACCGGCCAATACCCAATCTTAAGTGGCTATGCTTTTTGCTTTCTGGCAAAGCCCCAACCGGTAATAAAAAAAGGCCTCACGTTGAGGCCTTTTTTATTGCAGCAATACAGATCAAGAGGGCTTATCACTTTTACTACGCGCGCTCTGGGCGCCTGGCGGCAAGGGTTTGCGCGCCATTAACTCAAGCTCTAGCAGCGCGTAGCGATGCTCGATAAAATCATACACGTTGTTAGAAAGCCCTAATTTGAAGTAGCTAATGGCCTCTTTACGGTTACCTCTAGCCAGCTCAAATTTACCTAAATAGAAGTAAGTTTCACATAACCGCTCAGCAAGCTCTCGGTTATCCTTGACTCCTTTCACCACGTTCGCCATCAACTCAGAAGGGGTGATTTCACCGGTATAAAGCCGCACGAGATCCCAATTCCATGCATCATTTTCATATTTATTAAGGCGCTCGCGCATCCGGCTCATGGCCGCTGATGGATCAAGCTTTTGCTCAACCAAATAAAGCCAAATCACCCGATAAGGATCCTCTGGCTGAGCGTCATAAAAACGCTGCATGTCGGCTACGGCAAGTTGCGGACGGTTGCCGTAGTAAAGGGCGATACCGCGATTAAGATAGGCATAGTCATAATCAGGAGCCAGCTCGAGCGCCGAATCGAAGGCTTCATAGGCTTCATCGTAATTTTGCTGCTGAACGAGATAAACACCAATGAAGTTATACGCTTCCGCAAAATCTGATTTTTCACGCAATGCACGGTTAAAATCGAGCCGTGCAAGAGAACGTAGGCCAACCCGATCATACACAACTGCCCGTTCATAAAATAATTCAGCCCGCTGCTCAGGGGTCAGCTCCATTTCACCTAGCATCTGCCCGAGTCGTGCCAATGCCAGCTCGCTTTGGTAAGAGACCTGCAGGGGGGTCGCCAATACCAATGATGCAGGCTGCTGCTTGGAAACTTTGGGGGTATTAACCTGACTGCTACCGCTGCTACAACCCGTGATAGGAAGCAACAACAGGATACCAAGGAGGTATCCAATCCCTTTCCTGACGTTCAATGAACACTCCGACGCTTACGCTTGACCCCACCTATGGTAAAGGTCCACCGCCACTTTGTCATGTAGCTGTATCCCTTGGCCCCAAATAAATCAAGATTCGACAGGATATCTGGCTTCTAACCAGCCTTTAAAGCCGCCATTTACACTCACGACACGGCGATAACCCATTTGTTGCAGTGCATCTGCCGCCAAAATAGAGCGAAATCCTCCCCCACAATAGAGGTAAAGTTCGGAATCAAGATCAGGAAATCGGGTTTCGATATCTCGCTCAATGACCCCACGCCCAAGATAAATAGCATTGGGCACATGTCCCTTGGCCCACTCACTCTCTTCTCGCACATCCAGTAGATGAAACGCACGGCCCTCGTCTTGCCAGCCTTTGATCTGGTGAACGTCGGTTTCACGAATTCGAGTTCGGATCTCATCAACTAGCGCTAAAAAACGGGGATTGTGATGCATGACTCACTCCTGTTACTTAGATCATCTGCGTCAACACTCGACATACTGCGATAAGAAAAGGGCGCCTTGTGGCGCCCTTCATGGTTACGGCAGGATGTCCTGTTGGTCCGCACCCTCTTTATCTACGTGAGTGGGCAGCATATCCTCGCGCTTAACGCCGAGGAACATAGCAAACGCACTCGCAACATAAATAGAGGAGTAAGTACCAAATGCCACACCAATAACCATGGCTACCGCAAATCCATGGATCAGTGCACCGCCTTTGAGCAGCAACGCCAATACCACGATAAAGGTCAGGCCAGAGGTGATAATGGTACGACTTAAGGTCTCTGTCATTGAGAGATCAAGAATGTACTCGGTGTTCCCTTTACGGATCTTGCGAAAGTTCTCCCGCAAGCGGTCAAATACCACAATGGTATCGTTGAGGGAATAACCCACCAAGGTCATCAATGCGGCCAACACGGTCAAATCGAACTCGTATTGGAAGTAAGCAAAGACCCCAAGGGTAATCACCACGTCGTGCACTAAAGAGAGGATCCCCCCAAGTGCCAAACGCCACTCAAACCGCACCGCCACATAAGCCAGGATACAGAGGATCGATGCCAGCATGGCCAACGCACCATCGGTTGCCAACTCATCACCCACTGACGGCCCGACAAACTCAACCCGTTTGAGCACTGCACCATCATCAAGTAGCTGAGCAATAGCTAGTACATCTTTACCTTGTTGCTCAACCGACACCTTGTCTTTAGGTGTCATGCGAAACAACACATCACGGCTAGAGCCAAAGTGTTGCAGGGTTGCCCCTTCAATTTTTTGCTCTTCGAGTACGTCACGGATCTTATCTAGACTCACCGACTGCTGGAATCCCACCTCAATCGTGGTACCACCGGTAAAGTCCAGACCCCAGTTCAACCCTTTGGTAAACAGAAAGAACAGGGCAACCACCATCAGCACGGAAGAGAAAACCACACCCGGCTTGGCATAGCGCATAAACGGGATCGGTTTTTCAAAATGTAAAATCTGAAACATTTCTCTATCCTCAGATGGGCAGCTTATCGATACGCCGTCCACCCCAAGCCAGGTTAATAATGGCGCGGGAAACTGTGATGGCAGTAAACATGGAAGCAGTCAAACCAATACCCAGCGTCAAAGCAAAGCCTTTGATGGCGCCGGTGCCGATACCAAACAAAATCACACAGGTGATAAGTGAGGTAATGTTGGAGTCGGCAATGGTAGAAAATGCCCGATCAAAGCCCAGATGAATCGCTTGCTGAACACCACGACCGTTGCGAATTTCTTCACGAATACGCTCGTAGATCAACACGTTAGCATCCACCGCCATACCGAGCGTCAACACGATACCGGCAATACCTGGCAGGGTCATCGTCGCCCCAGGGATCATCGACATAATACCGACAATCAATACCAAGTTCATGCACAGTGCCAAGTTGGCCACCCAGCCAAATGCACGGTAGTAGATCCCCATAAACAGCACGATCACCAGCATGGCCCAGCCAATAGCTTGCATACCGCTGTCGATGTTCTGTTGACCCAAGCTTGGGCCTATGGTGCGCTCTTCCACGATTTGGATTGGCGCGATCAAGGCACCTGCGCGCAGCAGCAACGCTAAGTTGTGGGCTTCGTTGGCGTTGTCGATCCCGGTAATACGGAACTGGCTACCAAGGCGCGACTGGATAGTGGCGACGTTGATCACCTCTTCCTGCTTGCGGAACTTGCGCTTGCCATCTGGACCCGGTTGACCGACCGGCTTGTACTCAATAAAGACGGTCGCCATCCCTTTACCCACATTGTCTTTGGTAAAGTTGGCCATCTTGTTGCCACCTTGGCCATCAAGCTTGATGTTGACCTGAGGACGGCTGTACTCATCAAAACCTGACTGAGCACCCACAATGTGATCACCCGTTAGGATCACCCGCTTTTGCAATACAACCGGACGACTGTTGCGATCGTTGTACACCTTAGAACTCGGTGGTACCCGGCCATCTGCAGCCGCTTGAACATCGGCAGTTTCATCGACCATGTGGAATTCCAAGGTCGCAGTCGCGCCCAAGATCTCCTTAGCACGGGCCGTATCTTGAATGCCTGGCAACTCAACCACAATGCGATCAGCGCCTTGCTGCTGCACCAATGGCTCAGCGACGCCTAACTCATTGACCCGGTTACGGATGATGGTGATGTTCTGCTCAAGTGCGTACTTTTTCACTTCCTTGATCTTGGCTTCACTCAACGCAGCTTTGAGGATGAATTCATCCCCTTTTTGCTCTGTCGTATAAGTCAGATCAGGATTTTGACGGCGCAGATAAGAGACAGCGCGCTCTTGATCTGCTTCATCGCGAAACAGTACCTGCACCTGATCACCGACCCGGCGTACACCGGAGTAGCGGATCTTTTGGGTGCGCAGCTCAGAGCGAAAATCTTGTACCATCTGATCTTGCTGTTTAATCAGCGCTTCAGCCATGTCCACTTCCATCAGAAAGTGCACACCACCACGCAAATCGAGGCCCAATTTCAGCGGCGCAGCACCAATGGCTTCAAGCCAAGCTGGGGTAGACGGTGCCAAGTTCAGGGCTGTGATGAAGTTATCACCTAGCTTGTTGGCCACGATGTCGCGACCTTTGAGCTGATCTTCAGTATTTTTAAAGCGGATCAAAATAAACCCATGCTCAAATGCCGCATGTTTTACCGGGATCTTGGCCGCTTCAAGGGTCTCTTTAACCTGATCGAGCGTCTCTAATTTAACTTCGGCGCCCCGGCTAGCAGAGATCTGCAACGCGGGGTCTTCGCCGTAAAGATTGGGGGCTGCATATAGAAAACCGATGGCGATCACGAAGATCACCATCAGGTATTTCCACAGCGGATAGCGATTCAACACGCTGTGCTCCTTGGGGGATTAAAGGGACTGGATAGAACCCTTGGGCAGAACGGCAGAAACAAAGTCCTTTTTGATAGTGACTTGGGTCTGTTCGTTCAGGGCGATTACTAGGTAATCGCTATCCGCTGCCACTTTGGCAATTTTGCCAATCAGGCCACCGGAAGTGAGCACTTCATCCCCCTTGGACAAGGAACTCATCAGATTACGATGATCTTTGGTGCGCTTGGCCTGTGGACGATAGATCATGAAGTAGAAGATCAAGCCAAACACGGCCAGCATGATGATCATTTCCATACCACCACCCTGTGCGCCAGGAACGGTACCTGCGGCATATGCATTGGAGATAAAGCTCATTTAACAACCTCTTATTGATGTAGATATACAAAGATAACGAGCTGATACGCTGATGTTATTTCACGTCATTTTCAGCTAACGGAGGCACCGGCTTGCCTTGCCGACGATAAAACTCTGATACAAAGTCGTCTAATTTACCCTGCTCGATCGCGTCTCGCAAACCTTGCATTACCCACTGGTAATAACGCAGGTTGTGAATGGTATTCAGACGAGCACCTAAAATCTCGTTACACTTGTCCAGATGATAGAGGTAACTGCGGGTGTAATTTTTGCAGGTATAGCAATCGCAATCGGCATCTAAGGTACTGGTATCATTGCGATACTTAGCGTTACGGATCTTCACGACACCATCAGTGGTGAACAGATGGCCATTACGGGCGTTGCGGGTTGGCATCACGCAATCGAACATATCAACCCCACGGCGCACCCCTTCCACCAAATCTTCAGGCTTACCGACACCCATCAGGTAGCGCGGCTTGTCGGCCGGAATTTTCGGGCAAACGTGCTCAAGAATGCGGTGCATATCCTCTTTAGGCTCACCGACCGCTAAGCCACCTACGGCATAACCATCAAAGCCTATCTCTAGCAATCCATTGAGGGAGACATCGCGCAGCTCTTCATAAACTGAACCTTGGATAATGCCAAACAAGGCGTTTTTATTGCCCATTGCATCAAACTTGTCACGGGAGCGTTTGCCCCAGCGCAGGGACATCTCCATTGATTTTCGTGCTTCTTCATAGGTTGCAGGATAAGGAGTGCACTCGTCGAAAATCATGACAATGTCAGAACCCAAATCGTATTGAATTTCCATGGATTTTTCAGGATCCAAGAAAATTTTCTCACCATTAATGGGGTTACGAAAATGAACACCAGCCTCGGTAATTTTACGAATATGACCCAGGCTAAATACTTGAAAACCGCCAGAATCGGTCAAGATAGGACCCTGCCAGTTCATAAAATCGTGCAGATCACCGTGGGCACGCATCACTTCTTGACCCGGACGCAACCAAAGGTGAAAGGTGTTACCGAGCAAGATCTGGGCACCCGTTTCACGTACTTCTTCTGGGGTCATCCCTTTAACGGTGCCATACGTCCCCACTGGCATAAACGCCGGGGTCTGCACAGTGCCACGATCAAATACCAACTGGCCGCGACGGGCCCGTCCATCAGTGGTTTTTAGTTCAAATTTCATGACTACCTCAATTGCGTCAGATAAACAGTCTGACAATGAAGGGCCAGCAAGGCCCGCTAAATTTGCTAACGCTTATGCCTTAGCGTGGCGACGGGTAACGAACATCGCGTCCCCGTAGCTAAAAAATCGATACTGGCCAGCTACCGCCGCTTGATACGCAGCCATCACCTGGTCATAACCTGCAAACGCACTCACCAACATGATCAACGTCGATTCTGGCAAATGGAAGTTGGTGATCATGGCATCCACAATCTGGAACTGATAACCCGGAAAAATGAAAATGTCGGTATCGCTAAAAAATGGTGCCAGTGGTTTGCCCTGCGCAAGGGTGACCTTGGCCGCGCTCTCAAGAGATCGCACCGAGGTAGTACCGACCGCAATGACTCGGCCACCACGGGCACGGGTTGCAGCTATGGCATCGACGACTGCTTGCGGTACTTCGGCATATTCCGAATGCATGTGGTGATCTTCTATCTTGTCCACTCGCACAGGCTGAAAGGTACCCGCACCGACATGCAAGGTGACAAAGGCCAGCTCGACCCCCTTGGCTCGAATTTTTTCAAGCATCGGCTCATCAAAATGCAATCCCGCTGTTGGCGCTGCCACCGCGCCAGGTTTCGCGTTATATACCGTTTGATAACGCTCTTTATCGGCATCCTCATCAGGGCGGTCGATATAAGGCGGCAACGGCATATGACCGATGGCGTCTAAGATGTCGAGCACCGGACGAGGATCTAAAAAGTGGATTTCAAACAACGCGTCGTGGCGGGCTCGCATCTCAGCTTCTACGCACTTACCATCTACCCCTGCATCTAATATCAGACGGGTGCCCGGTTTAGGTGCTTTGGAAGCACGCACATGGGCCAGCACGCTGTGCTCATCCAAAATACGCTCAACGAGCACCTCAAGCTTGCCGCCGCTGGCCTTTTGACCAAACATGCGCGCCGGAATAACCCGAGTGTTGTTAAATACCAACAAATCACCCGGTTTGAGCTGTTCGAGTAGATCGACAAATTGCCCATGGTGCAACGCACCCGTTGGGCCATCGAGTTGCAATAAGCGGCTAGCGCTGCGCTCTGCCATCGGATAGCGGGCAATCAGCTCGTTGGGCAGATCAAAATGAAAATCAGATACTTGCATTTTTCACCTCGGAGGGAATCGGCGGCTAGTCTAGTTATCCCTATCTGCCAAGGCAACCCAAAAGACCAAAAACCCAAGACCGACAAGGGATAGCGAACCACATTAACACCCAAAATTGGTGGCGATTTGATAACTGATTGTGTGCTGATCGACCGCTTATCGCTTGTAGCTCATCGTTTAACGAGCACTCTTCGCGCAGATAGTGACTTGCGTGACTGAGTTTATCTCCATTAATACGCACCCAACATACACGCCAACATCCGCGATGCTGTCCAGATCTCATCTCACACTCACCCCACTCACTATCACCACACAGACCCATGCAGACTCACGCACGGCGAAGTACCGTTCGGTGAATTCACGATTTACCACCGTCATTAGACGACAAAAAACAGCATTTGAGCCCAGTTCACCGCGATAACGACCATCGTTCGCTAATTTTGACTCAATGATGACAGCAAAGTGTTGATTTGTGATCTGCGTCACATTATTATCCGCTCATGCAATAGTTGCCGAGAAGAGATGAGGGATTGTGCACCCAGCTATCTTTTCTCATATGCCTGCTAGTTTGCACACCCCGTAGTGAGTCTTTGCTGTTAAGCATTTGTTTATATAGCCATTCCTTATTTGATGACCCGGCCTTATCGCTGCGATAACGCCGGGATTTTTTTATTTGCACGTTTTTGCGCCTCCTGATTTACCTCTCGCCTTCCCTTTGGTTACTCCTCTTTTTACACCCTCCTTTAAAAACCCCATAAATTCACGCAGCCGCAGCTTCATTTTCCCCAACCAACTCCTACCGCGCCGACCTACCTTCATGAAAAGCCATCTATAGTACAAAAAACGAACTGGATTAATGGGTTAGCGCAACACAAAACCCAGACTATCGGCAACATTCATCCTAGGTACAGCTCGAGAGGGTTATCTAATAAGTCGATTTGTACGATTCAAAATTGTGGCTTTTATCGATTAACTAAAGCTCCTATGATGAATCCATCGAAAGTTAAGTGTCTTGTTTGGTGAATTTTTACTACACCAACTGGCACATATCCCTCACCAAGGAGCAAATAGATGTCTAGCTTTATCAACACCGAAATCAAGCCGTTCACCGCCAACGCCTATCATAATGGTAAGTTTATTAAACTTTCTGAAGCGGATCTGAAAGGCAAGTGGTCTGTTGTGTTCTTCTACCCAGCTGATTTCACTTTTGTCTGCCCAACTGAGCTTGGCGATCTGGCAGATAACTACGCACAATTCCAAAAAATGGGCGTTGAAATCTACTCTGTTTCTACCGACACCGAGTTCTGCCACAAAGCTTGGCACGATACCTCTGACACTATCGCTAAACTGCAATTCCCAATGATTGGTGATCCTACCGGTATCATTACCCGTAACTTCGATGTCATGATCGAAGAAGACGGCATGGCTGAGCGTGGAACCTTCGTTATCGATCCACAAGGTATCATCCAAATCATCGAAATCAGTGCCGGTGGTGTTGGTCGTGATGCACTTGAGCTGATCCGTCGCATCAAGGCGGCACAGTACGTTGCGGCTCACCCAGGTGAAGTGTGCCCAGCTAAGTGGAAAGAAGGCGAAGCGACACTGGCTCCATCGCTGGATCTCGTCGGCAAGATCTAATGCCACGAAAGTAAGACCAGCCCATCTGGGGCTGGTCTATTTTTTTTGCCTACTCTTTTCTCGTCGACTACCAGTGCCGAGCCGCAATCCTAAGAAGGAATTCGAAGATGTTAGATACCAACCTAAAACAACAGCTGAACACCTATCTGCAGTACATCGTCAATCCCATCGAGATCAGCGTGTCTGGCAATGACAGTGACAAATCTGCCGAGCTACTGGCGTTAGCCAGCGAGATCAGCGAGATGTCTCCTAAGCTTTCCATGACCAATGGCACTGCCGCTCGCAAGCCTTCCATGAGTGTGGCCACTCAAGGCCAAGCCCCGCGCATTCATTTTGCCGGCATCCCCATGGGCCATGAATTTACCTCTTTAGTGCTGGCACTGCTGCAAAGTGGTGGTCACCCATCTAAAGCTGATCCAGCCGTACAAGAGCAGATCAAGCAATTAAAGGGTGAGTTTCACTTTGAAACCTATATTTCACTCTCTTGCCATAACTGCCCAGATGTTGTGCAAGCGTTAAATCTGATGGCGACCTTAAATCCTGGTATCACCCATACCATGATTGATGGCGCATTGTTCCAAGATGAAGTGGCTGAACGCCAGATCATGGCGGTGCCAAATGTTTACCTTAATGGCCAACCTTTTAGCCAAGGACGCATCTCTTTAGAAGAGGTTGTCGCGAAACTCGATACCGGTGCTGGTGAGCGCAAAGCTGCGCAATTAAATGAAAAAGCTCCCTACGACGTCCTCGTAGTCGGCGGCGGCCCTGCTGGCGCGGCAGCGGCTATCTATGCCGCTCGTAAAGGGATCCGTACCGCTATTGTTGCCGAACGTTTTGGTGGCCAAGTCATGGATACCGTTGGGATTGAAAACTTTATCTCAGTACCTTACACCGAAGGCCCAAAACTTGCGGCAAGCTTAGAGCAACACGTTAAGCAATATGGCGTTGACGTCATCACTGAGCAACGCGTGGCAACCATCAACAAAGATGAGTATGTCAATGTGGACCTTGCTAGCGGTGCCACCCTCAAAAGCCGCGCAGTGATCTTGGCAACCGGAGCCCGTTGGCGCGACCTGAACGTCCCTGGCGAGATTGAATATCGCACCAAAGGCGTCGCTTACTGCCCCCATTGCGATGGCCCTTTCTTTAAAGGCAAACGAGTGGCTGTGATTGGCGGTGGTAACTCTGGTATTGAAGCTGCCATTGATCTAGCCGGAATTGTTGAACACGTCACCGTTGTTGAATTTGCAGATACTTTGCGCGCAGATGAAGTTTTACAGAAAAAAGCGTACTCAATGGGCAATATTGACATCATCATGAGCGCTCGTACTACCGAGGTGGTGGGTGATGGCAGTAAAGTCATGGGGATGAATTATGAAGATCGCACCACCGGTGAAATTAAACATCTCGCTGTCGCTGGGATCTTTGTTCAAATTGGTTTAGTGCCAAATACCGAGTTTCTCAAAGACAGCGATATCAACATGACTCGCTTTGGGGAAATTGAGATCGATACCAAAGGCGCGACCTCGGTGCCTGGGGTATATGCCGCAGGTGACGCAACGACAGTCCCATTTAAGCAGATCATCATCTCGATGGGCGCCGGTGCAACTGCAGCGCTTGGGGCGTTTGATTACCTGATCCGTACCCCCGCGCCAACTGCTGACGTGGCTAAGTCCGAATTAGCGATGGCCTGATAATCGTTGTGGCCAGATAAACTGACCACAACCTCATCATCAATCGAATGTCGCTTAAACTTATTTAAGGTTAATTGACTTCATTTTGATGGATTGATATCAGCATTTTTGCTACGCAACGTTACACATATGCAACACAATGGGTTACCAGAGATAGTTGGTAACCCATTTTTATTGAACACTAACCTTATCAATGAACATCACGGCATATCGATGTCCCTTGCCATGACCCATGGTTAGTCAGCCACTATTTCATTATTGCCATTGATCGCAATGACTATCATCCATGGCAGCGCTAGTCTGGTACTGCATTCACTGAATCTAACTTTTACTAAGAGCCACATTCACTCAATGTGATTATGATAAACTCAACGGTCATTACACCGCGGACTGACCATTATTTACTATCATCATCACATCAAATATAGAAACAAACATGAGTAAAAAAGCTACAGGAAGTGGCGTGCAAATTAACAATAAAAACATTCTGGCAACAATTATCATGCCATGGAGAACGCTCGCTATTTCATCCTCCCCGAGCTAACGTCTTGATCTTGCAACACACGATTTATACTCCGTTTGATTTTTAACACGCCGAGATAAGTGAGGTTGACAGCACTGGCATTAGTGCCTAGAATTCAGTACTATTTTAAATTTTTCAACGTTGTCAACCAGTATTTATACTGTAACTACATGTTTTAAGGGAATTATGACGTACGGCATTAATCATTTAAATCTGTCAGATAATGCAGATATTAAACTCGCCCACAATGTCAATTTAGCTTATTACAACAGTATTCTTTCAATGTTGCTCAATGGCGAACCTTTACGCGATATTCTCAAAGCATTAGTGCTAAAAATTCAAGCACAAAAAGCAGGTATGGTTGGCTCCATATTATTAGTAAGTGATGATCGCACATGTCTTTTATTAGGTGCAGCGCCTGATTTACCAGATGCATATAATCAAGCGGTGCATGGCATACCTATTGGTCCAGGTATCGGATCTTGTGGTTCTGCTGCGTATTTAGAGCAACGGGTCATTGTTGAAGATATTGCCCAACATCCTTACTGGGAAGTCTATAATCCGCTACCATTAGGTATTGGGCTTAAAGCCTGCTGGTCAGAACCTATTAGAGATAGTCATGGTACTGTGCTAGGCACATTTGCCATGTATTACGATACGATTAAATCTCCAACTAAGCAGGATTTAGAGCTTATTTCTGAGGCAGCCAGGTTGGCAAGCTTAGCGATTGAGCGTAGCCGAGCGATGGAGTTTCAGCATTTGGCTGGAAATATTTTTGAACAATTGCCGCTCGCATTAGTTATTACCAATGTTAATAATGCCATTCTGTATTCTAATCCTGCCTATAGCCATATTGTTATGCCTCAAGCTGGCAATATAAAGACGTGTGATCCCAAGTGTTTTTTAGCTGCCTCCCAACCTGACGATTTAACTAGACTATTTGAACGCCTCGCATTGGGTGAAATGTGGCAAGGTGAATTAATAGGTACTAGAGGGAATGGTGAAGAATTTTATCTTGATCTTATTGTCACTACTTTTGAAGATCCAACGAACCAACAACCACGTTTTGCTTGGCTATTTTCAGATATTAGTGAGCGAAAAAAAGCAGCGCAACTGATCAAGTATCAGGCTAACAATGACTCTCTGACCGGATTAGCTAATCGCAACGCATTATTAAAAAATATCCAAGCGTTAATTGCACCAGCTAATTCTACGGTTGGCTTTAGTCTCATGTTAATGGATTTAGATAACTTTAAACAAGTTAACGATAGCCATGGTCATGATCAAGGCGATATGTTATTGCTGCAAGTTGTGCAACACGTTCGTGAATGCATTAATGACTCCATGTTATTTGCTCGCCTAGGTGGCGATGAATTTGCCTTGTTACTACCTGGGATGGTAAACCAACAAGAGCTCATGCAACTTGCAGATGCCATTAATAAAAGCGTGGCAAAACATTATCTGCTAGCGAATGGTAAGGGTGTGTATAGTTCTGTCAGCATTGGCATCGCCCGTTTTCCTGAAGATGCGAGCGATCTTGAAGAGTTACTGAGCTGCGCAGATCAAGCTATGTACATCTCTAAAGATAATGGCCGAAATCGATACCACTTTTTCACAGAACAGATGCAATTCAATGCTGAGCGTATCGCAAGCCTAAATAATCAACTCAAACAAGCATTAGAACAACATGCATTCGAGCTTTATTATCAACCGATCGTTAACTCAGCAACAGGCTTGATTGTGCGTGCAGAAGTCCTGCTACGCTGGCAACATAATGGCAAATTTATTCCGCCAGATGAGTTTATTCCTATTGCTGAAAACAGTGGCTTGATTGTTGATATCGGTAATTTTGTACGTCTTGGTGCCATGCAAACTATTTTAGATATGCAAGAAAAGAATTGGCCGATTAACTTATCTGTCAATGTTTCTACCTTTGAGTTTTCTTCCCATGAACAGCAAGATGCATTTGTGGACTCTTTTGCTTCGCATACTCAGCAGCTCAAAGAAACACACTTTCCCTATGAGAGATTAACCCTTGAGATCACTGAGTCCTTGCTGATGGAGCAACAAGCACATCTTATTGAGATACTCAATGTTTTGCGGGTTAAGGGTATGAAAATATCATTAGACGATTTTGGCACGGGTTATTCGTCGCTCTCTTATCTGGCTAACTTCCCAATCGATCAAATTAAAATTGATAAGAGCTTTATCGATAGGTTAGAGGAAGGAAAACGCCATGAGGCGCTGGTTGAAGCTATTGTTGGTTTAAGCCATGCGCTAAACTTAACGGTAACCGCTGAAGGTGTTGAAACAGAATCACAACGTGACTTCGTGGTGGGCAATAAGATTCAAGAGATTCAAGGTTACTTATTTCATAAGCCGATGCCTAAAGCTGCATTTTTTGAGTTGTTAGCAAAACAAGCCCAATCACATCCGCCGCATTGCTAATATGCTCATGCTAAACAATACGATATCGGCTCATATTTTTTACTAGCCGTTACATATTTAGTATGCCAATAGTTAAACTGAGCAAAATAAAAGAGCACGCAGTGCTCTTTTATTTTGCTTGTAAACTCGCTTTTAAACGTATGATGTCCATTCAAACGCTCCTCTCCCCTGCCTCTTTGAACTGAACGATTAATCTACCCGTTCATACTCAGTGTTCAACGTGCAAACCGTCGCCCCCATGATCTAGCCCACGTTTTCAAGGCGATGAACGTTATCAAGATGGTACGCCATGACTGCGTAGGCAGTCCGATTTGATAGCTCACTTCGCATAAAAAGGAACATATGAGCCCACTTTTGAGCGTGATCTGACGCTATTTACCGTGACGGGATTAAAGTTGCTATCGAAAAAAATACTGGTATTATACCGCGTCCTGTTATCCCCCGTTCTTTAACATCCAGTGGTGAACCTATGCATCCGATGCTGAATATCGCCGTGCGCGCTGCGCGTAACGCCGGTCAAGTTGTAGTAAAAGCCTTCTCTCAGCCAGAGAATATTGAAGTTATCCAAAAAGGCAGCAATGACTTCGTGACCAACGTTGACCGTGACGCTGAAGCGGCCATCATTCATACCATCAAAAAATCTTATCCAGAACACAGCATCATTGCTGAAGAGTCCGGTGAGATTGCCGGTACTAATCCGGACTACCAATGGATCATTGACCCGCTGGATGGCACAACCAACCTTGTTAAAGGTATTCCACATTTTGCTATTTCCATCGCGCTACGCGTGAAAGGCAAAACTGAACAAGCTGTTGTTTATGACCCCATTCGTGACGAGCTGTTTACCTCTACCCGTGGTAACGGCGCACAGCTAAACGGCTACCGCATTCGTGTTGGTAAAGCCAGAGAAATGGCTGGCACCGTATTAGCCACTGGTTTTCCGTACAAGCAAAAACACCACATTGAGCCTTACCTGAAGATGTTCCAGAGCATGTTCATCGAATGCGCGGATATCCGTCGCTCTGGTTCTGTTGCGCTGGATCTCGCCTACGTTGCCGCAGGTCGTATCGACGGTTTCTGGGAAATTGGTCTCAAGCCATGGGAAACAGCAGCCGGTGAGTTATTGGCTAAAGAAGCCGGTGCCATCATGACTGATTTTGTCGGTGGTCATAACTACGAAAATTCAGGTAACACTGTCGTAGCTAACCCACGGGTACTTAAAGAGATGCTGGCAAAAATTCGTGTCGAATTGCCAGAGTCTTTGGCCAAATAAGTCCGTACTCATCACCATAAAAAACCGGCGCAAGCCGGTTTTTTATTTCTATGTAAGGATTAATCCATCCCATCAGATGATGTCCTTGCACTCCCTACCCATTTCCCCCTTTTTATCTATTGCGACACCGCCTAGTGCCTTACAACACAGTGAGCATTGGGTTGCGACTTACGTCAACATGCAGCCTTTGCCACCTCACCTCTCTCTTTCCCGATAGGCACAATCGGCTTGTCGGTATAGACAACAGACGCCCGAGTCGATGTAATGCATCCCTCTATTTTGCACTCTCTGAGGCCATGTTATGGACCATCTCACAGCCCTTCCTCCTTTGTCTTGGTCACAGCAACTGCGCACGCAAATGCAGTCTCGGCCTGTCACTGCTATCGGCCTAAGTATCGCGCTGGTCGCGGTCTTACTGCTGTTAATACAAAGCCTAACCATGCTGCTGACCGGCGAAGTTACCAGCGGAGTTCGTTATGGTCTCATCGGTGGGGCTGCGGGGTTTACCGCTACCGCTCTTGGCGCACTGCCGGCCCTATTTTTACGTGGGGTACCACAAAAAGTCGAAGACACCATGCTGGGCTTTGCGGCAGGGATGATGTTAGCCGCCAGTGCTTTCTCATTATTGTTGCCAGGGCTTGCCGCAGCCGAAGGGATCACCGGTAACGGTTTTAGTGCCGCTGCCGTGGTAGTGGGTGGCATGACCCTCGGAGTATTGCTCATGCTGGGCCTTGATCAATTCACCCCCCATGAGCATGACAAAACCGGCCCTTGCGGTCCTGGCCATGAACAATGTTCACGGGTGTGGTTATTTGTATTTGCTATCGCCTTGCACAATTTGCCAGAGGGCATGGCCATTGGCGTGAGCTTCTCACAAGGCGATATGTCTGTTGGTTTGCCATTGACCACTGCCATCGCCCTACAAGATATTCCTGAAGGCTTAGCGGTGGCGCTGGCTATGGCTGCAGCAGGTTTTCGCCCTTCTATCGCGGTATTAGTCGCGATTGTTACCGGCTTACTTGAGCCATTAGGTGCCCTACTTGGGGTCGGGCTCTCAAGCGGGCTTGCCATTGCTTATCCTATTGGGCTTGGGCTCGCTGCTGGCGCCATGCTGTTTGTTGTCTCCCACGAAGTGATCCCAGAGACGCACCGCAACGGTCATCAGACCTATGCCACCTTGGGGCTCATGGCCGGCTTTGCCCTTATGATGACCCTAGATACTGCGCTAGGTTAACCTGTTGGCTGTTTCACACGAGATTGATCACCGAGCGGCGCCAATTTTGAGCGCCGCTTTTTATGTGCACGATCACTGGCTGCTCGGTGCATCGCCCATCTTTTGTTATGATCGGGCTCCAGATAACGTCACATCATCTCTCATTACGTTTAATCACGGTTAATCACTGTTAATCACTACAGCCGCACGGCTATCAAGACGAGGTTTGCAATGAAAGTAGGTATTATTGGCGCCATGGAGCAAGAGGTTGCACTGCTTCGCAACCAAATGAGTAACCTGACAACCCTGCAATTGGGTAGCTGTGAGTTCTATCAAGGCATGCTCGCAGGCCACGAAGTGATTTTAACGCGATCAGGGATTGGCAAGGTCGCAGCCAGCGTCGCCACCAGTTTACTACTAGAAAAATTTGCTCCCGACTATGTTATCAATACCGGCTCTGCAGGTGGGTTTGCACAAGATTTGCATATTGGAGATGTCGTGATCGCTAACGAGATGCGCTTTCACGATGTGGATGTGACTGCTTTTGGCTACCAGATCGGCCAAATGGCGCAGCAACCAGCCGCATTTCCTTGCGATCCTACGCTCATCGCCATTGCGAAGGCATGCATCGCTGAGCAAGGCATGCATCAAACCAAAGTGGGCCTGATTTGTACCGGCGATCAATTTATGTGTCAGCCCAATGCCATTGCTAAAGCCCGCGCCGACTTCCCGCAGATGCTGGCAGTAGAAATGGAAGGGGCCGCCATCGGTCAGGTATGCCATATGTTCAACGTACCCTACTTGGTGGTGCGCGCCATGTCTGATATCGCAGGCAAAGAGCAGGTGGAATCATTCGATGCCTTTATCGAGGTAGCCGGCAAGCACTCTGCGCACATGATCTTAAGTATGCTTGGTAAGCTGTGATAGCTAACAGGTTAACCCTCTCCTATCGCCGATCGTTGGTCGGCGATTATGTTGCGGCAAAAGGCCGAGCGCTGCGCGGCCTTCGTTGGGGAGCCGTGCTGCTCACCTTGATAGGATGCGCTCCGGCTGTGCTTGCGGCTCCCATTCAGCGAGTGATCAGTGTGACGCCCCATCTCACCGAGCTACTGTATGAGATCGGGGCCGGTGATAAATTAGTGGCCATTGATGATGCATCAGACTTTCCCCCAGAAGTCACAACCAAGCCCAACGTCGCCAATTATCGCAGCATCAATATAGAAGCGCTGTTGGCACAAAAACCCGATCTGATCTTGGGCTGGCGCTCTGCCCAAGAACGAATGTTATCGCCACTGGCACAGCTTGGTATTCCCATTTTCTATTCAGAGCCCACCGATTTTGCCTCGTTGGCAACGGAGATGCGCGCCCTAGGTAAGCTGCTGGGTGTAGAAAAAAGCGCTAACGAGGCCGCCGATCGCTATCTAGCACGGCTGCACTCTTTGCAGCAACGTTATAGCAACCCCACCGGCGTAAAGGTGTTTTACCAGCTTTGGAACCCACCACTCACCAGCGTCAGTGGTCATGCGTGGCCAGCACAGGCTATTGCACTGTGCGGCGGCATCAATATCATGGCGCGTGCTAACCATCCTTACCCACAAGTCGATATCGAGCAGGTGATCAAAGCCGATCCCGCATTGATTGTGGCGGGCAGTCACGATCCAAACGCCCTGCGTCATTGGCAACAATGGCCCACCCTTACCGCCGTACATGCCAAGCACCTTAGGTTAATCAACCCAGATGAGTTGCACCGCTTCACCCCACGCGCCCTCAATGCGGTAGAGCAGCTGTGCCACTTTATTCAACGTGCCGCAGTGCAGGGCGCCGCAGAGCAAAATAGTGCGAATAATGCCCCTTCGGTGCGCAACTGACGGCAGTGAGGATCACCGCCGCCAAGCTGCGCCTTGATGACGTGATCTGCACTTATGTGATCTGAGATTGTTTGATGTGAGGAGATCTATCTAAAAAATCGGGCCAGACTCGCAATTTTTCCCTGCAGTATTGGCGATTAGCTCCGCCAGCCCCTAAAATCCCGTCCCCATTAATCATTTGGCGTGAGTTGTTTTCCATGCAAACACTGGTTGAGCAGATGGTGTACATCAGCGATATGTTTGGTACTGCGGTTTTCGCATTTTCTGGGGTTTTGGTAGCCGGGCGGCTGCGCATGGATGGGTTTGGTGTCATGGTGTTAGCCGCAGTGACGGCCATTGGCGGTGGTACCATCCGTGACATGATCTTGGGGGCGACCCCGGTATTTTGGGTGCGCGATCCCCTCTACATTTGGGTGATCATTGCCACCGCACTGATTGGGATGTGGGTGGCGACCTTGCCACGCAAAATGCCTTGGTATGTGCTCCCTGTTGCAGATGCGTTTGGATTGGCCCTGTTTACGGTGATCGGTACTCAAAAAGCCCTTAATTTCGGTAGCCCCGGTTTGATTGCGGTGATCATGGGAACCATGACAGGGGTTGCCGGTGGCATGATCCGTGATGTGCTTGCTCGCGAAGTCCCGATGGTGCTGCAAAAAGAGATTTATGCCACGGCCTGCATTTTGGGGGGGATCCTCTATACCTTGGCACTCGAGGCAAACATCGATCGGATCATCGCGATGGCCATTTGCATGAGTGCGGTCTTTAGTCTACGAGTCGCCGCCATCTACTGGCACCTATCGCTGCCAACGTTCTCACTGCCTCGCAATTAAGCAAAAACCCATCGGACCCGTTTGCCATGATGGGTCTTAGGTTGAACTAAAGGGACGAATGAGGTGTCATAGCAGTAGTCGTTGTTGTTAGCTGGAATTTTTCATGCGTAAAATCGCGTTGCTCATCACGCTCTTCTTAGCGAACGTGACACTTGCCCACGCTGATGCACAAATGGTGATTGGGCGCTTAGCCTCAGCACCAGTACAGCAATTTAATCAACGGATCCGGCAAGCCCACGACCAACAGCAAACCTGGGTGGATAGCTTTCGTGAGGTAGCACGCCGGTTTGTTGGCCATGACGAGATCCCAAATCGGATCCATGCCCAGCAACTGGATCATGATCTGGTGCTCTCGGTTGCCCTTGATGGACGCAAAAACGATATGCTCTATATCCTGACCCTTTATCGCAGCAACAACGTATGGCAGATGCGGGAGGCGGAAATGGGCTGGCGCTGCCAAGGGCAAGGTACCTTTACCCCCGTACCCTGCCCGTGATCTGTGACGAGATGAGTTAAGCATTCGTCGCCCATAAAAAATCCGGCCCTGTGGCCGGATTTTTTATCAGCTCAACCAACCGCTTATGGGCGATACACCTTAACGTTATCAAAGCCTTTATCTTTAAGATAAAGCGCCTGTAATTTGCTCATCACTCCGCGATCGCAATAGAGCAGATAGGTCTTATCTTTGGGCAAATCACCAAATGCGGTGGCCAGTTTAAAGAACGGCAAATGCATCACCTCACGCCCTTCCACCACGAGTGGCTTCTCTTCATATTCATCTGCGGCGCGAATATCAAGGATCACCTCGTCAGCTCCCAGCACTTGGGTCGTTTCGACCTCTTGCACTTCCGCTGCGGTTTCCTCACCAATACGGCGAATATCAAGATAACGGGCCTCTGATACCACCTTATCCAAAATGGCGAAATCAAAGTTGGCCTCTTCGGCCTCAATGCGGGAAAGCTCAGCCTTGACCGTGGGTTTTTTTGAGATCACGCCGCAATACTCAGGCATGGTCTCGGCAAACTCTAAGGTCCCGATCCGGCGCGCTTCGCTGATGATGTCGGGTTTATCCCAAGTGATCAGCGGACGCAAAATCAGTTTGTCAGTCACCCGGTCAATCACATTAAGGTTGGTCAATGTCTGGCTAGAGACTTGCCCCACACACTCGCCAGTGACTAGCGCTGGAATTTGGAAGTAATCAGCCACTTGCGCAGCACCGCGCATCATCATTCGCTTTAGCACCACACCCATTTGACCGTTATCAATTTTTTCAAGGATCTCCGCGACCACAGGCTCAAAATCGATGGCAGTAAAACGTACCTTATGGGATGCACCAAATTTGTTCCACAGGTAATACGCCACCTGCTTAACCCCAATTTCGTGGGCAGCACCACCGAGGTTAAAGAAGCAATAGTGCACACGGCAACCCCGCTTGATGAACTGATAAGAGGCAACGCCTGAGTCAAATCCCCCCGAAAGCAAGCTCAGTACATCCTCTTGGGTCGCCATAGGATAACCACCAAGGCCATGGTGAACCGCACTGATGATATAGAGCTCATCGTTTTCAACTTCCAGCTTGATCTGAATATCTGGATTTTTTAAACGCACGCCAGCGGGTTCGCAGTGCTGATTAAGGCCACCCCCGACATAGCGCTCTAGCTCTAGCGAGCTGAAATCGTGTTTGCCGACGCGCCGAGCACGGACACAAAAGGTCTTACCTTTGAGGCGATCGCCCCATACTGCACGGGTCTGCTCGAAGATATCGTGCAGATCGGTAAATTGGCTTAGTTTTACTTCGAGAAAATACTGAATGCCTGGGATGCAAGCCAGTGTCTCGAGATACTGTGCATGAAACTGATCGTTACGCGAGCTCACCACTAGCTTGTCCCAATCCATCCGTACGCGAGCATCGTCGTCGAATCGACGCAGTACGTTACGAATGTTGCCTTGCAACATTTTGGTAAAACGTTGGCGAACAGATTTGCTCTTGATAGTGATTTCTGGGAACAGCTTGATAATGAACTTCATGGTATTGACTCAGGTGGCCTTGATTTAAGGGCGCGGATTATATCAGAAGTTTTTGGCCACTGCCTACTTGATGAGCATCTGCCCTCATTAGGCTTAACTTTGTGGACGCCATACGTAAAAAGGGGTTAGCCATGGCTATCCCCTTTTTACGTGCATTCGTATCTTTATTTACCTGTGCGTTAGTGAGCTGCGTGTTATTAGCTGCGAATTGTCAAATTGTCACCATAGATCCAGGTTGTAGATCGCAGTCATGAATCGCATCAATAGCAAGTGAGCCACTAATCGGGGCTGACCTCATTTTTAGATCCCCCTTTGAACCACCGTAAAAAGATCGCCAGTACCGCGGCCACAAACAACACAAATGAGGTGATCAACAAGGCGCGGGTCAACAACTCACTATGAGTGACAAAAAAGGGAGTATTCATTGCCACTTTGCCGACCAAACTCAGGCACAGAGCCCATAAGAACGCGCTCGCAAAACTGGCTATCGCCATACGTAGCACACTCAGGCGGCCAATGCCCATTAACATAGGGGTCAATACTCGAACAAACGGAATAAAGCGGGAAGAAAACATGGCCAAAAAGCCGTATTTACTCAGCAACCGCGCCGCCTTAGGCAAACTGTCTGCAGGTAAAATTCGCTCAATATGCTCCATAAAACGGGTTCGCTGCAGTGCGCGCCCCTGCAAATAGGCAACCAGTGAGCCCATACCCGCTGCCAGTGGCAGATACACAAGAGTAACCTCAGGGCCTAATACCCCCATCCCTACCAGCCCACCGGCCAGTAGCACTAAACTGTCTCCTGGCAGAGGTAAGAAGACAAATGCAGACTCCAATAACAACACCAGCATCAAACAGCTGATCAACAGTGGTACCGCCTGCATCTGGATCAGGGCGTCAAAGTCCTGATGCCAAATGGCCATTAACATATCCAGCATCTCTTACTCCCAACCACAGCATTCACATCAAATTAGGCAGGGGTTATAGCACTTCCCCTATGAATAGGAGGTTAATTTTGCGCCCTCGTCATAAAAAAAGGTACCCACATATTGCGCTGACATCATGCATTCGTTGGCAAAGCGACCATGGGCAGCGTCATCTATGCCCCGCACCATGGCTGATAACACGCCCCGCGATTGACCATAAACAACCTCACCGCGCACAGGCGGTGAGGGGGGAGTGGTCATCACTTAATCTGAGTTAAGTTGCAGTTGCCATCTGCCAGGTTTTAAATCCGCCAGAAAGGTTTTTGACCTTAAAACCATGTTGGCTCAGCAAGCGACATGCCACATGGCCGCGCAACCCGACCTGACAGCTGATGAGCAGCTCTTTATCGTTGGGCAGCTCATGAAGGCGCCCACGCAACTCGTCGAGGGGGATATGCAGCGCCCCAGGAATACGGCCAAGCTTGTCGAGCTCAGGGCCATTGCGTACATCCACCACCTGCTGATGGGGGTTATGAGCCTCTACCTCGGCCACATGGCAGAGCCGAGTATCGCCATTGAGATGATTACTGGCCACAAAGCCCGCCATGTTGATCACATCTTTGGCCGACCCGAATGGCGGCGCATAGGTGAGCTCTAGATCTTGCAGGTCAAACACGCTAAGGCCCGCCCGCTGGGCCACCGCCAGCACATCAATGCGCTTATCAACGCCCTCTTTGCCAATAGCCTGCGCGCCATAAATTTTGCCATCCAAAGCAAACAGCAGCTTGAGACTAATCGGATGCGCCCCGGGGTAATAGCTGGCGTGGCTACCTGGGTGCACATAAACCTTCTCAAACGGCAGCCCCAATTGCACTAATCGCTTCTCGTTAAGCCCTGTGCTCGCCACCGCCAGATCAAATACCTTACAGATAGCGGTGCCCTGGGTCTTCTTGTAGGTCTCGCTGCGACCCAGCATATTGGCCGCGGCAATCCGCCCCTGCCGGTTGGCCGGGCCTGCCAGCGGGATCAGCACAGATCCGCCGGTGACGAAATCGATCGTCTCTACCGCATCCCCCACCGCGTAGATAAAGGGATCCGAGGTGCACATGCCAGCATCCACCTTGATGCCGCCCCGCGGGCCCAGCTCCAGCCCTGCTTTGGCGGCGAGCAGGGTTTCCGGTTTGACGCCGATGGCGAGGATTAAGAGACCAGTATCGAGGTGAGTGCCGTCATTGAGGGTCAGGCGCAGGCCACCACTGTTGGCGGTCGGCGCGGCCGAGGTCTTCTTGGCAGGCAGATCCAGACTCTCGATGGCGGAAAGCCCAGTGCCCAGACGAAGATCGATCCCCTCTTCGCGGATGCGGGCGTGGAGCATGTTGGCCATCTCCTTGTCCACCGGCGCCATCACCTGATCGGCCAGCTCCAGCAGGGTGACATCGAGCTTGCGCTGGTGCAGTGCCTCCATCATCTCCAGTCCGATAAAGCCGCCGCCCACTACGGTGACATGGCGCGGTTGCTCGTGCTGCAGGGCTGCCAGAATGCGATCCATGTCCGGGATGTTGCGCAGGGTATGCACATGGGGGCTGTCGATACCGGGAAAGGGCGGACGAATAGGCGCGGCCCCCGGGCTTAGCAACAACACATCATACGGCTCGCGCCGCTCTTCACCGGTGAGCACATTGCGCACCCGCAGCGTTTTACCCGCCCGGTCTATCTCGATCACATCGTGAAACACCTGCACATCGACGTTGAAACGGCGCTTAAAACTTTGTGGCGTTTGCAGCAATAAGGCATCCCGGTCGGGGATATCGCCCCCGATGTGATAGGGCAGGCCGCAGTTGGCGAAGCTGACAAACTCGCCCCGCTCGCACATCACGATCTCCGCTTCTTCGCTCAATCGACGAGCTCGTGCCGCGGCCGACGCACCTCCCGCAACCCCCCCTACAATCAGGATCCGTTTCATCTTTATCACTCCGTTTTCAAAATAGTGCCGATTAAGATAGTGCTGATTAAATTAGACTTTTCTAATTTAGAATTCAATGAAATCTTAACGACCAAACAACGTAAGTAAAATCTCCCCTCACCATAATTTAACAACGGATTATCGGGGCTCACTGTTAACAATCTAGCTACCGATGACCGCTACAAAGATCGGTTAACACACGCAAAAGAGTGCCCCCTATCAGGGCTCTTTTGGCACAAAGTCGTAGCCTATCAAGGCCTTTGTCTGCCTGCTTAGTCACAAAGCGCCAGCCTAAAGGTGTAGGATCAAGTGAGCATTTTGTAATAAAATGACGCCCTGCTCGAATCGTTGGAGTTGTCTATGACTGTCATAAATCAGATCCCTACCGTTGAAATCAGCGAGCCCGCTGCCCCTCACGGCATCATCGGGCGGATCCATTCCGTTGAAACCTGCGGTACGGTCGATGGCCCGGGAATACGCTTTATCGTATTCATGCAAGGCTGTTTGATGCGCTGCAAGTACTGCCATAATCGCGATACCTGGGATACCGACGGTGGTCGTGAAGTCACAGTGCCTGAGTTGATGAAAGACCTCTCTAGCTATCGGCATTACATGAATGCTTCAGGGGGTGGCGTGACCGCCTCCGGTGGTGAAGCGATGCTGCAGCCAGCCTTTATCACCGAGTTTTTTACCGCTTGTAAAGCGCAAGGGATCCACACCTGTTTAGATACCAATGGCTTTGTTCGCCATCTTGATCAGCAGCTCGACCAGCTGCTCGAACAGACCGATCTGGTCATGCTCGACATCAAGCAGATCAATGATGAAAAGCACATTCCACTGACCCATGTTAGCAATCGCTATACCTTGGAGTTTGCTCGTTATCTGGCGGCTAAAGGCCAAACCATGTGGATCCGTTACGTGGTAGTGCCAACGTGGAGCGATGATGATGAGAGTGCTGAAGGCCTTGGCCAATTTATCGCCACACTCGGAGAGTGTGTTGAGAAGGTAGAGCTACTCCCCTACCACGAACTGGGCAAACACAAGTGGGATGTATTGGGCGATCCTTACGAGCTAAGCGGGATCAAGCCCCCGAGTAAAGAGACCATGGAGCGCATCAAGGGCATCCTTGCCAAGTACCACTCCAACGTCAAATATTGATGACAAAATAGGCTGATTTATCAGCCTATTTTACTATTGGGCCGTTAGAATTTTGGGCCATGGGCGATGCGTTGTTTTACACTGTGACAGCACTCACAACCTGTGGCGATGCGCTTTCTTGGTGCCGCGCCCATAAAAAAGGAGAGACCCTTGTCTCTCCTTTTTGTTAATGCGCTCATGAGTTAACTCACACAGTATGTCCGAATGCACGAGTCAAACACTGAGTTAGTGCAACTTGAGGGTAGGACGTAATACTCGGTTGATACGGCCCACTAGCATAATAAGCCCAGTCTTGATGACGCCATGGAGAGCCACTTGGTGCATTCGATACAAAGAGATATAGACTAGCCGCGCCAGATAACCCTCAATCATCATTGAACCACGCATTAAGTTGCCCATCAGGCTACCTACGGTCGAAAAATGGCTGAGCGATACCAGTGATCCATGATCGTGATACAGATAAGATTTAAGTGCCCCACCATTTAACTTGGCCACAATATTTTTGCACGCCATGCTCGCCATTTGATGGGCAGCTTGGGCACGGGGCGGTACAAATTTACCGTCTGGCTGCGGGCAGGCAGCGCAATCGCCAATCACGAAAATATTCTCATCACGGGTCGTTTGCAGTGTCTCGGTGACGACCAGCTGATTGATGCGGTTAGTCTCAAGCCCGGCAATATCCTTTATAAAATCTGGCGCTTTAATACCGGCAGCCCACACCATCAGATCTGCCTCAATCAGCTCACCCGCTTGGGTATGTAGCCCTGCGCTACTGGCTTCGATGATCATGGTGGTGGTGCGCACATCAACCCCTAAGTTGCGCAGCTCTTGGTGCGCCGCCCCACTAATGCGATCGGGTAACGCAGGCAAAATCCGTGGGCCGGCCTCAACGAGTGTCACCTTAAGGCTATCCGTGGTGAGGTTTTTAAAGCCGTAGGTATGCAGTTGCTCAACCGCGTTATAAAGCTCGGCCGCCAGCTCTACCCCCGTTGCACCGCCCCCGACAATGGCAATTTTCACCTTATCGCTTGGCTGATATTGGGTGGCAAACTGCAAGAAGCGATTCATCATCCGGTGTTGAAAACGCTCAGCTTGGATGGGGCTATCGAGGAAAATACAGTGATCCTTAATCCCTTTAGTGTTGAAGTCATTGGAAACCGAGCCAATCGCCATCACCAGCATATCGTAAGGTAGCGCCCGCTCATGCACCACGATCTCACCATCATCGTCATAGATCGGCGCCAGCACGATGCGTTTATCGCTGCGCTGAATATCGGTCAGAGTACCCAGTTGAAAATCAAAATGGTGGTTTTTGGCATGGGACTGGTAACTTAACGCATCAATTCCCGCATCCATCGAGCCCGTTGCCACTTCATGTAGCAAGGGTTTCCACAAATGAGTGCGGTTACGATCAACCAAGGTAATTTTTGCCTTGTTCTTCTTGCCCAACTTATGGCCCAGACTGGTAGCCAGCTCCAACCCACCGGCACCGCCACCGACAACGACAATATTTATCATGATGGTTTTTCCTTGGTCTCTCAAAAGAAAAGGGAGCCATGGGCTCCCTAATACGACATCAAACGAGATGATGGATCACGCGTCTTTAAACGCCTTAATCCGCTGTAGATGGTGCGAAATATTGTTAAATTTATGAGTTTCGCGCTCATCCCACACAATTTCGTAATAGTTCGTTAACTCACGCTCAATATCGCGATTATCGCGCACTTCATCTGCAACAGAAAGGATACATAAGCAATTACCTGTATTTTTATTACGAAATTCAGCTACACACTTGGTCGCAATATCCTCGTACTCTTCTGGCCGATCGATTTTTCCCTCCATGCTCTGTGCTGGGTGAAGGTTTGGGTTAAATATCACCTGACGGATCCCGCACAAAAAACCGATCCGCTCACTCCAATAACCCCCAAGCCCGACCCCGCAGATAAGTGGCGCCGGATCGGTACTCATATCGAGCTGCTTTTTCACTTCCTTGAGTAAGTGGCTCATATCATGGCGGGGATGCATGGTGCTGTAGTGTACGAAGCGCACGTCCTCATCAATGAACTGCAACTGCAGCACCTTTTCATGATTGCCGCGGCTAGTTGCATCAAAGCCATGTAGGTAAATGATCATCGATAAGGCCTCACAATGGGTGTCGGTTTTAACGAAACTACCTTAGCTATTGCCTAATACGCCACCAAAACATCCCACTTTTTTGCAGTGGATCACGCCACCTAACGCGTTTCGTTGGCGCACCTTTGCTATGCACTGGCACTTAGGGCAAGGCGTCAAAGCGATCTACCATGGCGGCCACCTGCGCTAAACTGCCCTGCCAAAAGCGTGCATCACGAATATCTTGCCCTAAATGCTTGGTCACCAGATCTTCTGCACTCATCCGGCCGGTATCTTGTAGCAAGCTGCGATATGCCTTTGCTACGCCGCTATCACCGGCCGCTTTGCGGTTCATTAGCTGCTGATAAACCCCAAGGCTAAACAGATAACCAAACAGATAGGGGGAGTTGTAAAAGCCAAGTCCGGCGCTGGCAAAATGGCCCTTCGCAGCCCAAAACATCGGATGATAGCGGCTCAAACTGTTCTCATACCAGCGGGCCCATGCCACATCGGTCAAGGCACTTAGCCGCTGCGCACAGACATAGCCATGGGCACGCTCAGCCACCAGCGCCTGTTCAAAATCAAACCGCGCCGGAATATTAACTAAAAACGTCGCGGCACCATCTGCCTCGGCCCATGCAATGGCTAACTGCTCTTGGGGACTTTGCGCCTGTTCAAATAAGGCGCTACGCACCAGTGTTTCGGCAAAAATTGAGGCTGTTTCTGCCAGCGTCATGGGATAACTACGCTGACTCATTGGCAACTCGCGGATCACCCAATTGTGCCAAGCATGACCCAGCTCATGGGCCAAGGTAATGACGTTATCTAGCGAGCCGCCATAGCTAATAAAGACCCGCGGCTCAACAGGGTTGGCAAACTTAGTGCAATAGGCGCCGGTGCGCCGATGGGGGGTTGGCGCGGCATCAATCCACCCTTTTTCGGCCATCATGCGGGCAAACTCTCCCATCTTGGGATCAAAGCGCGCAAACGCGGTGGCAATCATCTCGATAGCATCCTCAAAGGGAATATCACGGCGCTGGGCCGCTGGGGCTGGGGCAAAGAGATCTTCAGGACCGAGCACTGCAAGATTAAGCCGCCGAGCCATGATCTGCAGCGCCCGCTGCCCAAGCCCACGCGCCTGATAGGTTTCCCTCATCAGCGTATCTAAGCTCTGGCGGCTAATGTGGTTTTGATGGCAAGAGAGATCCAGCGCCTCGAGCTTGCGAGTATGGCCGCGCTGGCGAGCCAGCTCTAAGCGCCAACCATTAATGGCATTTAAAATTGCGGCAACGGTCTCTTGCTCCCCTTGCCAACCGGTACTGATGGCATTAAACACCTCAAGGCGCAGCGCCCGCACAGGGCTTGCCAGCAAATTGCTCGCCTCAGCTAGCCCCATCTCACGGCCATCGGCTACCAACTGAATTTTGCCAACCAAATCGTTATAAAGGTTGCCCCAGCCATGTAAGCCATCGCTACCCAATCCGATGATCAACTGCTCGGCAGCAACGGGTAGACGCTGATCTTGTTGCGCTCGCTCATGGCGTAATCGGTAGGCCTCTTCACCGAGCAGTGGATCGGCCATCAACGGGATAAACATGGCCTCAGGCAAGCTCAGCATCAGATCTTCAACCGGCGCCAATGTTTTAAATAGATCGGCATTGAGGGCGCGAGCGCGAGACGCTACCTGCTTAGCAAGGGGATCTCGGGCGTTTTGGCTACCGTGACACGCCGCTAATATCGCGATGTTCCAGCCTATATGGCGAATATATTTCGCCTGCTGCCGCACGTGTTGCAAAAAATCACGCAGCCGCGCGCCATCATCAAGAACCCCCGCTAAACCAGCCACATACTGGGTTAGCTCCCCTAGCACTTGGCGAGCAGCAGTGAGATCTGCGGCTAATTCGGGGCTCTCAAGACCTGGATAGATATGATTGTTATTCCATTGCTGTGGGTAGATCACGGTAGATTCGTCTCGTAAGGGCCGGCTACAGGTCAAGCCGATAAAATAGGACGTCGATAACAGAGGAGATCGACAAAAGAGGAAAGCGGCGCCTCTCAACGCGAGAGGCCACAACAGCACAAGATGGTTATGGTCGTTGATCAACGCAATCAGAGTACCCGTTTGGGGACCCTGCTCGCGCGCAAGCTAAGCCGTTACTTGCGCTATGACTTGCACTATTACTTGCTACTTGCGCTATCACTTGCACCGTAAGTCGTGGCATGTCCCGTGAGTATTGCCATCGCGCGTTCGCGATGAGATCAATTTATGGCGTTAGTGTATGGCAAGGCTTAGGCGTAAATTTATGGCCAAAGCCTTGCCGACTGGAATAAGTGAGTTATCCCTTCGCTGGGGTAAGGCGGCTCACGAGGCTAAGCACGATGGCCAGCAGCACCCCCACTACCACACCGACAACAGTGGTCAACAGTAGCGGAGTGGCGGTCGCTAACACCCCGCCAACAGAGGGCAATGCCGCCGCGGCCATCGCTGCACTTTCCATCCAGTGATGAGCCATCGGCCAGCCATGGATCAAAATACCGCCCCCGACCATAAACATGGCAATGGTGCCAACGAAAGCTAGTAGATGCATCAGGCGCGGGGCCAGCAGCACCAGCCCTTGCCCTACGGCGCGGCGCAATGAACTGCCATTGGGTTTTTGCAGCAGATGCAAACCGATGTCATCTAATTTGACGATAAGCCCAACTAGCCCGTATACCCCAACCGTCATTAACAACGCGATCCCTGCTACAACCGAGCACTGGACTGCCAGACTTTCCCCCTGCACGGTGCCAAGGGCTATCACGATAATTTCGGCCGATAGCACAAAATCGGTCCGAATTGCCCCTTTCACCTTTTGCTGCTCAAATGCCACCAGATCATCTGGCACCGGCCCTGCATCTTGGTGGGCATCCCCCTCACTTGGCTCATGGGGTAAAAATTTATGCATCAATTTTTCGCCCCCCTCAAAGCAGAGGTAAGCGCCCCCTAACATCAGCAGCACCGTAATCAGCCAAGGCACTAGCGCGCTGATGGCGATAGCGGCGGGGACTAAAATCAGCTTGTTACGAAATGATCCCTTCGCCACCGCCCACACCACCGGTAGCTCCCGCTCAGCTCGCACCCCTGCAACTTGCTCCGCATTGAGGGCCAAATCGTCTCCTAACACGCCAGCGGTCTTCTTAGCCGCCACCTTAGTCAGCAAGGCCACATCATCAAGCACACTGGCGATATCATCGAGCAGCACTAACAAACTGGCTCCGGCCATCGGTTATACCTCTATTTAAGTCAAATTTGGATCAACGCGGCGAGTGTAAGGCATTGGATTAGCGCGAGCATCTCCTCTCATCCTCCTCACCTCATCAAGATAAAAAATCCCTGCCACCAGCGGTGACAGGGATAGTCACAACGACGCGCCTGCGCGCTAGCCGCTCGATTAGTGCACTTGCGCAGATCCGCAGCTTTGTGGCTCTTGCGTCTGGCCAAGCCGCCCCTCCGTTTTAGCAACCACGCTCGCAGCAATAGCATTGCCCAGTACGTTAGTGGCAGAGCGCCCCATATCAAGAAAATGATCGATCCCCAGTAGCAGCAACACCCCGGCCTCTGGGATATGAAACTGATTGAGGGTCGCAGCAATCACCACTAAGGATGCGCGCGGCACCCCAGCCATCCCCTTTGAGGTAACCATCAACAGCAGTAACATCGTGATTTGCTGCGCCATGGATAGCTCGATGCCATACGCCTGAGCGATAAACATCACCGCAAAGGTGCAATACATCATGGAGCCATCAAGGTTAAAGGAGTACCCCATCGGCAGCACAAAACTGGCGATGCGTTTATCACAACCAAACTTTTCAAGGCGATCCAAGGTTTTGGGGTACGCCGCTTCTGAGCTCGCGGTTGAGAATGCCAATAAGATTGGCTCACGCATCATCGACAACAAGGTGATGACCCGCCCACGCAAAAAGAGGCTCCCCATCGCGGCAAGCAGCAACCAAAGACACCCCAACGCAATGTAAAACTGCGCCATAAAACTGCCATAGGTCACTAAAATGCCCAGCCCCTCTTTGGCTACCATGGCTGAGATGGCGCCAAATACCGCAAATGGCGCGAAATTCATCACATAACCGGTGACTTTGAGCATGATCTCGGCGGCGCTCGCCATCAACATCACCACTGGCTTGGCCAGATCACCGAGCGCCGCGGCAGCTAATCCAAAAAACAGCGAAAACACCACGATCTGCAAGATCTCATTGGTCGCCATCGCTTCAACCACACTCTTTGGAATGGCATGGGTCACAAAATCTTTCAGGCTAATGACGCCTGTCGCGATGCCAGAGCTTGCGTGCTCATCGGGTAAGGTGAGCGATAATCCCACCCCTGGTTGCATCAAGGTCACCATCAGTAGCCCCAAACTGAGCGACATCAACGAGGCCAACATAAACCAACCCAGGGTTTTTGCACCAATGCGTCCTACCGTGCGGGTATCACCCATTTTGGCAATCCCCACCACCAAGGTAGTGAACACTAACGGCGCAATAATCATCTTGATTAGCCGCAGAAAAATATCGGTCAAAATGGTGATGTTATTGGCAAACTCCACCCCTTGATCGGCGGCAAACATGCGATAGCCCTGACCGGTAAAGATGCCAAGCATCATGGCTATGAGGATGGCAACCGTCAGTTTATTCATTTTCATTGGGGGTATCCCGGGTGTGAGTAATGCAAGCCGCATCGCGTGACGTCAGGCCCGCGCATCTGCTTTGATCTGTGCTGCTAATTCTGCGCAGCTGGCAAGCTGCGCAGAATGCCTAAAAGCAGGGGGTAAATCCAGCGGGTTTTACGAGAATTTGCGCAACCTACAGCCATGTTCTGTCGCCGCCGCCCTCGGTCGTCACCCGCGACCACGCCGCTGTCATCAGGCTCTGTCACCCCCATTCCCTATTCTCTATTCCCCATTCCCTACTTCGCATTCCCTGCGTCGCACCCTGCGCGCAAAAAAATAGCCCAGTCGTTTGACTGGGCTATTTTCGGGGAATCTGGTCGGTGTGAGAGGATTCGAACCTCCGACCCTCTACACCCCATGCAGATGCGCTACCTGGCTGCGCTACACACCGACGAGGTCAGTTGAGCTGACGGGGCGAATTTTATGAACATGGCTCCCTCCCTGTCAACCGCCAACCTCACACCATGGCGCGATGTCGCACTATTTGCCTATTTTGCGTACCACGTGTGAGCGTTTGTGAGCATTTTCGCGCATTGTGGAAGCTGTTAGCGGTTAAAGGTTAGCCGCTGCCCAAACATCCCCTCACTCACCTGCCCGTGCTGCCACGCGATGTGGCCATTCACCAAGGTCAGCTCGATGGTGCTTTGAAAGCGATACCCATTAAAGGGTGACCACCCGCAGTGATAGAGGATATTGTCATTGTTAACGACATAAGGCTTGCCCAGATCCAGCAACACCAGATCGGCGTAGTAACCCTCGCGAATGTAGCCGCGATCTTGAACTTGAAAGCGCTCAGCTACCGCATGGGAGGTTTTTTTAACGATGGTCTCGAGGGTAAATACCCCGTTGTGATAGAGCTCAAGCAGCGCTTGCAACGAGTGTTGCACCAGTGGCACACCCGAGGGCGCCTTAAAGTAACTGTGCTGTTTTTCCTCCCACGTGTGGGGGGCATGATCAGTTGCAATAATATCGAGCACATCATTGCGTACCGCATCGAGTAGCGCATGCTGATCAGCAGCGCTCTTCACCGCAGGGTTGCACTTGATCTGGCTACCTAAGGCGTCGTAATCGGTGTCGTTAAAAAACAGATGGTGAACACATACTTCGGCGGTGATCTGTTTATCTTTAAGCTCTCTCACATCGTGGCTGGCAGTAAAGAGTGACAGCTCTTTGGCTGATGTCAGATGCAGCACGTGCAGCTTAGCGCCGTACTGCTTCGCCAACGCGACAGCCATGCTCGACGATGTGTAACATGCCTCGTCACTGCGAATACGGCCATGCTCCCCCATTGGCACCGACTCCCCCCACTTAGCCTTTGCCGCTGCTTCAGCCTTGATAATGGTTGGGGTATCTTCGCAGTGAGTGACAATCATCACTGGGCTTTCGCGAAAAATAGCGGCCAGCGTGTCTTGATTATCCACCAGCATATTGCCTGTCGATGAGCCCATGAACACCTTAACCCCACACGATTGCTTAGGGTCTAACCCCTTGATCTGGGCAAGGTTGTCGTTGGTTGCCCCTAGATAAAAGCTGTAGTTGGCTGCTGATGCGTGAGCCGCAATCTGATATTTGGCCTCAAGGGCGTCAAGGGTGGTGGTAGGAGGGTTAACATTGGGCATCTCCATAAAGCTCGTGGTGCCACCAGCAACAGCGGCGCGAGATTCACTGGCGATGGTGCCTTTGTGGGTGAGGCCTGGCTCACGAAAATGAACCTGATCGTCGATCATCCCAGGGATAAGATGACGGCCAGTTGCATCAATCACTTGCGCATTTGACGCCACCGTATGAAGGGCGATATGAGGTGCAATGCGGGCGATCCGTTCCCCTTCGATCAACACGTCTGAAGCATAAATGCGGCCTTCGTTGACCAATGTGGCATTTTTGATAAGCAATGTATTCATGAGGCGTTCCAGTTCCTTTGCCGATAATCGCAGGTCATAATATCGCAAACGCCCCCTTCTTCGTAGCAAGGCCTGACTGATGAAGTTATTTGTAAAGGATTTGACCGTCATTGATTCGAGCTATCTGTGCGAGCGCCGTGGCATGGTGGGTGAGAGCTGGTTGGTCGATGTGGAAATGAGTGGTGAGCTCAACGAAATGAGCATGCTGCTGGACTTTGGTCGAGTGAAAAAACTGATCAAGTCGATCATCGACGAAGAGGTGGATCACAAGTTGCTGGTACCAACCGAGTGCCCGCTGGTCCATATCACCGCCCTAGAGGGCGGCGACACCACGGTGGATCTGCTGCGCCAAGATCGCTCCATTCATCTGCGCTGCCCCACCCAAGGGTTTGCTTTTATTGCCACCCCTCAAATAGATAAAGAGTCCGTCACTCGTTACTTGCTGGCGATACTGGCTAAGCGACTACCGGGCAATATTAACGATCTTGGGTTAACCCTGCGCCACGAGGCCATTGATGGCGCCTTCTATCACTACAGCCACGGCCTTAAAAAGCACGATGGTAACTGCCAACGCATCGCCCATGGCCACCGATCGCCTATCGAAATTCACATCGATGGCGTGCGAGATAATGAGCTTGAGCGTAACTGGGCCCAGCGCTGGGGAGATATCTACCTTGCCGCCCAAGAAGATGAGGTTGATCTGACCGCCCTCTCTTTAAGCACCTGCGCCCATGGCTTGCTTGGCGCCCATCACAGTGGCTTTAAATACGCCGCGCCCCAGGGCATCTTTCAGCTGGCCATGCCCACCGCCGAAGTTGCAATCCTCACCACCGATACCACGGTCGAGCTGTTAGCCTGCCACGTTGCCCAGGCAGTGAAACAGGCTGTCGGTAACAAGTTAGTTAAAATCGTGGCCTATGAAGGGGTGGGCAAAGGGGCCATCGCTTACGCCTAGCCGCGATGTTTTTAAGACCTCTGTTTTTAAGACCTCTGTTTTTAAGACGAGTGGTGCTTTAGACGCATTGTTCTTAAAGCACCGTTTTCTTACGATGCCTTGCTCTTAAAACACGTAATCCCTAAAGCACCAGGTCGGCGGAGCCTCTTAAGTTGATAAGACCGTAGCCATATTAAGTTCACTTTTCTTTTTCATATAAGGGCATTAGCCATGACTCAAGACACTATTTTTAGCAAAATTATCCGTAAAGAGATCCCAACTGAGATCTTGTATCAAGACGAATTGGTCAGCGCATTTCGAGACATTCAACCCAAAGCCAACACCCATATTTTGATTGTCACTAACACCGTGATCCCCACCGTTAATGACGTCGAACCCGAACATGAGTTAGCCCTTGGCCGGATGTTCACCGTGGCCCGGAAACTGGCCGCGGCGGCGGGTATTGCTGAGGATGGCTACCGGTTAATCGTGAACTGCAACCGCCATGGCGGCCAAGAGGTTTACCATATTCACATGCATCTAGTCGGTGGCCAGCCACTTGGGCCACTACTTAGCCTGTGATGCTGCGCTTGTGTTCATGGCTTGTGTCCATGGGTTGTGTTCATGAAGTGATTGAGGCGTCAAACGGATGAAACGGCATCATGCCAAGCTGATCGCCGGTGGCTGCGAGCAGGGGCCTTTCGCTTCGCAGGTATGAATAACATCAGCGGTATCAATGGCCAGATAGTCATGAACTTGATGGAGCTTCGCAGTGGTAAGCAGCATAGTGTCGAACGGTATAGTGCCGAGCGGTATAGTGCCGAACGGATAGTGCCGAGCGGTATCTTGTCGAACGGTATAGTATCGAGCAGCATAATGCCGAGCCGCGGGCCAATAAGCACAAGGTCCATCAACCAGCGAAGAGGTCCACCTTTGGTAGGTGATCCACCCATCTTGGCATCCTATATGACCGCGTTACTCGCCAGTTTGCCGCAGCCTTGGCGTGATGGACAACTCACGCCCCTTAGGCTGGGTCTAACCAATTGCAACTATCGACTGCAGCTTAGATCAGGGGAGCACTATTTTTTACGCAGCGGCCACCCCGATCCTGCGCGTCTTGGCATCGATCGCCACACTGAGTGGCAACTCTATCAAGGGGCGGTAGCATGCTCATTAGCGCTGCCTTGCTACCACTGTGATCCTGCCCGTGGGGTAATGCTGCTTGCATGGAGTGATGAACCAACGTGGGCCCAGGCGGCGCCCCCATTAAGCGAGCAGCCTCGCCTGCTGGCCGCTGCATTACAGCAGCTGCACCAGTTGCCGCAGCCCCGTAACGTGATGGCGGTGCGGGCCCATAGCGCTAGATATCGCGCCCAATTGGCCCATCTTCCAAGATGGCTTCCTGCTCTTGAGCGAGCTCTGCTCACTAGTTGTGAACCGCGTCATTGCTGGCGCCCTTGCCACCATGATCTCAATCCGGCAAATCTATTAGGAGCCACACCTTGGATCATCGATTGGGAATATGGCGCAACGGGCCACCCAGGCTTTGAGCTGGCTTGCATCCAGCGCACTCATCAGTGGCAAAGCGATCAACGTAGCGCGCTAGAAGATCATTATTTGAGCACCCTACCACCGACATTCCCCCGCCACCTCTGGCCTAAATTTCAGAGTGAGGCATTTTTACCTTGGGTCGATTACATTGGGCTGCTTTGGGCTCTTTTGATGAATGAGCAACAACCCTCACCCGATTATGACGCCCTCATTGCCCTCAATCGGCAACGACTGGAGTAATAGATGATAAAGAACCTGCACTGGCACAAACCCAAAACCTGGGGGTTGCTGCTGCTCGCACTACTGCTAACCGGTTGCTCTACCCGAGTGATCTACTACTGGCTCGATACCGCCATCATCTGGCAGTTAGATGACTATTTTGATCTCTCCTCTTCGCAAAAAGATCTGCTTAGCCGCGAGGTAAAGGAGTTGATGGCCTGGCATCGGCGCCACGAGTTGCCCCGCTACGCCAAGGATCTTGATACCTTGGCAAACGCAGTGGCAAGCCCTATGGCCCCCGCGCAGATCTCAACCAATCTAGATGCGGTGCAGCAAAGCCTCACTCGCACCCTTGAAAATACCATTCCCCGCGCAGTGCGGCTGGCTCGCACCCTGACCGATCAACAGGTTGCCAGCTTTATGGTCGATAGGATAAAGCGACAACAAGAGCGCCAGCACGATTTTGCTACCGAGCCCAAAGAAAAAATGCTCAAAGAGTTTCGCGACAAAATGAACAAGCGGCTGGAGTTTTGGATCGGCGAGGTAAAACCTGCCCAAGCCCCATTGGTCGCGCAATGGGCACAGTGGCAATATGAGCTGATCCCCCCATGGCTTGAATTTCAAACCGCGTGGACCAAAGAGCTGCAACGGCTGATGAACCAGCGCCAAAGCCCCCACTTTACCCAAGAGTTAACCCATCTATTGGCACAAGGTGATGGCCTGATGGATGGCCGCTTTACCGGTTATACCGCGCAGTCTCGCCTGCGTACGGTTAACTGGCTAAGTGCTATGAGTCAATCTCTTGATCTCTCTCAGCGCACTCATCTTTATAGTTTGCTCAAAGGTTACAGCCGCGACTTTAGCCAAATGAACGACCACTAAACCACCACGCTGTTAAGCCGCCCTCTTTGGCCATCGCAACGGGCCACACCCACGGTGTGGCCCGTTTCGTTTTTTGCGATGGGGTCAAACAGTGCCGGTAGCCACCCTCACCCCAAAAGATCAAAACACCACTATACCGCCGTAGCACAAAAATCCTTTTATTCTGCTAAATACCTCAAAAGTGTGACTGAAAGCACTTTCTTGGCGACGCAAAAACGGCAAGATTGTAGTAATACATCAACAAAGGGATATGTGATGCCATTAGAACCAGCCAACACAGCAAAAGCTCGACAGTTGCTGAACGAGACCATGGCGTTGGTACTCGCTGGAGGAAGAGGCAGCCGCCTCAAACAGTTAACTGATAACCGCGCTAAGCCAGCCGTTCATTTCGGTGGTAAATTTCGGATCATCGATTTTGTTCTCTCCAACTGCATCAACTCAGGGATCCGCCGAGTCGGTGTTGTCACACAATACAAATCCCACAGTCTGCTGCGCCACCTACAATCTGGTTGGTCATTTTTGCGTTATCAGATGAACGAGTTTATCGACTTGTTGCCAGCCCAACAGCGGGTTGACGAAGTGAGCTGGTATCGCGGCACCGCGGATGCGGTTTACCAAAACCTCGATATTATTCGCTATCACGGTCCTAAATATGTGGTAGTGCTGGCGGGGGATCATATCTACAAAATGGATTACGCAACCATGTTGCTCGATCACGTCAACATGGGCGCTAAAGTGACGGTTGCCTGTATTGAAGTGCCACGCAGCGAAGCCAGTGCCTTTGGGGTTATGGCCGTAGATACCGATCGCAAGATCCATGCCTTTGTCGAAAAACCGGCCAATCCCCCTGCCATACCAGGCAAACCAGATAGCGCGCTGGCCTCCATGGGGGTCTATATCTTCGATGCAGAATATCTCTACCAACTACTTGATGAAGATATTGCCAATGAGGAGTCCCATCACGATTTTGGTATGGATGTGATCCCGCGGGTCGTGAAAGAAGGAACCGCATTTGCGCACCCATTTTCCATGTCGTGCGTAGGCTGCAGCCCCGATGTCGCGCCCTACTGGCGTGATGTGGGCACCGTTGACTCCTTCTGGGAAGCCAATATGGACCTGGCCTCAGTCACCCCACAATTAGATATTTACGATCAAAACTGGCCGATTTGGACCAGTCAGAAGATGACCCCATCGGCTAAGTTTGTGCAAGACAGAAACGGCCAGCATGGTATGACCATCAACTCGATGTTTTCTGGTGGCACCATTGTCAGCGGCTCTTTTATCTTAAGTTCGGTGCTCTTTACCAATGTGCGGGTCGATAGCTTTTGTACCCTTGATCAAGCGGTCATTTTCCCAAGTGTGGAGATTGGCGCAGGTTGTCGACTACGCCGGGTGGTGATTGACAAAGGGTGCAAACTGCCTGAAGGAACGGTCATTGGTGAAAATGCCGATGAAGATGCTCGCCGCTTCTATCGCTCCGAGCAAGGGATAGTGCTGGTCACCAAAGATATGTTGGCAAACCTGACACCATAACAGAGAGCCTCATTAAATCTATCAAGGGAGCCTTTAGGGCTCCCTTTGTTATTGGGCACATCAATGGCTCGCCTTAGCTCCTTAGCGGGAGCGGTGCGGGCAAACATCACTATCCGTTGCTATATCCGTTGCTATGTCACGAGTTAACGCGCGGGGGCACCCGAGGGTGGCCGCGCGCGTTAACAAAGATACGCAAACTTATGAGCAATTTAGGGGGTGATTACCTCTTTGCCGTTACCCGTTTTATCTGTTTTACCCAGTCAGATAGACGACCCTGCGAAGGTAACCCCTGCCAGATTTGAGCCCACTGGGCTGCGCTAAGTGGATGACCGAGCCGTCCTTGCACCCCAGCATAGAGGTACTCACGGGCAGTCGTCGTTGCTGCTGCCGAGGTGAGAAATTTAGCCACCGGATCGGTTAATCGAACATCGCGCATACCTAACAACGGGTAGTCATTATGCACTGCAGCTAACATCGTTTCACGTAAAGCAGACTCAATATATCCACCGCCAAACAGCGCGTTCACTGACGCTTGCGAACCCTGCACAGGGCCATGGCTTTGCTCATCAAACACCGGATTTGGCTCAGCCATCGCACTTTGCACCACCGCATTGGGATCGGGCTGTGGCGCTGCAACAACGGCAGGCTTAACAGTGGTCATGTTAACAACGTTGACTGCGTTAACGACCACTATCCTTTTGCGCGGTTCGCTCTGGCTACAGGCGGCCAATGCTAACGCTAATGTCAGCCCCGTTAACCCACGAGAATAAACACACATCTTCATGATCTTTCACTGACTCCTACGATTCTTGCACCGGTTTATCGGTGGTCACGGGTTCAACCCGCGTCACCAGCAATTGATCAATTTTGTAGCTGTCGATGTCGACCACTTCAAACTTGTAACCGGCGTAAGTCACCGAATCGGTGCGCTTGGGGATCTTACGCAGCATAAACATAATAAAGCCCGCAATCGTCTCGTAGTTTTGATCTTCAGGAAACTCCTCAATATCAAATGAGCGCATCACATCCGAAATAGGCGTCACACCATCGACCAGCCATGAGTTTTCATCGCGCTGGATAATTTGCTCCTCCACCACGTGAGTAGCCCACTCGCCCATCACGGTACTCATCAAATCATTCATGGTGACGATCCCCACCACTAAGGCGTACTCATTCATTACCACCGCAAAGTCGCCACGGTGATTTTTGAAGTACTCCATCGCCTCGTACAGATTTAAGGTGTCAGGAATAATGATGACGTTTTGCACCAAGTTGCCACCGATGAGATCAATGCTCTGTCCGCTGATAACACGGATCAGCAGCTCTTTGGCATCGACAAAGCCTTTAATACTGTCAAGGTTATGATCGCACACCAAAAATTTGTTATGAGGATGCTCGGCAATTTTGGCCTTAATACCCTCTTCACTCTCTTGCAAGGTGAAGTAGATCAGGCTCTCTCGAGCTGTCATAGCAGAAGTGACCCCAAGGGACTGCAACTCGAATACGTTCTCAATCAGCTGATGCTCTTCTCGTTGAATAACCCCAGCCTCAGCTCCGGCATCCATTACCGCATAGATATCATCAGAGGTGATTTCATCATTACGGATCATCGATACCCGCAACAAGCGAAATAGCACATTGGCCATGCCGTTGAAAAACCATACCAGAGGCATCAATAAGGTGACGCACAGCAACATCGGGCGCACCACCACCACCGCCACTCGCTCAGGCATGCTCATTGCAAGGCGTTTTGGCATCAAATCTGCGAGCAGAATAAATAGGCTGGTTACGACAATAAATGCGACGGTGGAGCTTATTTGAGAGAGCCAAGGGCCTTGATAGACATTTGCTACCAGCAGTTTGATTGCGGGGTTGAGGGCTGATTCGCCCAAGATACCGCCCAAAATGGCAACCGTATTAAGGCCAATTTGCACTACGGTGAAAAAATTACCTGGCATAGCCTGTAATGCCAATACCTTCGCGGCTTGGCGATTACCTTCATCAGCCATCACCTGCAACTTGATCTTGCGCGAGGCGGCCAGAGAAATTTCAGAAAGGGAGAAAAACACACTACCGCCAACAAGCAGCAGTAAAAAAAATAAACTATCGGCAAAACTCATGGTGAACCTATTGATACACCCGTCTTAGCACAAGACGGTAAACTGGGCCTAGGAGGCTAGACCGTGAGTCCATTCGAGACCCTCACTCGGCTCTATTCTACCAGAAAACAGGACTTTGAGGGCATTATCTTACTCAAAGCGTCGATGCAATCAATAAGTGCTACAAAAAAGGCGCTTAACGCGCCTTGTTGTTCATATCGATTAGTTCTTACCCAATAGGGCGCCTAAGTCGTCCCCTTTGGTATGGCGTACATCTTTACCTTTCACGTAATAGACAATGTATTCGCAGATATGCTGACAGCGATCACCGACTCGCTCAATCGCCCGCGCGGCCCATAACACGTTGAGCACCTGTGGGATGGTGCGAGGGTCTTCCATCATGTAGGTCATCAATTCACGAATAATGGACTCGTACTCTCGATCGACCTTGTCATCTTCTTTATAAACCGCCAATGCTGCGTCCAGATCCATTCTGGCAAACGCATCGAGCACGTCATGCAGCATCTTAATGGTGCGTCGTCCCATATTTTCTAACGACACCAATGGCGGCAGTGTCTTATTCGCAGTATCCGTCAGCATGCGGGCAATTTTGTCTGCCACATCGCCAATCCGCTCAAGATCGGTGATGGTTTTGATAATCACCATCACCAAGCGCAAATCAGAGGCGGTCGGTTGGCGCTTTGCGATGATGCGCGTGCACTCCTCATCGATGGCCACTTCCATTGCGTTGACGTCATGATCTTTGGCGACAATTTTACGGGCTGCATCCAGATCCTGATCGTGGATCGCCGCGATGGCATCGGTAAGCTGCTGCTCCACCAACCCGCCCATCACCAGTACCTGATTGCGCACCCCCTCTAATTCGGCATTGAACTGACCAGAGATGTGTTTATTGAGGTTCATATTGTCCATACGAATAATCCTTGATGCGCCGATTATGCCTTAGCCGTTACACCGGCTGCTAATCGTTATGAATGTTAATGCCACAGTGCTATATGTCGTTGATACTAAATTGCTTATTGCGCGGCTACTCATTAGCTATCCTTTCGCCGTTGATAGCCGCCTATGTATCAGCCATCTATTAGCCGTAACGACCGGTGATGTAATCTTCGGTTTTTTTCTTAGCAGGTGTGGTGAAGATGGTATTGGTATCGGAGTATTCAATCAGCTCACCCATATACATAAAGGCGGTTTGATCAGACACTCGCGCCGCTTGCTGCATGTTGTGGGTAACAATCACCACAGTGAATTGGCTCTTTAATTCATTGATCAACTCCTCAATAGTGAGGGTTGAAATAGGGTCAAGGGCAGAGGTTGGCTCATCAAGGAGCAACACTTCTGGCTCGATGGCAATGGCGCGGGCAATCACCAAACGCTGCTGCTGACCACCAGAGAGCCCAAATGCATTGTCGTGAAGCCGATCTTTGACCTCTTCCCAGAGGGCGGCGCCTCGTAGCGAACGCTCAGCGGCTTCGTCTAACACCCGGCGCTCGTTGATCCCTTGCAACCGCAAACCATAGACCACATTTTCATAAATGGATTTTGGAAATGGGTTTGGCCGCTGGAACACCATGCCCACCTGACGGCGCAGAGCCGAAACATCCACGCTCTTGTCATAAATATTGTGACCGTGGAGCTGAATTTCTCCGTCAATGCGGCAGCTATCAACCAAATCGTTCATCCGGTTGATACAGCGCAGCAGTGTCGACTTACCGCAACCAGAGGGGCCGATAAATGCGGTCACCTGCCCTTTGGGGATCTTCATGTTGACGTTAAATAGCGCCTGCTTGTTGCCGTAATACAAGTTGAGATCCTTTACCTCTAGCGCCGTCTGTGCCGGGCTAAGGTTGAGCAAATCCAGGGCGGTGTGCTGGTTATTGGTGGTCGTTACATTAATCATCAGTACCTCAAATCAAGCTGTAGGGATGGGCGAGTGTGGCGCCCCCCTGAAACGCGTTGGTGGTATTGATGGCGGCATAACCCGCCAATCAATGCCTCAAGAGTTCTCAAACGGGCTGGATTAATGCTCCAGCGACCGGAATTTTTCACGCAAGTGGTTACGAATACCGATTGCGGTTAGGTTCAGGCCAACGATCACCGTGACCAGCAAGAACGAGGTGGCATAGACCAATGGCCGCGCAGCCTCGACGTTAGGACTTTGAAAGCCCACATCATAGATATGAAAACCCAAGTGCATAAACTTGCGCTCTACGTGCAGGTAGGGAAAGTTGCCATCCATCGGTAAGGTCGGCGCCAATTTCACCACCCCAACCAACATCAATGGTGCCACTTCACCCGCGGCCCGCGCGATGGCCAAGATAAGGCCTGTCATGATGGCAGGGCTCGCCATCGGCAGCACAATCCGCCACAAGGTCTCTGCCTGAGTCGCGCCCAAGGCAAGCGATCCTTGGCGAATGGTACTTGGGATCCGTGCCAACCCCTCTTCGGTCGTCACTATCACCACTGGCAACGTCAAAATAGCCAAGGTTAAGGCTGACCAAATCACCCCGGGGGAGCCAAAGGTTGGGCTTGGCAACGCTTCTGGGTAGAACAGCTGGTCAAGGGATCCACCTAAGGTGTAGACAAAGAACCCTAAGCCAAACACCCCATACACAATGGACGGAACCCCGGCTAAGTTAATCACCGCAATCCGGATGAGCTTAGTCAAGCTGTTCTTACCCGCATACTCATGCAGGTACACGGCAGCCACCACACCCAATGGGGTCACAATGATCGCCATCAAGATCACCATAAATACCGTGCCAAAGATCGCCGGAAACACGCCGCCTTCGGTATTGGCTTCACGGGGGTCATCCGAGACGAACTTGCCAATTTGGTGGAACCAATAACCGGTCTTAGCCAATAGGCTCATATCGTTGGGCCACACCACATCTAGCACCTTGGACATAGGCATGGTGATTTGCTCACCGCGCATATCGGTGACGGTAATGGTGTCGCGATCGGCTTGGCTACGCAAAGAGAACAGCTCTTTTTCCAGCCCTTGGTAGCGATCGTTGAGGGCTTGGCGCTCGCCTGCTAGCTCAGTTTTTAACCCATCGGTCAAGGTACCATCGAGCTCAGCCTTGCGCTCTTTTAAACGCAGTCGCTCCAACTGATAGTTAATGCTACCGATATCTCCTTTTTGCAGGTCATTGGCTTGTTCTGAGAGCTGATTAGCGCGGGCCAATACCCGCAGTAGCGCTGCGTGCAGATCTGGGCTTTGGGCCTTGCCATCTTCTTTTACTCCCACGATATAGCCGTAGAAATTACCGTTAGTCGCTCGCTCTACCATGGCCAGATTAGCCGGTTGAGTGCGGGACTTGATATCGGTCTCCAATACCCAGCGAAAATCTAAGTCGACAAACTCACGGTTGCCGGTCTTGACCAGATAACGGGTTAGCAGCTCGCGCTCTTCCCCTTTAAGAGGTTGCCCGGCTGCCCGCAAGCGCTCTACGGGTACCTGTTCGCTATCGTTGATTTCACCAATCAAGACACTCTTGTGACCGCTGGCATCTTCAAGTTGCCACTCATAAATAGGATGCGGCCAAAAGTAGACCAGACCACGCCAGCCGATCAGCAGCAGCAACCCCAACACCGCCACCAAACTTAGGCTAACGGCGCCGCCGGTCATCCAGATCCAGGGGGCCCCTGATTTAAACCACTTACCCATTGTCAATTGCTTGTTCATTACTGAGTCACCCCTTACATCGAGCTATATTTTTCGCGCAACCGCTGGCGGATAAACTCAGCCAAGGTGTTGAATATAAAGGTGAATATAAACAGGACGAAGGCCGCGAGGAACAACACCCGATAGTGAGAACTGCCCACTTCCGACTCAGGCATTTCCACCGCAATGTTAGCGGCCAGCGTACGCAGCCCTTGGAACATAGAAAGATCCATGATGGGGGTGTTACCGGTTGCCATCAGCACGATCATGGTCTCACCCACTGCGCGGCCAAGGCCCATCATCACCGCAGAAAAAATGCCTGGGCTAGCAGTGAGAATCACCACCCGACTTAAGGTCTGCCAAGGGGTTGCCCCGAGCGCCAATGAGCCTTGTGTAAGGTGCTTAGGTACGGAGAAGACCGCATCTTCAGCGATGGAGAAAATGGTAGGAATAACCGCAAATCCCATGGCGATACCCACCACCAGCGAGTTGCGCTGGTCAAACTTGACGCCCATTTCGTGGGTCAGCCAGATCCGTGAGTCCCCTTGCATAAAGGCATTTTCAATGAGCGGGCTTAACGCAAACGCTCCCCAACCAATAAGCAGCAATACCGGGATTAGTAAGATGGCCTGCCAGCCTTCTGGCAACCACGATTTGCCGCGCTCTGGTAGGTAGTTCCACACCAATGCAGTAAGCAACATGCTCATTGGCAACAAGATCAGCAGTAGCATCACCCCAGGCAGCGCCGTTTCGATAATGGGCGCAAGCCATAAGCCCGCCAAAAATCCCAGAATAACAGTGGGTAACGCGGCCATGATCTCAACGGTGGGTTTGACATATTTACGCAGCCCCGCCGACATAAAGTAAGCGGTATAAATCGCGCCAGATACTCCGATTGGCACCGCAAATAACATGGCATAAAACGAGGCTTTAAGGGTACCAAACACCAACGGTACCAGACTCAGCTTGGCTTCAAAATCATTGCTCGCAGAGGTCGATTGCCACACATACATGGGCTCGGGATATCCCTCGTACCACACCTCTTGCCACAACGCAGACCAGGTCACCTCAGGGTGATCATTTTCAACAGCAAATAGCTTGAAGCTATCCTCTTGCTGGGTTAGTAACACATTGTGCCGCGGAGAGATGGCGAGCGCTGACAGTTCGCCACCCGCTACCTGTTGGCTCAGTAATTTAGTCTCACCGGTTGCATGAAAGAAGCTGATCTCCCCTTGCTTGTCGGCGCTGACGAACCCTTTACGATAATGCTCTGGGGCCAACAGATCGACTGACCCATCGCCGTTAAAGTCACGAATTTGGCTAAATTGGCGCTTGCCATCTTTGGCGACTTCAAACCACTGAGAAATAACGCCGTTGTCATTTCCCACCAATAGCGAAGACGCGCCGGCTAATAGCTCAACCTGTGTCACGTTGGCATTAGGGGCGTTGATTTCCATCACATTGCGCAAGGCAATGTCGCTAAGATTTTGGATGTCATAAACCGACAGGCGATTGCCTGCACGCACCAGCAAGATACGAAGATTCGGCGTGAGCAGCAGTTGATCGACATGACGTGGCAACTCAGGAATGCTGTAGTTTTGGGCACTCCACTCCACCTCACCAGAGATGAAGTTTTCTTCACCGCTCATGACCGTCATCACACCGCGGCCATCTTCCGTCACCGCTGCGGTCGCCATCTTATCTTTGGTCGCCTCAAACACCATCAACTGCAGCGCCTTGCCTTGCGGGTCAATCACCACAGGCTCTGTGCCAAACGGGTATTGCAGGCTAGGCTCGATCATCCGCACATCATTGGGATAAGAGACTTTAAAGGTGGGCTGCACCACTTGGGCTTTACCATCGGCAAAGCCATAAGCAATCAGCTTTTGACCGGGCGCAGGATGAGTCACAGTGGTGATATCCCCTGCTACCTGAGCTTGGCCTAGGGATTGGCCAACTTTGATTTTACCTTCGTTTTGGAGGGCAAAAAAATTGACCAACCCTTTATCGCTAAAGCGATAACCGATCTCATTTTGCTCCTCCATCCCAAGCCAGGCGGTGTTGCCTGAAATGGGGAGAGTAAACGATGCGTTTTGCTCCATAGAGGCGCCATTGAAAATGGGTTTCACCACATAGAGCAGGTAAAAAAAGATAAGCAGCAGTGCCACCAGAACCAGGGCTCCGCCTGTGGTAACACCATACTTGGCTAATTTATCTTTGATCCGGCGTCTTTTACTGCCCGCCATAACCAAATTTAATGATTCCGATGACATGCACAACCTCAATGTAAGCTAGGCTTGCCGGCATTATAAAGAGGTTAGATGACAGTTTTGTTACGCCTTGAGGCTTATATCGTGGCAATTGTTAGTGATAATGTTTAATCGCTTTTTTAATGGATCTGTTTAATGGTCAGATATAAGGCACGCCGCAGCTAAAGGTCACGGCAATAGGTCCGCGGGGGGTTGCAAAGCCTGTTTAGCCGCTTTTTTTTCAGCGCGGCGGCGTTTAAAAAATGCCGATAACTGCGCCGCACAGGCCTCCCCAAGCACCCCACGGCTTAACTCAATACGGTGGTTATGCCGCGGGTCCTGCAAAATCTCAAAGACTGAACCTGCAGCCCCCGTTTTCAGATCCCGCGCGCCAAACACCACCCGCTTAACTCGGCTATGAATGAGCGCACCGGCGCACATGCAGCAAGGCTCTAATGTCACATAAAGCACCGTATCGAGTAGCCGATAATTTTCACGCTGCCTGCCTGCTGCGCGAATGGCCATCACCTCGGCATGAGCACAGGCATCGTGTTCGGTGATTGCGCGATTCCAGCCCTCACCCAGCACGCGATCATCGTGCACCAGCACAGCGCCAACCGGAATTTCCCCCATCTCTTCGGCGCGCGCAGCCAAGTCCATAGCATGGCGCATCCAGTATTCGTCTTTTTCGCTCTGCCTGAGTGTGTCGATGATTGCTGCCGGTTTCATGCTCATGCCTCTTGATAACGGTCGATATGCCAATCTATTGCCTACGCTAATAGCGCAACCACTGCGCAATAATAGGGCGGTGATTATGCCAAATCTGCCCTGCTGGCCCAAGTCGCATCTCACTGGCATACTCCTGCACAATACAATCTTGCACAATAAAGGAGCAATCAGCATCTCACTGATAAAAAAGGAGTTGCGTCATCTTATCCAGATCATTAGACTCTTTTTCGTCAGCTAAAACTGACACCGTCGGTGTGTAGCGCAGCCAGGTAGCGCATCTGCATGGGGTGTAGAGGGTCGGAGGTTCGAATCCTCTCACACCGACCAAATTCCCCGAACATAGCCCAGTCAAACGACTGGGCTATGTTTTTATTACGCATAAGCTTTTGTTACCCATCCTTTTGTTACCCATTCCTCCCCGCCTATCTTGTCAGCCAGTGTTCAATACCAGCCTCACTCATCATGCGGATGCTCTAGCCAACTGCGGCATGCACGCTGACTTCTCGCAGCTATCAGCAACCTTATTACCGATGCCAGATACAACAAACCCCACGCTGTCAGTGGGGTTTGTATCAAGCGAGGGAAAGATCTCAACCACTCATCACTACTCTAATGAAACTCGGTGCGATGAAACTCGTGTGATGGAACTTGCGCAGAAGTATCGCGCGAAATGTATGCCGGACCATTACAACTCAAGGATCTCTTTAACAAAGGGAATGGTGAGTTTTCGCTTAGCACGAAAAGAGGCATTGTCGAGTTGATTGAGCGTGCTCAGCAAGGTTCGCATATCGCGAGATAACCGATTAAGCAAAAAACGGCCAACATCTATGGGCAGTTTAAAACCACGCAATTCGGCCCGCAGTTGCAGGGCACTGAGCTTGCCTTCATCATCGAGCTCTTCAAGATAAAAACTGACGCCCCAATCTAAACGCGAGGCCAAATCGGGCAATTGCAACCCCAGCTTACGCGGGGCACTGCAGCCGGTCACAACCAAGGTACCCTCGCCTTTTTCCTGCCAACGATTATAAAAATCGAACAAGGCTCGTTCCCACGCCGCATTGCCAGCAATCGCCTCCAGACTGTCAAGGCAGACCAGTGGCAAGCTTTCAAGGGCATCAAGCATGCTGGGATCAAGTTGTTCAAACTGATCGAGACACAAATAGGCCGCCGCTGCATCGCGGGCATTGACCTCGGCACAGGTAGCATGAAGTAGATGAGAGCGCCCAGATCCCTTAGCTCCCCAGAAATAAAGGAAAGGCGATCCCTGACCGATGGCCGCATTCTTAAGAGCGGTGATCAGATGCGCATTGTTGCCGGGATAAAAACTGACAAAAGTTTCATCATCGGGGAGTTGTACGGCTAAAGACAGTTGGGCCGGGTGCTTCACTCTTTGGGCTTTGACTGTGACATTTGTGGCCAAGTGTACCATTGCAAAGGCAGATAGAGAACCGCCCGAACTCGTCGGGCGGTCTGCAACCTGCATCTGGCATTAAGGCTGCGACCAATGGTAACGCAAGCTGCCGCCATTATCGTCAATCCGCTGCAGCCTAGGCTCCAGCTGGAGCACGCGTTGCAACTCGGCCGGTTCACCTTGTAGGGTAAAGTGAAATGTGACCTGATCCCCTGCCACTTGACCTATTTCAACCTTGCTGACGTTGGCCATCCCATGCAGCAGCTTTTGCACCGCGATCATGCTGCCCATATCTGCTAGGCCATCTACCACTAACGTCTGGCTGCTGGTAGGCCCCGAACTGGTGGCACCGTAATTTTTCACCAACCAAGCACCAAGCGAGTCGGCGAATCCTTGCGCTAGTGCTGCTTGAGTGCCACTGCGGCTGCTCCCTACTAACTTTGCCATGGCGCCATTCCCATTTGCGCCATATAGCCCCCACTCCATGCTCCATTGATCGCCCTCTGGCACTACCTTGCCAAGGACCACCAGCTTAGCACCATAGCGTTTGCTTGCTTGCAAGATGGGCGCAGCAAAACCACCCAAGACATCTGCGGTGCTCACCACCATGCTGTCATCCAGATCCATCAGCGGAATACTGATAGGTAGCCCTAGCAACTGAGCTTGCTCACGTAACGCTTTTGCCCAACCATCGCTAGATTGATCCGCGAGTAGATGACGATCGCCCTGCTCTACCACCAGCCAGACAGCCACCTGTGGGCGGGCTGATCCTAGCAAGGCAAATTGACTATCGGTAATGAGTCGGTTAACGCTATCGCTATTAAATTCCGCGGTAAGATATTTGACCGAGTCAAGATCTTGATAGTCATAGCTCTTTACATAATCCCCAGGGGTTGCCAGCGCCTTAATGACAGCGGGCTGGGTCAAAATCTCTCGGTTGCCGGTGATTTTTTGCAAGACTTGGGCCAGAGCCTGTGCTTGGGCGGTCGCAATGTTGCTACTAAGCGGGGCTTTGCCTTGATAAAGCTCGGTAATCTGGGCCGCGCAAACCATAAAAGACAAGCCGCAGCAAAGGGTGGTCACAATATGTTTCAACATCTATCGCGTCTCAAAAAAGGGCGTGCCCCTATCCTAGCGGCAAGGTACGCCTTGCGGCAAGGCTAACGCTCATCGCCACAAACAACAGAGCCGGCATCATGCCGGCTCTCATCACGCAATCAATATCACACAATCAATAGATACGTGGTTCATCTATGGTGTTATTTGGTGCCAAAAATCTTGTCACCCGCATCCCCAAGTCCAGGCACAATGTAGCCTTTCTCGTTTAAACCTTGGTCAACCGAGCCACAGTAGAGCTCAACATCAGGGTGAGCGGCCTCCAGCGCTTTGATCCCTTCAGGAGCCGCAACCAACACCAGCACCTTAATAGACTGACAGCCCTTTTTCTTTAACAAATCAATGGTGGCAATCATCGAACCACCGGTTGCCAACATAGGATCGATAACCAACGCCAACCGCTCTTCAATATTGCTAACAATCTTTTCGAAATAAGGCACCGGTTGCAGGGTCTCTTCGTCGCGATAGATCCCCACCACACTGACGCGGGCACTTGGCATGTGCTCAAGCACACCATCCATCATGCCAAGACCTGCACGCAAAATAGGTACGACGGTCACCTTCTTACCCTTGATCTGGTCGACTTCCACAGGGCCATTCCAGCCATCGATGATAACTTTTTCGGTCTCAAAATCAGAGGTCGCTTCATAAGTCAATAAACTGCCTACTTCTTTGGCCAGTTCACGGAAACGCTTAGTGCTGATGTCGCCTTCACGCATCAGACCGATCTTGTGCTTGACCAGGGGGTGTTTGACTTCAACCACTTTCATCATCATCTCCTTTAACTGACGCCAAAAATCGCCAAATCATACAATAAAGGCCTGTGCTTGTAGAGCCTTTCCAGCCAAAAGCGCGCAAACGATTTTCTTTCTGATTTGTGAATGGCGCTGATAGACTATCCAGCGAATTTTACCCTCCACTTCTTACATGACGGGGAATCCGCGTGACTGACAAAACCTCACTGAGCTACAAGGATGCTGGCGTAGATATCGATGCCGGCAATGCACTGGTTGAACGTATCAAGGGAGTGTCAAAGCGCACACGTCGCCCTGAAGTACTAGGTGGGCTTGGCGGCTTTGGGGCCTTATGCCAAATTCCTGCTGGCTACAAAGAGCCGGTGCTGGTCTCTGGTACTGACGGGGTAGGCACCAAGTTGCGTCTGGCCATCGATTTGAAAAAGCACGACACCGTGGGGATCGATCTGGTGGCCATGTGCGTTAACGATCTGATTGTGCAAGGCGCAGAGCCGTTGTTTTTCCTCGACTACTACGCCACTGGCAAGCTCGATGTAGACACCGCTACCGCCGTCGTCACCGGCATTGGGGTTGGCTGCGAGCAGTCAGGCTGCGCCTTGGTTGGCGGTGAGACGGCTGAAATGCCCGGCATGTATGAAGGGGAAGATTACGACATCGCCGGTTTTTGTGTTGGGGTGGTGGAAAAAAGCGAAATCATTGACGGCAGCAAAGTCGGTGCAGGGGATGCTCTGATTGCACTGGCTGCCAGCGGTCCTCACTCGAATGGATTCTCGTTGGTGCGCAAGATCTTGGCGGTATCCAACGCTGACGTGCATCAACCGCTCGGTGATACCACCTTGGCCAATGCGCTACTAGCCCCCACGCGGATCTACGTCAAACCGGTGCTAAAGCTCATCAAAGAGTGCCAAATTCATGCACTTTCTCACATCACCGGCGGTGGCTTTTGGGAGAACATTCCACGGGTACTGCCCGCTAACACCCAAGCGGTGATCAACGAGCAAAGCTGGCAGTGGCCAGCGGTATTTAGCTGGCTACAGCAAGCGGGTAACGTGACTCGCTTTGAGATGTATCGCACCTTTAACTGCGGTGTTGGCATGATCATCGCCCTTCCCGCTCATCAACTGGAAAAAGCGCTGACCTTACTTAGCGCCGCCGGTGAGCATGCTTGGCACATTGGGCATATCGCGAGCGCCGCTGATGATGAGGCGCAGGTCATCATCCAATGATGCGGATCCTCGTCCTCATCTCTGGCAATGGCAGCAATTTGCAAGTGATCCTCGACCACTGCGCCAGCGGCAATATTGCCGGTCACGTAGTCGGGGTCATCAGCAACCGGGCCGATGCCTATGGTTTGGTGCGTGCGCATATCGCTGGGGTGGCAACCACGGTGTTGACGCCGCAGCAATATGCCAACCGGCAAGAGTATGACACCGCCCTACTGGCATTAATGTGCGACTATCAGCCGGATCTGGTGGTACTGGCGGGGTTTATGCGGATATTGAGCGACGATCTGGTGCGCCACTTCGCTGGCAAAATGATCAATATCCACCCCTCCCTATTGCCCAAGTATCCAGGCTTGCACACCCACCGACGGGCGATCGAAGCCGGTGATAGCGAACATGGCGCAAGCGTTCACTTTGTCACGCAACAACTTGATGGTGGCCCCATCATCTTGCAGGCCCGAGTGCCTCTCTTTAATGGAGATAACGCGCGCGAACTCGCCACTCGAGTGCAAACACAAGAGCACATTATTTGCCCGCAGGTGGTGCGTTGGTTTTGTGAAGGTCGGCTACAGATGATCGCTAATAGCGTGCAATTAGATGGTGTCTGGCTTGGCCCTACGGGCTATCCCTGCGAGTAACTGCTAACGACGGCATGCCTGGTGCACCAGCATCAGATTCAATCATGTCTAATATAACGCTGTCAGATATCACTCTGTCAGATATAGCTCTGTCAGATATAGCTCTGTCAGATATAACAAGGGAGGCGCGCGCCTCCCTTGTAATGCCTACCTACCCAAACCAGTGCAGCGGTCATTTAGCGGTTCACGAGTTATCGCCAAAACCATCCACATTGGGTGGAGCCGCACATGAGCCTTGGCAGCCCACCCGCTTAGATGAAATGATGTTTGATTGTTTAGACCACATTATTTAGACCGCATTATTTAGACCAAATTGTTTAGACCGGATTATCGATATCGATAAAGGTCACATCCAATCCGTGTACATTCGCCAGCCACTCCCCTAACGCTTTAACACCATAACGCTCAGTCGCATGATGACCTGCGCCATAAAAGTGCATCCCCATTTCACGGGCGGTGTGAATCGTCTGCTCAGACGCTTCACCAGAGATAAACGCATCAATGCCCTGCTCTGCCGCCAGATTGATATAGCTCTGGCCACCGCCACTGCACCATGCCACTGAACGAATAAGCTCAGGGCCAGTATCACCACAATAAAGTGGCTCGCGGCCAAGACGCGTCGCAATCAAGGTGGCAAAGTCGCGCCCGCTCATTGGCTCCTCTAATTTACCCACCATAGCCACGCTTTTGCTGTTCCACGGCTCCAAACCTCGGCGCACCTTAATACCCAGCAATTTGGCCAACTGCGCGTTGTTGCCCACCTCAGGATGAACATCGAGCGGCAGATGGTAGGCAAACAAGTTGATGTCATGGGTTAACAGCGTTTTGATACGGCGCTGCTTCATACCCGTGATCGGTGCCGGTTCCCCACTCCAGAAGTAACCATGATGGACCAAAATCGCATCAGCATTAGCGGCCAGTGCCGCGTCAATCAGCCCCTGACACGCCGTCACACCAGTGACAACTTTGCGAATGCGCTCACGCCCCTCGATTTGTAAGCCGTTGGGGCAATAATCCTTAATTGTGTGGGGTTCAAGCAGATGGTTCAGTACGGTTTCAAGTTTTCGATGGAAGATCATAGGGCCCCTTATTAAGGCTGGGTCAGTGTTTAGCTCATAACGTGGATCACTTTTAACGCATAACCAAGATCCGTGTTTCACTCATAACCTAGATCTGAGTTGCACTCATAACAAAGCAATCAAGCTCAACTCGCTTAAGCCGGCGTTGTTTCCCAAATCGATGCAACGTGCATGGAACTAATTGAAGATCCGGTGATCTGATCACTATCATCCCTTTTCAAGTATCCATCATGGGCAAAGCGCTTCATCCCATCAGCAACTGGCCTCAATACAACAGG
>JBOFTS010000053.1:0-4389 GCA_051652185.1 Aeromonas sp.
ACCTGTTGTATTGAGGCCAGTTGCTGATGGGATGAAGCGCTTTGCCCATGATGGATACTTGAAAAGGGATGATAGTGATCAGATCACTGGGTTTTCAATTAGTTCCATTCAAACTGCATCGATTTAGGAAACAACGCCACATCGAGCCATCAGTGAAATAAAGGCAAGTTTGGAGTGGCTATAGATTTTTTGTCAAATAATGCTCGCCAAATCAAGCTGAGGAAATCAAGATAAAACAGGACCTTGGAAGGGGTTTTAATTAATGTATTTTCTTCAGGTCCTGTATATGAATACATATATGTAAAAAAATTATTCTAACAAAAATATCGCCTCAATATTATCGGTGACGGTGATCTGCTGCTGCTGATAACTGTTTACCATATCTGATGGTTGATCTGCTGACAACGCCATCGCCTTAGCCATTCTTATATTGCGACTATAACCTGTGACCGGTGCGGCGTTACGATATTCCACACTATATACCTTACCAAGTTTCACCCCAAAGGCCTTAGCTAATGATTGTGCTTTAGCTTTAGCATCTTCAACTGCTCCTAATCGCGCCTGTAGCTTCACTACTTGAGGGGATTTCAATCCATATTCAATCTGAGAAACAGATTCCAAGCCACTATTGAGTGCGGTATCCATTAACTGACTCAATTTATCCAGTTGATAGAGCTTCACGGCAAGTTGTCGTTGGGCTCGATATCCTAATAACTCTGGGCTTTTATTTGCTGCATATAGATATTCAGGGGACACCAACAAATTACCAGCCTCAACATCGCTGCGTTTGATCCCAAGCGCCTCTAACTGGCCCAAAAAGGCGGTCACTTTCGTATCTACCTGCTGCTTAGCTTTAAGCCCCTGCTTATCTAATGCACTAACCGCAACATGCAGTGTGAGCATATCCGGCTCAATTTTTTGCTCGGCATAACCCGTGACCACAAGGTGGGGTGCTTTGGGTTCATCTTGAGCCAACAATGGCGCACTAAAAATCAATGCGCTAACAGTAAGAAGGGTACGCCACATAAAAAAACCTCTATCGAAAAAAATAGAGGTCATTATGCCCGTGTAGCGATAAAATTCATATCTCATGTAACGGCGGGATCTGATCCAATATCTGATTAGTCACATCAAGATTAATTGTTATGGTACTGTCACACGCTGAGCGGATACCCACGATATCCTGCGGTGACACTACGTCGCACACTCCAAGCTCATCATCAAAATAAAACGAGTCCCACGACAATACTACGCCTTGTGAGCTAGGTTCATGATTCGCATATTTTGGTAATAGTTCTATTTCACTCCAAGTAATGGTATCGCATTGCCCCACTAAGTCATCTAATTGTAATGAATGGAAATAGATCAGTGGATACTCCTCTTGCCCCTGATCATTTCCAACCAACATCATATTATGAGTTAACTCTGTATTTATTACTGGCAAATAACTGATAGAGGCGCTGGCAAAATCAACATAAAGCGAACCGGCTATATCACCCGCCTCATTTTCTAACTCAATCCACTCCAGCCGATCTCCTGCGAACGAGGCCCGATAGCCAAACTGACCTGCACAGGTAATATTCCCATGGCCATCCCAGCTATAACGAATGCCATCAATATCGATCCAGTTAAACGACTGCATAACGTTCTCCCTTGACTCAAGCTATATGACTCAAAAAAGAAGGGCTAGCATAGCTAGCCCCTCTACGCAGTTATTAATCAACTTTAAGATTTCCGTCCTCTAACAATCGTTGAATTATCTGAAAATCAGAACCAAACGTAGTTAAGTTGATATTGTCAAACTGCACAGTGTGCACCGCTGTCCCGCTATTGCTGCCATCCAAGTCGATGGTTAAGGTCAATTTACCTGAACTAGGTCCGGCCGCAAAGTTCAGATATGCATCTAACGACCCAGGATCACGCGCCGCAGTGCTAGGTAGATCTAGAAGGTCACTCAGATCTAGCACATCCCCATTCTTACCCACGGTAAAGTTACTAATAATATCTACGCCTCCCGCATCGTCAGAGAGCAACTTAAAGGTGTCTCGCCCCGCGCCACCGTTCAAGGTATCGCTACCCACACCGCCAACTAATGTGTCATCACCTTCACCACCATTTAAGATGTCATTGCCCCCGCCGCCCAACAAAATATCATTACCTGCCCCACCATTGAGCGTCTCCTGTCCTGAGCCTCCTATCAGGATTTCGTCCAGATAGCCCCCGTTAAGCGTCGTTGTCTGCGCGGTAAGTACATCCACAAACACCTTGCCGGTATCCGGCGTGGTGCTGTTGGTGTAGAAAAATGATCCCTCATAGCTACTTGGCGTTGAACTGCCTTCCTTATCATTAAATGACACCGCGCCGGTATAATCGATAAGAGTACCGCCGGTGATATCAGAGAAACCACTAATCTGCTGGCTGCCTGCAAGTGGTCCACTATCGTTGGCCAGCAAGACCCAATCTGGAATAATCACCGAGCTCTGATTGGTGATCACCACATCATCACGCACAACCATCGGGCCCACTGCAGACTTGATGTCCAACGTTAAGGTACTTGAAGCTGAATCACCGTCATAATCCGTCACCGTGTAACCGATGTCCGCGTTGATACCGCCAACTGGGATCGATGCAGGCGGCGTGTAGCTATACAACCCGTTATCCATATCAATGTTCAGGACACCACCGGCCACAGTTATCGACCACACATGGGTAATCGGGTCGAAACTACCTGCTGCTGTGCCGACCACGCTGGACTGATTGCTCTTTTGATCAAAGCGATAGATCACACTACCTACTGTGACCGCACTGAGCCAACCGCCGTCAGCACCCGTGCTGGCAATCACCCCATTGATCAATTGAGCAGATAACGGCTGGGCAATAATGGTGCTTTGCAAGGTTGCCGAGAGCTGGCCAAAATCAGCCACAATGGTGGAGTTAGTATCAGTGTTAGTGACACCATTGTGAGCGACAGGATTAAGCCCTGCAGCAGTTGCATCAGTCCCCATACCAAGCGCAAATGAGTTGACCTTATTTACGTTTAAAAATTGAGTCCAATCTTTCTGTTCATCTGCATCAATACCATTTACCCCTCCTAGGTCATTTATGCCATCCGGCACAACGGCAGGATTAGTCACATTATTGGCAAACGGTTGGCCATCAGACATAAAGTACGAGACATTTTGTGCACCAACTATCTTTCCAGATAAACCAAATGCATTAATAGCATCATTAAGCGCATCGTCGTAGTTGGTCGAATTATTGGCTGTTAATCCTAAAATGATCGCCTTGGCCTGATCAATGGTTACCCAGCCATTAGTTGGGTTCGCCCCCAAACTGGCAAACGTCACAATATTGACCATTACATTGCCATAGGCATCATATTTATCGAGCAACTCAAAAGCCGATTTTTGTAATACTTGCAGCTTGGTCATGCCTTGATACCCTGATGCCCACCCCATACTGCCGGATGTATCGAGGATCAGCATGACGTTAGTATCTTGCGCCAAGGTTGCTTGGCCTGCGTTAGTACTGGCTGTGGCAGTCGGGCCATCGTCATCAAATGTTATCTGACCCGATATATCGACACTCGTGCTCTTGGTTGTATCGTTATCACCATCTTTCAATGTAACTGTCACGCCAAGGGAATTTGCCGCTAGAGTAATCGCCTCGTCATAGCTGTTGTAGCCATTTGTTGCGGTTGCTTCTGTCGGGTGATCCAGCGATAGATACTGCTCTACCGTCACCACGCCCGTCGCACTGTCTATTTGGATACCAAACGCCGCCTGACCCGCAAAAGTACCGCCCACAACCTGCCCAACCACCACCCCGTTACCCAGTTGCACCAAGGTTATGGCCGAACCATCTGTCAGTGTCAGGCCCGAGCCGGCATTATTAACAACCAAGTTATAAGACTTACTGTCGGAGGTTGCCGCACCATCAGCGCCATAAGACTCGTTTGTTAGGATCACAACTGGGCCACTGGTCACCGCTTGGCTGATATACCCCGCACCTGTAACATCCGGATCATTACCTTTGTTGACAGTACCTGTATTGATGATCGCCGCACCGGCAGGACCACTTTCATCCAGTGCTGCTATTACCCCCGGTGACAACGCAATTGCTACTGTGGGCACATCATCGGTGATGTTGATATTCACCTTGATGCCACCCACCACCGGGTCGCCATCGCCATCCTGCGCCGCAAAGGTAAAGCTGCCAGTCAGCAGCTTGACAATGTTCTCTGCTTTGCCCGACACCAGCAGGTTGTCTGCCAGGGTAAAGGTGTACGAGCCATCCGCATTCACCTGCAAGCTCGCCGCCGCACCAGCAGCCCCCGCTTGCACCGCGCCAGTGGCACTAAAGTACACCGTCAGCGAGGTCTGGTTTTCA
>JBOFTS010000054.1:0-57222 GCA_051652185.1 Aeromonas sp.
CGCTCGCCGGCAAAAGTAGCAAGCTACTTTCCCGCTGCCGCTCGACTTGCATGTGTTAGGCCTGCCGCCAGCGTTCAATCTGAGCCATGATCAAACTCTTCAATTTAAGTTTGTTTGCGTTGAGTTATTATCGAAATAACAACTTTCAGCGGCTCAATGAATTGCTGAAATAAACTGTTCGGCTTGTTATTGCTAACAAGTCGTTTTGGTCACTTCATCAGACATTGAAAATCAAAAATTAATTTTGATGTTCGATGCTGTGAGTGCCCACACAGATTGCTTGATTCAAATTGTTAAAGAGCGTTGCGCTTATCGCGCTGAGGTGGCTTATATTACGCGCCTCACTTCGAGAGTCAAGCGATTGTTTTCGCTTTTCTTTCGGCGCCCACTTCATTAAGAAGCTAGCTCATCAGTCCGGCGTATTCCGCCGTGCTGGTAGGGGCGCATTATAGGGAGCGAGAGGAAGATGACAAGTGCTTTTTGCAAAAACACATTCGTTTGCATATAAAGCGAGCCAAACGGCCAAAAAGCAACCTTTACACCCTCTTTCTTGATCCTTTTTCACTCAGTTATTAGTAAGACACTAGATATAAACCTTGGTTTCACTGATCAACTGCAGCAATTTATGACAAACCTTCCGTAATAAAAAGAGCCGCTAGTGCGGCTCCTGTTCATCTATAGATGTTTTTCACTCAACCGTGACCGATTTCGCCAGGTTACGCGGCTGGTCAACATCGGTACCCTTAATCAGGGCAACGTGGTAGGAGAGCAGCTGCAGCGGCACGGTATAGACGATGGGGGCGATCACCTCTTCCACGTGGTTGAGGTTCATGACCCGCATGGTCTCGTCGCTCTTGAAGCCAGTATCAGCATCGGCGAACACGTAAAGGATACCGCCACGAGCGCGCACCTCTTCCACGTTGGATTTGAGCTTCTCCAGCAGATAGTTGTTCGGCGCCACCACAATAATGGGCATCTCGGCATCGATCAACGCCAGCGGGCCGTGCTTCAGTTCGCCAGCCGCGTAGGCTTCAGCATGGATATAAGAGATCTCTTTGAGCTTGAGCGCCCCCTCCATGGCAATGGGGTACTGGCTACCGCGACCGAGGAACAGGCTATGGTGCTTGTCGGCAAACTCTTCTGCTAACGCTTCGATATCTTTGGCTAAGGCCAAACTTTCCTTGATGCGCTCGGGCAGTGCATGCAGCGCTTTAACCAGCTCAGCTTCTGCATTTGCACTTAAATGACCACGGCAGTGACCCACTGAAGCCACCAGCATCAACAATCCGGCCAACTGAGTGGTAAATGCCTTAGTGGAGGCCACGCCGATTTCGGCACCGGCACGAGTCATAAAGGCCAACGCTGATTCGCGTACCAGCGAAGATCCAGGTACGTTGCAAATGGCCAGCGAACTCATGTAACCAGATTCCTTAGCCAGACGCAGGGCAGCCAACGTGTCGGCAGTTTCACCACTCTGAGAGAGGGTCACCAGCAGGCTATTAGGACGCACCACGGATTTGCGATAGCGGAACTCGGAGGCAATCTCCACATCACAGGCAACCCCTGCGATCTCTTCAAACCAGTAGCGGGCGACCATACCAGAGTGATAAGAGGTACCGCAGGCGACGATTTGGACGTGCTCGACCTTGTCAAAGATGGCGCGCGCCCCGTTGCCGAACGATTCAACCACTACATGGTCACTGCCTAGCCGCCCCTCTAGGGTGTTCGTAATCGCTTTAGGCTGCTCGTGGATCTCTTTCAGCATATAGTGGCGATACTCCCCCTTGTCACCCGCATCATGAGAGAGCTCTGACTCTTGCTCGGCGCGCACTACCGCGTTGCCATTGGTGTCGAAGATATGCACGTCGCGACGGGTCACTTCAGCTACATCACCCTCTTCTAAGAAGATAAAACGACGAGTCACCGGCAGTAGCGCCATTTGATCAGAGGCAATAAAGTTCTCACCGATACCACGGCCGATCACCAATGGTGAACCGGAGCGGGCAACCACTACGCGGCTGTCGTCGCGGCTGTCCATCACCACGGTACCGTAAGCTCCGCGCAGTTGCTTCACCGCGATTTGCATAGCAGCGAGCAAACTCGAGGCTGACTTTAGCTCGTGGTGCACTAAATGGGCGATGACCTCAGTATCGGTATCTGAGGTGAACTCATAACCCATGCCCTGCAACTGACGGCGCAACGCTTCATGATTTTCGATGATACCGTTGTGTACCACGACGATATGTTCGGAAATATGAGGGTGAGCATTACGCTCAGAAGGCTCGCCATGGGTAGCCCAGCGAGTGTGCGCGATCCCCGTGCCACCGTGTACGGACTGCTCCTCGAGCGCCCTCGCCAGCTCAGCGACCTTACCAACGCGGCGCACTCGCTGCAGCGGCTGATTGGCGCTAAACACCGCCACACCGGCAGAGTCATAACCGCGATATTCCAAACGGCGCAGGCCTTCTACCAGAATTTCAGCCACATCACGTTGGGCGATAGCCCCGACGATGCCACACATACACTTCTCCTTGAGGTTAAGATCGTAAATTCAGTTAGATAACATGGTGTTTAGTATCAATTAATAACTGAGGCGCAGATAAGCGTTACCCCTTGGGCTTGGATCTGAACTCTAGCCGACATAGCCAAGCCATCATCCGTCACCAAGGTATGAATACAGGGCCAAGGCAACTCAAGATTAGGGATCTTGCGGCCAATCTTTTGTGACTCAACCATGACTATCACTTCCCGCGATACCTCGGCCATGACCCGCGACAGGCCCACCAGCTCATTAAAGGTGGTGGTTCCCCGCTCAGGGTCGATGCCATCCGCACCAATAAAGAGTTGGTCAAAGTCGTAGGAGCGCAGCACTTGTTCTGCTACTTGGCCTTGAAACGATTCAGAGTGAGGATCCCAAGTGCCACCGGTCATCAGCAAAGTCGGTTCGTTCTCTAGCTCACGTAATGAGCCGGCCACACTCAGGGAGTTAGTCATCACGATGAGCCCGCGTTTGCTGCCAAGCAGTGGGATCATGGCACTGGTGGTGCTCCCACTATCAATAATGATGCGGTTGTGATCGCGGATCCGCTCAGCGGCAGCCAACGCAATCGCAATCTTTTGATTCGAAACTTGCGCCAGATTCTCCTCTGCCACCATTTCGCTCGGCACAGACACGGCGCCACCGTAACGACGCAACAATAGGCCGCCGGTTTCTAACACCGCTAAATCTTTACGAATAGTCACTTCAGAGGTAGAAAAGTGCTTAGCGAGGGTATCAACGCTCACTTCACCCTGCTCTTGGACCAGGGCCACTATGGTGTGGCGACGTTGTTGAGTATTACGTTTAGTCATCATTAAGTTTCGATTCGAAAGAACATCGAAATATTAGCCCCTTTTGAAACAAAACAAAACAGTAAATAAGGTCTAATTTTGCGCAATACCACCATAAAAAGCCTGCTTGCGACAAAACAGTCATCAATGAGTCACACAGGCATAATCACGTGAACAACCAAGGGTGCTGTTAGCTCGAATCACCGCTCAACCAAGTGGCCTGAGGTGCGACATAAGCTAAAGCGCTAAACCACTGCGCTCTGATGTTGGCTACATAGGCCAGATAGCCAGAAACAGAACCGGCGCCATTAGGCGCCGGTGTTATTTCAATGATCGGGTATCAGCTCTTTTTAATTGGCCGAGCCCAATTTTTAATATGACGTTGGGGCACCCGGGTGATCACCAGCTCGTTTTCAGCCACATCCTTGGTGATGGTAGAACCCGCCCCTAATGTTGCGCCTTTGCCAATACGTACCGGCGCCACCAGCTGGGTATCGGACCCCACAAACACATCATCCTCGATGATGGTCTGGAACTTGTTCACCCCATCGTAGTTACAAGTAATAGTACCGGCCCCAATATTTACCTTGGCCCCGACGTCAGCATCTCCTAGATAGGTGAGGTGACCACACTTGGAACCAACCCCAAGACGGGATTTTTTAATTTCAACAAAGTTGCCAACATGCGCATCCTGCTCCAGCACTGCCCCCGGACGCAGACGAGCAAACGGACCCACCGAACATTGATCTGCAACTTTCGCCCCTTCGATGACGGAGTAAGGCTTCACCTCGGAGTGATCGCCAATCACGCAATCTTTGAGCACGGCTCCCGCACCGATACGCACATGATTACCTAGGACCACCTTGCCTTCGATGATGACGTTAACGTCGATCAGCACCTCTTCGCCGATCTCGAGAGTACCGCGCAAATCAAAGCGAGCCGGATCGATCAAGGTCACGCCGGCGATCATCAGCTTCTCAGCCTGCATCTGTTGGTAGCTGCGCTCAAGGGCTGCGAGCTGTACCCGATTGTTAGCGCCTTCTACCTCGGCAGCATGATCGGGATGAACAGCCGCGATGGGGCAACCATCGCCGTGGGCCATGGCGATCACATCGGTTAGGTAAAACTCACCCTGAGCGTTTTTGTTATCAAGACGAGACAGCCAGCTGCGCAGCTGACCACCGTTGGCCACTAGCACGCCGGTGTTCACTTCGCAGATGGCCAGCTGCTCGGCGTTGGCATCTTTCTGCTCAACGATACCGATCACCTGACCGTTTTCACGCACGATGCGGCCATAGCCGGTGGGGTTATCCAACACCACTGTCAGCAGCGCCATGCCATCCTTTACCTTGGCAGCCAGTAACCGTTGCAGAGTCTCTGGCTGGATCAGCGGGGTATCGCCGTAGAGCACCAGCACGTCATCTTCATCCTTCCAAAACGGGATAGCCTGGGCGACGGCGTGACCGGTGCCCAGCTGCTGCGCCTGCAGCACCCAGTTCAGGTCGGCAGCTACGATCCGCTCTTTGAGCAGCTCGGCACCGTGGCCATAAACCAGATGTAACTGCTCAGCGCCCACCTGACGGGCGGTGTCGATCACATGGGAAACCATCGGTTTGTTGGCTACCGGGTGCAGTACTTTGGGCAACACAGAACGCATGCGGGTACCTTTACCCGCCGCCAGGATCACGACGTTAAGAGACATGAATTCGACCTTGAATTTGTGTGGAAAAACTCGGCGGAGTCTATCGAACAAGCAAAAAAAAAGCGACCCGAAGGTCGCTTTTTGCATCACCGTGGTTAACGGTAATTCTTTTTGACGATATCAAGCACTCGTAGTTGAGCCATCGCTTTGGCTAGCTCACTGGCTGCCTGGGCGTAATCGATATCACCATGGGAGCTGTGGATCCGCTCTTCCGCTGCACGCTTGGCTTCTTGAGCTTTCGCCTCATCCAAGTCATCAGCACGAATGGCAGTGTCCGCCAGCACGGTCACAGATTCAGCTTGTACTTCTAGCATACCGCCGGAGATGTACAGCACCTCTTCAGTTCCGTTCTGCTTCACCAAGCGGACCAGGCCCGGCTTGATGGCAGTCAGCAACGGAGCATGACCGTGGCGGAGACCCAACTCACCTTCGGAGCCTGATACCTGAGCGGATTGCACGCGACCGGAAAACAGTTTTCCTTCGGCGCTCACCACGTCCAGGTGAAAGGAGATCATCTCTGCCATGGGCCCTCCTGTCGAGGCTTACAGTTTCTTGGATTTCTCGACGACTTCGTCGATACCGCCAACCATGTAGAACGCCTGCTCGGGCAGATCGTCATACTCGCCTTTCAGGATGCCCTGGAAACCACGGATGGTCTCTTTCAGCGGCACGTATTTACCCGGAGAACCGGTAAACACTTCTGCTACGAAGAACGGCTGGGACAGGAAACGCTCGATCTTACGGGCACGGGCTACGGTCAGTTTGTCTTCTTCTGACAGTTCATCCATACCCAGGATGGCGATGATGTCCTTCAGCTCTTTGTAGCGCTGCAGTACGGTCTGAACGCCACGAGCGGTCTCGTAGTGCTCTTTGCCAACCACAAGCGGATCCAGCTGACGAGAGGTAGAGTCCAGCGGGTCAACGGCCGGGTAGATACCCAGTGCCGCGATTTGACGGGACAGTACGACGGTCGCATCCAGGTGGGCGAAGGTGGTCGCCGGAGACGGGTCAGTCAAGTCATCCGCAGGAACGTAAACGGCCTGTACGGAGGTGATGGAACCGGTCTTGGTGGAGGTGATACGTTCTTGCAGAACACCCATCTCCTCGGCCAGGGTCGGCTGATAACCTACTGCAGACGGCATACGGCCCAGCAGTGCGGATACTTCAGTACCAGCCAAGGTGTAACGGTAGATGTTATCCACGAAGAACAACACGTCACGACCTTCATCACGGAACTTCTCAGCCATGGTCAAGCCGGTCAGCGCTACGCGCAGACGGTTTCCAGGCGGCTCGTTCATCTGACCGTAAACCAGAGATACTTTGTCCAGTACGTTGGACTCCATCATCTCGTGGTAGAAGTCGTTACCCTCACGGGTACGCTCACCCACACCGGCGAATACGGAATAACCACTGTGTTCGATCGCGATGTTACGGATCAGCTCCATCATGTTGACGGTTTTACCAACACCGGCACCACCGAACAGACCGACCTTACCGCCTTTAGCGAACGGACATACCAAGTCGATAACCTTGATACCGGTTTCGAGCAAATCGTTGCTGCTAGATTGCTCTTCGTAACTAGGTGCTGCGCGGTGGATAGACCAGCGCTCTTCTTCACCAATCGGACCTTTTTCGTCGATTGGCTCACCCAGTACGTTCATGATCCGACCCAAGGTCGAAACACCCACTGGTACCTGGATAGCTTTACCGCTATTCATTACTTCCAACCCACGACGCAGACCGTCGGAGGAGCCCATGGTGATACAACGAACGACGCCGCCACCGATCTGTTGCTGCACTTCCAGCACCAGACCTTGACCTTGACCTTCGCTAACGACCTTTACTGCGTCGTAAACCTCGGGCACGGCATGCTGTGGGAACTCGATGTCCACCACAGCGCCGATGATTTGGACGATGAAACCGTTACTCATGTCAAATCCTCTAAACCTTTGATAACCATTGCCTTACACCGCTGCAGCACCGGATACGATTTCTGTCAGCTCCTGGGTAATACTGGCCTGACGGGCCTTGTTGTATACCAGTTGCAAATCGTTAATCAGGTTGCCAGCGTTGTCAGTCGCGGCTTGCATGGCAACCATTCGGGCTGCCTGTTCACTTGCCAAGTTTTCCACGACTCCTTGATACACTTGGGATTCGACGTAGCGGATCAGCAGAGTATCAAGCAGCTTTTTAGGATCAGGCTCATAGAGGTAATCCCAGTGTTGGGTCTTGGCAAGCTTGCTGTCTTCAGTTACGGGCAAAGGCAGCAGTTGATCGACCCGTGGTTGCTGCACCATGGTGTTGACGAACTTGTTGTACACCAAGTACAGCCTGTCAATCTCACCGTTATCGTAAGCCTTCAGCATGACCTTGACTGAACCAATCAGGTCACTGACGCTCGGATTATCACCCAGTCCTGCGACTTGAGCTTTTACCTTGGCGCCATGCCGTTCAAAGAAATTGGAAGCCTTGTTACCGATCAATGCCAAGTCAACCTTGGCTCCGTTCGCGCTCCATTGCTTCATATCATTGAGGGCTGCTTTGAACAGGTTAATGTTCAAACCACCACACAGGCCACGGTCGGTGGAGACGACGATGTAACCCACTCGCTTAACCTCACGTTCAATGAGGTAGGGGTGTTTGTATTCCAAGCTCCCCTGAGCGATATGGCCGATCACCTTGCGCATGGTTTCAGCGTACGGACGGCTGGCAGACATGCGATCCTGCGCACGGCGCATCTTGCTTGCTGCCACCATTTCCATCGCGCCGGTGATCTTCTGAGTGTTTTTCACACTCCCGATCTTGTTACGTATCTCTTTTGCGCCGGCCATCTCTTACTCTCCATCAAGTGGCAGCTTGCGCTGCCACACACGCTTACCAGGTCTGGGTTGCCTTGAAGTCATCCAGCAACGCAGTCAGCTTGCCAACGATGTCATCGTTGTAGTCGGCCTTGGCGTTAATTTCAGCCATCAGCGCATCATGCTGGGTAGCGGCGTAAGAGAGCAGAGCGGCTTCGAAGTCGACGATCTTGTTCAGCTCGACATCAGAGAGATAGCCTTTTTCCGCAGCGAACAGCACCAGCGACTGCTGGGCCACGCTCATCGGAGAGTACTGCTTCTGCTTCATCAGTTCGGTCACTTTCACACCGTGATCCAACTGCTTACGGGTTGCATCATCGAGATCGGAAGAGAACTGAGCAAAGGCTGCCAATTCACGATACTGAGCCAATGCGGTACGAATACCACCCGATAGCTTCTTGACGATCTTGGTCTGAGCAGCACCGCCCACACGAGATACCGAAATACCCGGATCAACCGCCGGACGAATACCGGAGTTAAACAGTTGGGTCGTCAGGAAGATCTGACCATCGGTGATAGAGATCACGTTGGTCGGCACGAACGCAGATACGTCACCCGCTTGGGTTTCAATGATCGGTAACGCGGTCAAAGAACCGGTTTTACCTTTCACTGCCCCCTTGGTGAACTTCTCTACATACTCCTCGTTAACCCGAGCAGCACGCTCAAGCAGACGGGAGTGCAGATAAAATACGTCGCCAGGGTACGCTTCACGTCCTGGTGGACGGCGCAGCAACAAGGAAATTTGGCGATACGCAACGGCCTGCTTAGACAGGTCATCATAAATGATCAGCGCATCTTCACCGCGGTCACGGAAGTACTCACCCATGGAGCAACCGGCATAAGGGGCCAGATACTGCAGGGCAGCCGCTTCAGAAGCGGAGGCGACCACTACGATGGTATTGGCCAAGGCACCGTGCTCTTCGAGCTTGCGCACTACGTTGGCGATAGTAGAGGCCTTTTGGCCAATCGCGACGTAAACACACTTAATGCCGGAGTCTTTTTGGTTAATGATGGTGTCGATAGCGATAGCGGTCTTACCCACCTGACGGTCACCGATAATCAGCTCACGCTGGCCACGCCCAATTGGGATCATGGCATCGATAGCCTTCAGACCGGTCTGGACCGGTTGGTCAACAGACTTACGCTCGATAACGCCAGGAGCAATCACTTCGATTGGCGAGAAGCCATCGTGTTCGATTGGACCCTTACCGTCGATCGGCTGACCTAGGGTGTTCAGCACCCGGCCCAACAGACCGCGACCTACTGGCACTTCCAAAATACGGCCAGTGCCTTTTACCTTCATACCCTCTGATAAACCATCATAAGGGCCCATGATCACAGCACCGACAGAGTCACGCTCTAAGTTCAATGCCAGAGCAAAGCGGTTACCCGGCAGCTCGATCATTTCACCCTGCATGGCATCAGCCAAGCCATTAATTCGAATAATACCATCGCTCAAAGAGACAATCGTACCTTCGTTACGCGCTTCACTTTTAATATCAAACTGCGCAATGCGCTGTTTGATAAGCTCAGCAATTTCTGTGGAATTCAGTTGCATGCTCTAATACCCCAATCAAGATTGCAGCGCGTCAGCCAGACGATTCAACTTATCGCGGACGGTGCCGTCGATAACCAGATCACCGGCCTTGATGAGCACCCCGGCCATCAACGATGCATCGATGCTGCACTTTAGCTTCACTTTGCGCGCGAGACGTTGTTCCAGAGAAGCCTGAATATTGGCTTTCTGTCGGTCGGTCAATTCGATTGCTGAAATCACGTCAGCTTGAACTTCTTTATCAAGTTCAGCTTTAAACACGATAAATTCAGCCACGACTGCCGGTAGCACACCCAAGCGACCATTTTCAGCCATCACCCTGATCAGATTCTGGCCATGCTTGTCGAGTTGCTCACCACAGATACTGGCAAAAATATGTGCCAGCTCTTCGGCAGCCACAGAACCATTAACCAGACTGTGCATGGTCTCATTTTCTGCTACTTGCGCAGCAAAACTGAGCATCTCCAGCCATTGGTCAACCGCCTTGTGCTCAACGGCAAACTCGAACGCAGCCTTGGCGTAGGGGCGAGCAATTGTTGTCAGTTCAGACATAGCCCCGTTCCCTTACAGTTCTGCTACCAGTTGGTCAACGATGTCGCTGTTGGCAGCTAGGTCGATTTGACGGGCCAAAATTTTCTCTGCACCAGCGATAGCCAGTGTCGCAACCTGTTTGCGCAGTTCTTCTTTGGCTCGATGACGTTCAGCTTCGATCTCGGCACGGCCCTGAGCTAGGATTTTATCCCGCTCAGACTGCGCAACTACCGCGGCTTCATCAATGATTTGGGCTTTACGTTTGTTAGCCTGCTCAATGATTTCAGCAGCTTGCAGCTTCGCTTCTTTCAGCTGATCAGTGGCATTGGCCTTGGCCAAATCCAGATCTTTCTTAGCGCGCTCAGCAGAAGAGAGACCGTCAGCAATTTCTTTTTGACGGGTTTCGATGGCAGCAATGAGTGGCGGCCATACGTACTTCATGCAAAACACGACGAACAAGAAAAAAGCGATTGCTTGGCCGAGGAGGGTGGCATTGAGATTCATAGCCGATGTCCTCTTAAGTTAGTTAATGGGTTATGGCTGGGTTTAAGTCGCAATGACTTAGCCAGCAACCGCAAACATCACATACAGACCCAAACCAACGGCAATCATTGGAATCGCATCCACCAGACCCATCACGATGAAGAACTGGGTACGCAGCACAGGAATAAGGTCAGGTTGACGCGCAGCACCTTCCAAAAACTTACCACCCAGAATACCGATACCAATAGATGCACCGATAGCAGCCAGCCCCATCATGATTGCAGCAGCCATGTACAGCAGGTCCATGTTCAAGTTTTCCATGACGTTCTCCACTTATTAAGATGTTGTTATGTAAATGAAAAGTATTATTTTGAGCGCATCAATTATGGTCTTCCTGTGCCATCGACAAATACACGATGGTCAGAACCATGAAAATGAATGCCTGCAAAGTGATGATCAGAATATGGAAGATTGCCCAAGGTACAGACAGCATCCACTGTGACCACCAAGGTAACAAACCCGCAATCAGGATAAAGATCAGTTCGCCAGCATACATGTTGCCGAACAGTCGAAGACCCAAAGAAACAGGTTTAGAAATCAGCGTAACGGTTTCCAATATGAGGTTAATCGGAATAGCAGCGGGATGATTGAAAGGCTGAAGGGTCAGCTCCTTCACAAAGCCACTGATACCCTTAACCTTGATGCTGTAATACAGGATCAAGAAGAACACGCCCAAAGCCATGGACATGGTGATGTTAACATCAGCAGTGGGAACCACACGCAAGTGCTGCTCTGGGCCACCAATGGCCTGAGCAATCCGAGGCAGGAAATCGACAGGGATCAAATCCATGAAGTTCATCAAAAAAATCCAGACGAACACGGTCAGCCCCAAAGGTGCAATGACCTTGTTACGACCATGGAAGATATCCTTGACGTTACCATCCACAAACTCGACCAGCATCTCCACCAAGCACTGAAGTTTACCTGGTACACCACTGGTAGCGTTAACGGCTACTTTGCGGAACAACAGGATAAACAGGGCGCCTAGCACAACGGAAAATACCATAGAGTCGATATGAACCGCCCAAAACCCAGTACCCAGCTGTGCGTGGACCAAGTGATGTTCTATGTATGCCTGAGGAGTCAGGACTTCTCCGGTTGCAGACATGAGTTTTCCTAATAGTGGTTGTTAAGCGTGAATGAAACCATCCACTGTACAACGAGAGCGAGGATATAAGTGGCAAAGAACGAGACGGTAACGACCTCGACTCCCGCACCGAACAACAGGGCAAACAGACCTACCGTCGAAATGAGCTTAATCCCAGCCCCACCATAAAAGTCCCGCAGAACCAAGCCCACACTCTCAGTTGTCACCTTGCGGCGCAGCACCCAGACAGTAAACAAAGCTTGAGGAACCCAATACATCCCCCCTCCGTAAAGGGCGGAATAACCAGCGTTGGCACTCGTCAGATAAAACCAAACAGCACTCATCGCTAGGATCAAGATGAGCTGACAAGCAAGCATAACCAAGGCCAGTGTTAAACCTTCCAAGGCTAATTTCTGCTTCACCAACCTACCCCTGAACATTACAGAACTGTAAAAACGTAAGCTTCAAAGAAACTCGATTAACAGCCCTTAAGCCGAGCAAATTATACCCCTGAGGGCTGCTATTGCAACCGGACAAAATTCCTTATTTTTTGAGGCTTTCCGTCACAAAACAGGGTTATGGCCAGATCAAAAGGAATGAAGGTTTTATTACCGCAAAAAGCGTAAAAATCACGATTCCGACATGCCAAAATAGCTCAATATACGACTCAAATCAGACAAGTTATCGTAACTAATTACTAACTTACCGCTATCCCTTTTACCCGGCTGTAGCTGCACCTGATTGCCAATTTTTTCCGCTAATTGACGCTCTAGATAACCAATCTGGGGATCGGCTAGCGGCGCCACTTTGGTTTTGGCAGGATCGAGAGCTTTTTTGACCAGTTTTTCGGTATCTCGAACCGTTAATCCCTTTTGGGCAACCAGCTTGGCTAATTCAGACTGCGGTTGGCCACTTAGCGCCAATAACGCGCGGGCGTGCCCCATGTCAAGATCGCCATGCTCCACCAATCGTTTCACGTCGTCGTTCAGCTGGTTAAGGCGCAGCAAATTGGTCACTGTCGTGCGGGACTTCCCTACCGCCTCAGCCACCTGTTGGTGGGTGAGCTCAAACTCACTCAATAGCCGCTGTAAGGCGACGGCCTCTTCGATAGCATTGAGATCTTCTCGTTGGATATTCTCAATAAGCGCAATAACGACAGCCGCTTCGTCAGGCACATCTTTGACGATACAAGGCACCACCTCAAGACGCGCTAATTGGGCTGCACGCCAACGCCGCTCACCCGCAATAATTTCAAACGATTGCTCCCCGATAGGGCGCACCACAATAGGCTGGATCACCCCTTGGGTTCGGATGGAGTTGGCTAACTCCTCGAGCGCATCTTGAGACATGTCTTTGCGTGGCTGATATTTGCCAGAATGCAACCACTCGACGGGTAATTTACGCAATTCACCTTGAGTGGCAGGAGCCATCGCTTGCTCAGTACGCTGATCACTCATCACCTGCTTTTGCCGTGCCGCGGTGCTGGTGTTAAGCAAGGCGTCCAACCCCTTGCCTAATCCACGTTTTTTAAGCGTCATATACGTTCTCGTCTGCGATAGGCTGTGGCTGTGCGAGTGCTTGGCGGCGCAGAATTTCATCCGCCAATGCTAGGTAGGCCTTAGCACCTACCGATGATTTATCGTAATGCATCGCAGGGGCACCAAAGCTCGGGGCCTCTGCCAGTCTAACGTTGCGGGGGATGATGGTACGGTAGACCTTATCGCCAAAATGCTGTTTAAGCTGATCGGACACCTCATTGGCTAACCGGTTACGGTGATCGAACATAGTGCGCAGCACCCCTTCGATCTTGAGATCTGGATTCACCACCGCGGCTAACTTACCGATGGTATCGACTAACGCAGTGAGCCCTTCGAGTGCGTAATATTCGCACTGCATCGGCACCAGCACTGAATCGGCAGCAGCCATCGCGTTAACGGTTAGCATGTTGAGGGAAGGGGGACAGTCGATGAAGATGTAATCGTATTGGTCTCGCACCGAGGCGAGCGCACTGCGCAAACGAACCTCGCGAGCAAAAAACTCCATCAAACGAATTTCGGCGGCAGTCACATCAGCGTTAGCCGCAATCAGATGATAACCTCCTGATGTTTCAGAAATAATGACTTGCGCAACAGGCATCTCTTCGACCAGCAGCTCATAGGCCGTGCGTTCGACATCGTATTTGTCGACACCACTGCCCATAGTGGCATTACCCTGCGGATCCAGATCGATCACCAGTACCTTGCGCTGGGCCGCAGCCATAGAGGCGGCCAAATTCACACAGGTGGTCGTTTTACCCACACCACCTTTTTGGTTGGCTATGGCGATGACTTTTCCCACACATTCCTCTCAATGACACAGCAAATCGATTAGGGCTGGAGATGTTTAAATTCCAGCAAATGACGTTCACCTTCCAACTCCGGTACCCGCAACTCATGGCAGGCAACCAGTTGGATATTGGCGGGTAACTGGGCAAGCTCTAGCTCTGGATATTGCCCCTTAAGAGCCAAAAAGCTGCCTTGTGCTGAGGGTAAGTGATGGCACCAGTTCAGCATGTCCTCGAGTGAAGCAAAGGCCCGACTCAGCACCCCATCAAATCCCACTTCAGGCAAATACTCTTCAACCCGAGATTTAACAGGGGTCACATTGGTCAACCCCAACTCTTGGATCACCTGACGGATAAAGTTGATCCGTTTGCCTAAGCTATCGAGCAATACGAACTGCTTATCCGGATTGATAATGGCCAGTGGCAAACCAGGTAAACCAGGGCCAGTCCCCACATCAATAAAGCGCTCACCATGTAAGTGAGGGCTAACAACCAGACTATCAAGGATATGCTTGACCAGCATGGCATCAGGTTCGCGTACCGAGGTGAGATTGTAAGCCTTGTTCCACTTGTGCAGCAACTCAACCAATTGTACCAATTGGTGTTTTTGGTGATCAGTGATAACAATATCGGCCTGCTTAAGCAGGCCGTTTAGTCTTTCCAACATGTTTTCCAACCTTCACAATCCTCAGGCGGTTTTACGCAATAAACCGTGTTTTTTCAGGTGAACCAGCAGGATTGATATCGCCGCTGGGGTGATGCCAGAAATCCGAGACGCCTGACCAATGGTCTGTGGCTTAACATCACTGAGCTTGGCTTTTACCTCATTAGAGAGGCCATTGACTCCGTGATAGTCCAGATCTGGTGGCAACAGTGTATTTTCATTACGTAGCTGCTTGGCCACTTCATCGTGCTGACGCTCGATGTAACCGGCATATTTTATCTGTATTTCAACCTGTTCTGCCGCGGCGGGATCTGACACCGCAGGCCCAACCCCATCAATAGCCATCAATGTGTCGTACGTGACTTCTGGGCGACGAAGCAGCTCTTCTAAGCTTTGCTCCCGACTAAGCGGAGTACTCACTAACCCATTGACCGCAGCTAATGAAGGATGTTGTGGATGGATCCACGTTGCACGTAAACGCTGGCGCTCAAGCTCGACCTGTTCCATCTTGGCGTTGAATTTACTCCAGCGTTCATCATCAACTAAGCCCAGCTCTCGCCCAATGGCCGTTAAACGGGTATCGGCGTTATCTTCACGCAGTAACAGACGGTATTCGGCGCGGCTAGTAAACATGCGGTAAGGCTCGCGAGTACCGAGGGTGGAGAGATCATCCATCATCACCCCCATGTAGGCCTGATCCCGACGAGGATGCCAAGGATCCTTATCTTGAGCCCGTAGTGCGGCATTTAAACCGGCCATCAAACCTTGGGCTGCAGCCTCTTCATAACCGGTAGTACCGTTGATCTGGCCGGCAAAGAACAAATTTGGAATGCATTTGCTCTCCATGTTGGCCTTAAGATCCCTCGGATCGAAAAAATCATACTCGATGGCATAACCAGGACGGGTGATATGCGCATTTTCAAAGCCACGCACTGAGCGAATTATTTGCACTTGTACATCAAAGGGTAGGCTGGTGGATACGCCGTTTGGATAGAGTTCGTGAGTGGTCAGCCCTTCTGGCTCAACAAAGATCTGGTGCGCCGTTTTATCTGCAAAACGGGTGATCTTATCCTCAATCGACGGACAGTAGCGTGGGCCGATCCCCTCGATCACCCCGGCGTACATCGGGCTGCGATCCAAGTTATTGCGGATCACCTCGTGAGTACGCTCGTTGGTATGGGTGACGTAGCAGGGTACTTGACGAGGGTGTTGGCTGGCATTGCCAAGAAACGAGAAGACCGGGCAAGGATCATCGCCGTACTGGGCTTGCATCAAAGAGAAATCTACGCTGCGAGCATCGATCCTCGGCGGCGTGCCGGTTTTTAAGCGATCCATACGCAATGGCAGTTCGCGCAAGCGCTGAGCCAGCGCAATTGAGGGCGGATCACCTGCGCGGCCTCCGGCGTAATGCTGCATGCCAATATGGATCAAACCGTTTAGAAAAGTGCCAACGGTAAGCACGACGGTCTTGCCGGTTATGCGGATCCCACTTTGAGTGACCACGCCAGTGACGCGATCGCCATCCATGATCAGATCATCACAGGCTTGCTGAAAGATCTTTAGGTTGGGGTAGTTTTCCAACATTTGGCGAACAACGGCTTTGTAAAGCAGACGATCCGCTTGAGCGCGAGTGGCTCTGACTGCTGGCCCCTTAGAGGAGTTGAGTGTCCGGAACTGGATCCCACCAAGATCAGTTGCGCGAGCCATGATCCCCCCAAGGGCGTCAACTTCCTTGACCAGGTGTCCCTTGCCGATCCCACCGATAGCAGGGTTACACGACATATGCCCTAACGTATCGATATTGTGGGTTAGCAACAGGGTATTCATACCCATACGGGCAGCAGCTGTTGCAGCTTCAGTGCCTGCATGACCGCCACCGACGACGATCACATCAAATTGTTCATGGTATTGCATTGGGATCACCTTGATCTGCGCGTCTGAAGATCGTTATTTGCCTTGGCTAAAGGGTGGATCATTCTATCTGTTTAGCGTCCTAAGGGGAACGTCTAGTGCATGTTCAACATGAAGAGAGGATCTGCTTAATAGATCTTAAGGATCTTTAGATCGATCTTTTATTGGATCTACTACTAGGATCCGCCTTTTCTGTTGATAAGCCATTTTTGATCATAAAGATCATCAATTTACGATCGATCTTAGCTTGTGGAAAAGCTTGGATCCTAGCTCGGTAAACAGGGGGATAACTAGCACTTTTATACACAGGCCGTGAGCGAGCGAGATCTCATACATGGATAACTATAGGTTTTACAGAGCTTTAACCCAGACTTATACACATAACATTGAGTATTGTGGGTAACTGTGTAGAACAACCTAGCTAACTCAACCTGTTAATAACCTAGTGGATACTTGATCTTGGGATAAGTAGAGAGATCAAGCTTTTTTTAGGATCCTTTTATTATTCTTGATCCGTATTTAAGCGAGCAGCGTCATCCAGCTGTGGATCCATACTTCTGCGGCATCCTCGGGTATCTCATGTTGAGTGACATCGATCTCAAGACGATCGCCTATTCGGCTAGCACCACACTCCTTCAAGCGTTGATCCAGCTCTTTGCCTGCTTGGCAAAAGGTGTCATAGCTGCTGTCTCCGAGTGCAATTACCCCATATTTCAATGCATTAAGATCCGGATGCTGGGTTGTAAGATCCATCGCGAATGGTTGTAGATTGTCAGGAATATCGCCAGCCCCATGGGTTGAGGTGATCACCAGCAGAATGGATCCTTGCTCTTTGACGATATCCACAAGTTTGGCTGGATTATGGATCTGTACTTGATGACCGGCTTGCTCCAGCAAGTTAGCGACGTGATCAGCCACATATTCGGCTGCGCCCAGCATAGAACCGACGACAAGATTGAGTTTGCTCATGGAATAGATCCTCTGAGATGACAAAAATGGGAAGCCGGATTCTACCGCCAAAGGGTGTGGATAAATATGAATAAAGCGTGGAAATCATGGATCCTGCCTAATACCATCACGGGATCAATGAGCATGATCTTTTTTCTATTTATTGATTTTTTTATCAACACGAATAGATCGTATGAGTCTTATTTGTGCCTGCATGGTGTGCCCACATCCGACATGATAGCCAAGTATCGGCATGAGTAAGGCTCAATTGGATTAGTTGTTGGCAACAAAAAGTAGTGAGGCGCTTGATTGGTGCCCTCTAAAGGAGGCGTTTATCGCTATAAAATATAGCTATAAAAGAGTCCATTCTTTGCTCGAATAGCGTGTTAGATCTGCCTGTTAGCGTAGGTATGCGAGGGGTCGTTGAGCCATAGTGTCGCATTGGTAATGTGGGGGGAATGAGCTCAATTTTTGCGATGTTTAGGGAGGGAATGTGCTGAGCTTCGCTCAAATTTACGATGAAAAAACCATAAAAAATCCATAAAAAGCCCGAGAAATGCTCGGGCTTTTTACGTTGGTAGCCGGCGTGATTTGCCGATGCTATTGAGCAGTACTCTTTATCGATAGGTTTTCCAACACTATTTGCCAATACAAAAGCTGGAGAAGATACGACCTAGTAGATCGTCAGAGCTAAATTCGCCGGTGATCTCACTGAGAGACTCTTGTGCTTGGCGCAGCTCTTCGGCCACCAACTCGCCTGCTACGAATACTTCTAGCTGCTCCTTGGCCACCAGCAACCGTTCGGCGGCACGTTCTAGCGCATCGAGATGGCGGCGACGGGCCATAAAGCCCCCTTCGGTATTGCCCTGAAAGCCCATACATTGCTTGAGATGCTCGCGCAAGGCGGGCAGTCCGAGCTCGGTCTTAGCGGAGATTCGGTAGATTGCATGGCCATACTCTTCGCTAGGCGCGAGCTCTTCGCCAGTCAAATCAGCCTTATTTCGAACTACGGTTAGGCCGATGTTTTTTGGTAACCGATCAACTAATTCTGGCCAGATCTCCCGTGGGTCGACCGCATTTGTGGTGGTGCCATCCACCATAAAGAGTACTCGATCGGCCTGCTCAATTTCAGCCCAGGCGCGCTCGATGCCAATCTGTTCCACTTTGTCTTGGGTATCGCGCAGGCCTGCGGTGTCGATGATGTGCAGCGGCATCCCATCGAGATGAATATGCTCACGCAGCACGTCGCGGGTGGTGCCCGCAATCTCGGTGACGATGGCCGACTCGCGCCCCGCGAGGGCGTTGAGTAGGCTCGATTTGCCGGCGTTAGGGCGACCCGCGATCACTACTTTCATCCCTTCTCGCAGCAGGGCGCCCTGTTTGGCTTCCCCGCGCACGTCGTCCAGCTCGGACATGATGGCGTAGAGATCGCCCGCTACCTTGCCGTCCGAGAGAAAATCGATCTCCTCGTCTGGGAAGTCGATGGCCGCTTCGACATAGATGCGCAGTCGGATCAGGCTCTCTACCAGTTGCTGGACTTTGCTGGAGAACAGTCCTTGCAAAGAGTGCATAGCGCTGCGGGCGGCCTGTTCGCTAGAGGCTTCAATAAGGTCGGCGATGGCCTCGGCTTGGGCTAGATCTAGCTTGTCGTTGATAAAGGCGCGCTCGCTAAATTCGCCAGGGCGAGCAGGGCGAATGCCATCAATATGCAGAATGCGACGGATCAGCATGTCCATGATAACTGGGCCACCGTGGCCCTGCAGCTCTAGCACATCTTCGCCGGTGAAGCTATTGGGGGCTTTGAACAGCAGGGCGATGCCCTGATCCAATACCTGGCCTTGCTCATCCTTAAACGGCAGATATTCGGCGTAGCGCACTCGTGGGAGTTTGCCGAGCATTATCTTGGCAACCTGTTCGGCGGCGGGGCCGGAGACTCGGACTATGCCCACGCCACCACGGCCTGGAGCGGTGGCTTGGGCCACGATCGTATCTGTTGTCATCTTGCTTGGCTCGTTTGTTCGCTGATAGGAAAACGCAGTAGCGACATTGTAATAAAAAAGGCGGCCCGAAGGCCGCCTCTTTTGTCATCACAGGAAGATTAGCTGCGCATTATTTTCGAGTGTGCAGGCCTTTCTTCTCCAACTGACGATAGATGATGGTCTGCTGGGTAATGGAGATGATGTTACTCGTCAACCAGTACAGGGTCAGGCCAGCTGGGAACCAAAGGAACATGAAAGTGAAGATGATCGGCATGAACTGCATCACTTTCTGCTGCATTGGGTCAGTCACTGTGGTTGGACTCATCTTCTGCAGATACCACATGGATGCACCCATGAGGAGCGGCAGTACGAAGTAGGGGTCCTTCACTGATAGGTCAGTGATCCACAGCACGAACGGCGCATGACGCAGCTCAACAGATTCCATCAATGCCCAGTAAAGGGAGATGAAGATCGGCATTTGAACCAAGATCGGCAGGCAGCCACCTAGCGGGTTGACCTTCTCCTTCTTGTACAGCTCCATCATGCCCTGAGACATCTTCTGGCGATCATCACCAAAGCGCTCACGCAGGGCTGCAATCTTAGGTTGCAGCATGCGCATCTTGGCCATGGAGGTGTACTGAGCTTTGGTCAGCGGGAACATGATGCCGCGTACCAACAAGGTCAGCATGATGATGGCCACACCCCAGTTGTGCACGAAACTGTGGAATACGGTCAGCAACCAGTGCAGTGGCTGAGCGATGAACCACAGCCAGCCGTAGTCAACGGTCAGGTCGAGGTGATTTGCCACCTTGGCCATCTGGTCTTGTAGCTTTGGACCTACCCATAGTTGGCTAGTCACTTCAGCTTGTTGGCCTGCCGCCACGTCTACCATGGGCGCTTTGTAACCGATGATGGCCTGGTCTTTACCAGGGATCACGCTGCTATAAAAGCTATTGGTATCGTTGGCATTCGGTGCCCAAGCAGAGACGAAGTAGTGTTGCAGCATAGCGACCCAACCACCTTTGGTGGTCTTGCTCAGCGTTGCATCTTTCATCTCGTCGAAGGTGTACTTCTTGTAGCGAGTATCTTCAGTAGAGAAGGCACCACCACGGTAAGCACTGGCTACCATGGCATGACCTTCTTGATCCTTCGGTGTGGTTATTGTCTGCTTGAGCTGACCATAGAACTGCACCTGAACCGGCTCGGCAGATTTGTTGTCGATCTTGTAGTCAACCCCAATGGCATAATTGCCACGTTTGAGGATGAACTCCTTGGTGAAGACCACGCCCTTGCTGTCGGTCCAGGTCATCGGTACGACGATTTGGCTCTGACCATCGGCCAGCTGATAGCTGGTCTGGGTGGGGGCATAGGTAGGACGACCCGTTGCCTGACTGTCTGGACCGTTACGACCCACCAGACCGCTTTGGGCGATATAAATGTGGTCAGGCTGGCTAGTCAGCAGGACGAGTGGCTGATCTTTGCCCTCTTCCAATTTATGAGCGAGCAGTTCGGCAGAGACGATGTCACCACCCTGGGTATCCAGGGTCAGCTTGAGCACGTCAGAAGAGACGGTGATCAGCTGGCGGGCAGCAGTCGCGTTGGCTTGCTCGGAAACCTGAGGAATGTCACCGGTTTTACCGGCTTCAGGTACGAAATGTTCGGTTTGGGCCACGGTAATCGGGGCCGGTTTCGGAGCCTTGTCGGACTCCCACTGTTGCCAGAGCAGAAAGCTCACGAACAGCAAACCGATCAGAAGTAGATTGCGTTGTGATTCCATAGTCTTCAGTTTCTTCGCTTTGGTTGCGGAACCGGGTCATAACCACCCTCGGATAAGGGGTGGCATTTTAATAGACGTTTGCCAGCTAGCCAAACGCCTTTTATGAAACCGTGAAGTCGGATGGCTTCTATCGCAAATTGGGAACAAGTTGGAGTGAAACGGCAGCGTGGCCCAAGCAGTGGACTAATGATTAGCTGATACAAACGTATCAGTTTGATAGCTACCCATTGCAACGGCGTGACAGTGTGCGCCATAGCTTTTCCAGTAACTTGAACAGTTCCTCGTTATCCATCTCTTTCACACCGGCCTTGGCGATCACCACGATGTCGATAGCGGGCAGCTGATGTTGCGTGAGGCGGAAACTTTCCCGTACCACTCGTTTGACACGGTTACGCCAGACGGCACGCTTGAGTGCTTTTTTGGGCACAGCGAGACCAAGACGAGCATGTTCGAGTGAATTGGGATAGGCGAGAAGCGTAATTTGCGGGGAAGCAGCCCGGACAGGCTCAGCGAAAACGCGTTTGAAGTGTTCGGGAGTTAACAGACGTAACTCCCGAGAGAAGGTGTGCTGGGTAGGCATTAGACTACCAGGCGGGCACGACCCTTGGCACGACGAGCGGCCAGAACTTTACGACCGTTGGCAGTTGCCATGCGGGCGCGGAAACCGTGAGAGCGCTTGCGCTTCAGGTTGGACGGCTGAAAAGTACGTTTACTCATGATTAGATTCCGTATTTCTGTACAGTTTTGATTGTCACACTGAGCCGACGCGCCAGCTATAGCGTGTGACGACTAGCAAAAGAGGCCGAATTCTAAACAGAGTTCGGCTTTTAGTCAATCTGCCGTTCCCTCTCATCCTGTGATCGTCTTAAAAAACCATCACAAAATACAAGGATCCAGAGGATCGAGGGCTCCGGATTATACTGGCAACCCGGGGTTACACAAGGGATCCTTTTATAAAAAACTAGCCAAATGGCTAAACTGAGCGGGAGTTCAGCACTTTTCGCAAAAACGCGCGAGTGCGGGGATCCTGCGGGGCGACCAATATTTGATTGGGTGGCCCTTGTTCAACGATCCGTCCTGCGTCCATAAAGATCACCCGATCAGCAATATCTCTCGCAAATTCAATCTCATGGGTTACTACCACCATGGTCTGATGTCGGCGAGCGAGGGCTTTGATGAGCCCTAAGACTTCATCCACCCACTCAGGATCGAGTGCGGATGTGGGCTCATCAAATAAGATCACGTTGGAATGAGCCGCCATGGCGCGGCCAATCCCAACCCGTTGTTGCTGGCCGCCAGAGAGGGAGGCCGGGTAGGCATCTTGTTTATCTGCTAAGCCAATCTCCTTGAGGATGCCAAGTGCGGTGGCGAAAGCTTCGGCTTTTGGCTGCTTCCAGACCGTGATCAGCCCTTCGGCAATGTTGCCAAGCGCCGTCTTGCTGGCAAACAGGGCGTAATTTTGGAACACAAAAGAGGCTCGCTTACGCAGTTCAATGGCCTGCTGTTGGCTGGCGTTAGCCAGATCCAGCTCAAGGTCGTCGATGATAAGGGTGCCCGCATCTGGGGTTTCCAGTAGGTTAAGACAGCGCAGTAGCGTCGACTTGCCGGTGCCTGAGGGGCCGATGATTGCGACAACTTCTCCTCTTTTAACCTCTAGATCGATACTTTTTAGTACCTAATTGCCGTGATATACCTTAGCGAGGCCCGTTAGCTTGATCATGACATCTTCCCTTTAATAGGCTCGGTTGAGGCGAGTTTCTAACAGGTGCTGTAAGCGAGTGAAAATAATCACCGCTATCCAGTAGATCAGTGCGACGGCCATAAAACTTTCGAAAAACTTGAAGGAAGAAGATGCCTCCATCTGTGCTTTGCCCATGATCTCGGCCACTCCTAGGGTGAAGGCTAGCGAGGTGCTTTTAATCATGTCGATGAAGTAGTTCATCAGCGATGGGGTAGCGATGCGTGCCGCCTGCGGCAAGATGATCCGCCACATGGCCTGATAGCGACTCATGCCGATGCTGAGGGCTGCTTCCATCTGGCTTTTGTGAATACCAAGAATGGCGGCCCGGATCGATTCGGCCATATAAGCGGCAAAATGGAGGGTAAGACCGACAATGGTGGCCATGGCGGCATCCATTCCCACAAATATCGGAAACAACTGCGGCAGGCCGTAGTAGAGCAAGAACAGCTGAACCAGCAGCGGGGTTCCCCGAAAAAATGAAATATAGAGCATGGCGAACCAATGGAGGACTGGGGTGCGAAACACCCGCACTATCGCTAAGGCCAGCGACAGTACGAGTGCGAGCACAAATCCCCACAGGGCCAACTCCATGGTCGTACCCAGATATTTGAGCAAGATGGGAAATAATCCCAAGGTGTAGTTGAAATCAAATTCCATCATTTATTTGTCGGTAATGTCAGAGCCAAACCATTTTTCGGAGATTTTACGCAGAGTGCCATCTTTGCGCATGGCGGTCAGGGCTGCGTCAACCTTCTTTAGTATGGCCTGTTGCTGTGGCGTCTTTAGAAAGGGCAAGGCATTCTCAATGGTTTCGAACGGTGCACCCACTTGTTGTAGCGGTAGCTTAGATTCTTTGATCACCTGAGCAGTAGACACACGATCCATCACGAAGGCATCGATGCGACCTAAGGCAACATCTTGCTCGAAAGCGGAATCATAGGTCCGAATATCGATTTTGTTGTCCGGATCGTGTTTGCGTAACAACTGTTCAAAGTTGGAGCCCAAATTAACGGCGACGGATTTACCGGCCAGATCCTGGATGCCATGGATGGTGTGGTTACCTTTGCGCACCACAATTTGGGCACCGTCATACACATAAGGTTGGGAGAAGTCGTACTTTGCTTTGCGATCATGGGTGACGGTGATCTGATTAGAGATGGTGTCGATACGACCGGTCTCAAGTAGGCCAAACAAGCCAGAGAAGCTGGCGGTGACGAACTCGACCTTATATCCAGTACGCTGAGCAATGTGGCTCCACAAATCCACCTCAAAGCCTTGTAACTGGTCTTGTTTAACGAAGGTGAACGGGAAATATTTGCCAGACATGCCGACCTTAATCGTCTCTTGGGCAATAGCTTGGCTGGTGAGGGTGGTAAATAGCATTGCGGCACTAAAAATCAGCTTCATCGATCGGTTCATGGTGAGGTTCTCGTCATGTGTTAGCGGTGTGCGTACTCGATTTGAACGATGCTATTGGAATATACAAAAACAAATAAATTACATTTGGTTATATAACAGAACCAGAAACACCGATGAGATTTGCTAATGCAAAGCATGGAGCAAGCTGTGGGTAACTTTGGGGATGAAATATGATCCACCGTCGTGGGATCCTTGAAAGTCAAGGATCTTATTTGCTGGATCCGCTGGGTGACGGCTGGAGATCCGATCGCTTAAAACGTAGAATAGCCGGTCTTTAGTTAATCAATCGACAGGAGCTTAGAGTGACTGCTTCGCTATGGCAGCAGTGCCTAAACCGGCTGCAAGATGAGTTGCCCTCGGCAGAATTCAGCATGTGGATCCGGCCGCTTCAAGCGGAGTTGAGTGACAATACTCTGACCCTGTATGCACCGAATCGCTTTGTTCTGGACTGGGTACGCGATAAGTATCTCATCCGAGTTAACGGCATCATCAATGAACTCTATGGATCCGACGGTCCTGCCCTGCGTTTTGACATAGGTAATCGTCCTCATCCTGTCCCTGTCGCCAGAGCGCCAGTGCAGGGTGCTGCACCTGTGAATAACTTGCAAAAGAGCTGGGAGCGTAAGGCTGAAAATAAGCCTGAGCCGAACCACAAGAGCAACACCAACGTGAACTATACCTTCGAAAATTTCGTTGAAGGTAAGTCTAACCAGTTGGCGCGTGCGGCTGCCCGTCAGGTAGCGGATAACCCAGGTGGTGCATACAACCCGTTATTTCTTTATGGCGGCACTGGTCTGGGTAAAACTCACCTGCTGCACGCGGTGGGCAATGCGATTAAAGAGGGCAAAAAAGATGCCAAAGTCATCTATATGCACTCCGAGCGCTTTGTTCAAGACATGGTCAAAGCCCTGCAAAATAACGCCATTGAAGAGTTCAAGCGTTACTACCGCAGCGTGGATGCCCTGCTCATCGATGATATTCAGTTCTTCGCCAACAAGGAGCGCTCCCAAGAGGAGTTCTTCCATACCTTCAATGCGTTGCTAGAAGGTAATCAGCAAATCATCCTGACCTCTGATCGTTATCCAAAAGAGATCAACGGAGTTGAAGATCGCCTTAAGTCCCGCTTTGGTTGGGGTCTGACGGTGGCGATTGAACCGCCAGAGCTTGAAACTCGCGTTGCCATCTTGATGCGCAAAGCTGAGGAAAATCAGGTGCATTTGCCCGATGAGGTGGCATTTTTTATCGCCAAACGCCTACGCTCCAATGTCCGCGAGTTGGAAGGTGCCCTTAACCGGGTGATCGCCAACGCCAACTTTACCGGTCGTGCCATCAATATTGATTTCGTGCGGGAAGCGTTGCGTGACCTGCTGGCATTGCAGGAAAAGCTGGTCACCATCGACAACATTCAAAAGACGGTGGCGGAGTATTACAAGATCAAGCTGGCGGATCTGTTGTCTAAGCGTCGATCTCGTTCGGTTGCCCGTCCACGCCAATTGGCGATGGCGCTCGCTAAAGAGTTGACCAACCACAGTTTGCCAGAGATTGGTGATGCCTTTGGTGGCCGTGACCATACGACCGTTCTTCATGCTTGCCGTAAAATTGAGCAGCTGAAGGAGGAGAGTCACGATATCAAAGAGGACTATTCCAACCTGATCCGCACTCTTTCATCTTGATCATACGAAGAAGAGCGTTGATGCAAATCGCATATTCAAATTTGATCCAACCCCTTTCGTTCTGATAACGGAGAGCACAGATGCAGCTCGAAATTAGCCGTGAGGCCCTGTTACGTCCTCTGCAACTGGTGTCCGGCGCGTTGGGCGGCCGGCCAACCCTGCCAATCCTTGGTAACGTGCTACTTGATGTCAGCAACGGCACCTTGTCGCTGACCGGCACCGATCTCGAAGTTGAGATGAGAGGGTTGGTTTATCTCAACAGCGACAGCCAAGATGGTCGCACCACGGTACCGGCACGTAAGTTGCTTGATATCTGCCGTGGTTTGCCAGAAGGCGCTGATATTCGCTTTAATACCGAAGGTGAGCGCCTCATCATTCGATCTGGTCGTTCTCGCTTTAATTTGTCGACGTTGCCCGCCGCAGAATATCCGAACATCGAGGATTGGGAATCGGTCCTTGAGTTCGATATCAGTCAGCTAGAGCTCAAAAAACTGATCGATGCGACCCAGTTCTCTATGGCCAGCCAAGATGTGCGTTACTACCTGAACGGCATGCTGTTTGAGAGTGAAGGGCATGGTTTGCGTACCGTGGCGACTGACGGCCATCGATTGGCCACTTGCCGCCGTGAGGTTGTCGGAGAATCGCTGCCCGATCATCAAGTTATCCTGCCTCGTAAAGGGGTGCTGGAGTTGGTGCGCTTGTTAGAGGCCGATGATAAGCCGGTACGGCTGCAAATTGGCCGTAACAACTTAAGAGCCGCGCTCGATGGTTTTGTGTTCACCTCCAAGCTGGTGGATGGCCGTTTTCCTGACTGGCGCCGCGTGATCCCCCGTAACAGTGATAAAGCATTGATCGCTGGACGTGAGGATTTGCGACAGGCCTTTGCCCGCGCGGCGATCCTCTCGAACGAGAAATTTCGTGGGGTGCGCCTCAATCTACAAGAAAATCTCTTGCGCATTACGGCTAATAACCCAGAACAAGAAGAAGCTGAAGAGCTGCTTGACGTACAATATGCCGCAGATGAGATGGAGATCGGTTTTAACGTCTCTTATGTGCTGGACGTACTTAATACGTTAAAATGCGACCAAATTCGGCTTAGCCTAAGTGATTCCATCAGCAGCGCCATTATTGAGGATTTTGAAAGTCAGGATGCTCAATATGTGGTCATGCCGATGCGGATCTAATCGTGTCACTGGTCAAACTCCAGCTCAGCGATTTTCGCAATATCCAGCAAGCTAGTCTTACGCTGTCTCCTGGCCTCAATATTTTGGTGGGTAGCAATGGCAGCGGCAAGACCAGCGTGCTGGAAGCCATTCATTACCTTGGTCTAGGGCGATCCTTTCGTACCCACCTCACCGGGCGGGTTATTCGTCAGGGAGAGCGGGCGTTTACCCTGTTTGCCCAGTGCGAACTGGAGGGGCGTCAGGTGCCGATCGGTCTTGCTAAGGACAAAAGTGGCGAGACTCAGCTCAAGATTGCAGGGGCGCAAGCTCAGCGACTAGCCGATCTTGCCGAGTTGTTGCCGGTACAGCTGATCCATCCCGATGGCTTCAATCTGCTAACCGGCGGGCCGCAGGCTCGCCGTGCTTGGCTTGATTGGGGCGTCTTTCATCAGGAGCCGAGCTTTTTTTCCTTGTGGGGGCGAGTACGGCGGCTACTCAAACAGCGCAATGCGCTATTGCGCCAGAGCACGCAGTATCGTCAATTGGCGTTCTGGGATCAGGAGTTGGTGCGGCTCGGGGGGGAACTGGCCATGCTCCGTGCGAGCTATTGTCAGGCGATTACTCCCCTGATCACAGAGATGACGGCAGACTTTTTGCCAGAGTTTGACATCAGTCTTGGTTTTTATCGGGGCTGGGAGAAAGATACCCCGCTAGGTGACTTACTCGAGGCTGGGTTTGAGCGGGATCGAACGCTGGGTTATACCGGTGTCGGCCCACAAAAAGCCGATGTGCGCCTCAAGGCGAATGGGGTGCCAGCACAAGATATGTTGTCCCGGGGTCAGTTGAAGTTGCTGGTATGTGCCATGCGGCTGGCTCAAGGGCTCTATTTGAATCAACATAACAGCCGTGGCTGTATTTTTTTAATAGACGATTTTGCTTCTGAATTGGATATCGACAAGCGCCGGCTGCTGGCTGCAAGGTTAAAGCAGTGTGCGTCCCAGGTGTTTATCACCGCCATCGATATTGGTCAGCTCGCAGACATGATGGATGCGAATGACTGCAAGTTGTTCCACGTGGAACAAGGCAAGATCTCCGAAACGTTAGAGAAGGCAGAGAGTAAGCTATGACTGAGAATACTTACGACTCCTCGAATATCAAGGTTCTAAAGGGCCTGGATGCGGTACGCAAGCGCCCGGGGATGTATATCGGCGATACCGATGATGGCTCTGGTTTACACCACATGGTGTTCGAGGTAGTTGATAACTCCATCGATGAAGCACTCGCTGGCTACTGCACCGATATTCTGGTCAAGATCCACTCCGATGGTTCTGTCTCTGTGCGTGATAACGGTCGGGGTATCCCGGTCGACATGCACGAAGAAGAGGGTCGCTCCGCTGCTGAAGTTATCATGACCGTGCTGCATGCGGGTGGTAAGTTCGATGACAACTCTTATAAAGTATCCGGTGGCCTGCACGGTGTAGGTATCTCCGTGGTTAACGCCCTCTCTGACAAACTGTTGCTGACCATTCGTCGTAACGGCCATGTCTATGAGCAGACTTATCACTTAGGCGAGCCACAGGCGCCGCTTAAGCAAATTGGCGACAGCAGCAGTGGTACCGGTACAGAAGTCCGCTTCTGGCCAAGCCCAACCATCTTTACCGATACTCTGTATCACTACGAAATTCTGGCCAAGCGACTGCGCGAGCTCTCCTTCCTCAACTCTGGCGTCTCGATTCGCCTGCAAGATGAGCGAGACGGCCGTGAGGTGCACTTTTGCTATGAAGGTGGCATCAAGGCGTTCGTTGAATACTTGAATCAGAACAAAACCCCGATCCACCAAAAAGTATTTCACTTCACCACCGAGCACGATGGTATTGGAGTTGAAGTGGCGATGCAGTGGAACGATGCCTATCAAGAAGGGGTTTACTGCTTCACCAACAACATCCCGCAGCGCGATGGTGGTACTCACTTAGTGGGTTTTCGTACCGCGCTGACCCGTACCCTCAATACCTATATGGATAAAGAGGATTACAGCAAGAAGGCCAAGTCTGCGGCCAGTGGTGATGACGTACGTGAAGGCTTGATCGCCGTTATTTCGGTGAAAGTACCGGATCCTAAGTTCTCTTCTCAGACCAAAGACAAGTTGGTTTCGTCTGAAGTGAAAACTGCCGTTGAGCAGGCGATGGGCGAAAAACTCGGTGAGTTTCTGCTAGAAAACCCAAGCGATGCCAAGATCGTGGTCAATAAGATCATCGATGCGGCCCGCGCCCGTGAAGCGGCGCGCAAAGCGCGTGAACTGACTCGTCGTAAAGGCGCGCTAGATATCGCCGGTCTGCCCGGTAAATTGGCAGACTGTCAGGAAAAAGATCCTGCGCTTTCAGAACTTTACATAGTGGAAGGAGACTCTGCAGGCGGTTCCGCTAAGCAGGGTCGTAACCGTAAGAACCAGGCCATCCTGCCGCTCAAAGGTAAGATCCTGAACGTAGAGAAAGCCCGTTTCGACAAAATGATCTCCTCGCAAGAGGTGGGCACCCTGATCACTGCACTGGGCTGCGGTATCGGTCGTGACGAGTACAACCCAGATAAGCTGCGTTATCACAACATCATCATCATGACCGATGCGGACGTCGATGGTGCGCACATCCGAACCCTGCTACTGACCTTCTTCTATCGTCAGATGCCGGAAATCATCGAACGTGGCTACGTCTTTATCGCCCAACCGCCGCTGTACAAGGTCAAAAAAGGTAAGCAGGAGCAGTATCTGAAAGATGAAGATGCGTTGCTGCAATACCAGACCGCGATGGCGCTGGATGGTGCGACCTTGCACGTTAACGAGTCTGCCCCTGCGATCGGTGGTGAGGCGCTCGAGCGTCTGGTGAATCAGCATCGTGCTGTCTCTCACTTGATCACTCGGATGTCTCGCCGCGCGCCTATCGCGGTGTTGACGCAGTTGATCTATCAGCCTGAGCTGAACGAAGCGTTATTAAACAGCGAGAGCGATCTGCTGGCTTGGTGTCGGAGCATGGAAGCCGTGCTCAACGAGAGTAATCACGGCATTCAATACCAAATCCAGGTTCGTCACGATGAAGAGCGTCGCCTGTTTGTGCCCCATGCGGTCGTGCGTCAGCACGGTGTTGATCGTGAATATCCGATCAGCTACGACTTCCTGCAGTCCTCTGAATATCGCCAGCTGGTATCACTGGGCAAAGAGATCGCCAATCTGATTGAAGAGGGTGGTTTCATCAAGCGTGGTGAGAAAGTCAGACCGGTAGCCAACTTTGTAGAGGCGGTTGACTGGCTGATGAGCGAAGGTAAGCGCGGCATCTACATCCAGCGTTACAAAGGGCTGGGTGAGATGAACCCAGATCAGCTGTGGGAGACCACCATGGATCCGGAAGCTCGTCGCATGCTGCGGGTCACCATCGACGACGCCGTCGGTGCAGACCAGCTCTTCTCCACCCTGATGGGTGATGCCGTTGAGCCCCGTCGTGACTTTATCGAGACCAACGCCCTGCGCGTAGCTAACCTCGACGTCTAATCGACGCAGTCAGACAGATAGTAAAAAGCCGCTCCCTGTGAGCGGCTTTTTGTTTTTGGGCGGAGTAGGTGGCACGTTCCACGTGAAACATCGTGCTTTGGTATCAGGGGTTTTGGCCACGAAAAGATCGGCGCCACTCGCTGGGGGAGATGGTAAAGCGGGCGCGAAAGTGATTGCGCAGGGAGGTGGCACTTTTGAAGCCGACCAGCTCGGCAATGCGATCAATAGAGTGCCCACTCACCTCGAGTAACTCTTGGCTGCGCCTGAGCCGCTCTGCTAATAGCCATGCTCCTAGCGAAAGACCTGTTGCTTGATGAAAGTGGCGGGTAAAGGTACGTCGGCTCATTAGGGTGTGGGCCGCCAAAGAATCAAGGGTATGGGGTGCGGCCAGATGGGCACGCAAGTGATCGAGCAACTGATTCATCAACACATCCCGAGTGGAGGCCGCCACAGGTTGCTCGATAAACTGAGCCTGACCCCCTTCCCGGTGGGGCGAGATCACCAGCCGCCGCGCCACCTTGTTGGCGATGGCAGAACCATGGTATTGGCGCACGAGATAGAGGCAGCAGTCCAGCCCTGCGGCGGTGCCTGCCGAGGTGATCAACCCTGCGTCATCCACATAAAGCGCGTTGATATCGAGCTGCACGGCAGGAAAGCGGCGGCAGAAATCCGGCTCGTACTCCCAGTGGGTCGAGGCCTTGCGACCATTGAGCAGCCCGGCATAGGCGAGTACATAGGTACCAAGACAGAGCCCGACTAGCTGGGCGCCTCTGGCATGGGCGGCGATCAGGGCATCGAGCAGTACCCTAGGTGGCTGCGCTGCGGGATCATGCCAAAAGGGGATAATGATGATGTCAGCCTTGGCCAGCGTCGCCAGTCCATAGGGGGCCGATATAGTAAAACCTTGCGCCGAGTGCGCATGAAGGTTGCCATCGCCGCTGCAGATCTTGAGCTCGAACAGCGGTTGGCCTGGCAGAATATCGCCAAAAATCAGGCAGGGAACGGCGCAGTGAAAAGGGCTGAAGTGATCGAAGGTCACCACGGCAACGATGGGGGGAGACATGGTGTTGGGATCCTCTGCTCGCGTAAATCGTAAACCAAGCATCATAAGCGCTAGAAGCTAGAAGCTAGAAGCTAGAAGCCCGCTGGGTTATAGCACTATCTCTTCGCCATCTTCTGGCACCCGTACCCGATCCGTCATGCCTTGCTCGGTTAAATACGTGCGCAGTGCTTGGCGTGACAGCAGGGCATGGTTGACAGCCTCCATATGGCTGGCAATCAGTGTGGCGTACGGGGCTGCCTGATAAACGGCGGCGACATCCTCTTTGCCCATGATGATAGAACCAAGCCCTGGCACCTGTGCATCGCCACAATTGAGAATGATGACCGCTAGCTGCTGTTGCTGTAGAACCTGTGCTACGTCTGCATTCCAGACTGTAACACCGGCCAAATAGAGGGATTGCTCCATCGGATGAGTGAACACTATCCCGCATACCTCACCCATTAGGTCGCCGAGTACCGCCATAAGCTGATCGCTACCATGCTGGCCACCGGTTTGTTGCAGGCAAATACCGGCAAATTCGGGTTGCTCGCTCAGTAGGCGCACATTCGTAAAACCACTGGCGCGAATGGCATCTGCATCTTGTTGGTGTTGCACCAACAGTGGTAAATGTTTCGGGATCTGCGCTTTTGCCGCCTCATCCCAGTGATCGGGATGATTGTGGGTGACAATAATCGCATCTACATCGATCAGCGTTTCGATCGGCAGTGGCAATTCAACCAGTGGATTACGTAGTTGGCTGTTAGCTGTGCCCTCAAAGCCAGCAAAAGCGCCTTTGGCTGAGAGCATAGGGTCGATGAGAAACCGAGTGCCGGCATAGTTAAGCAATAGGGTAGCGTTGCGCACTTGGGTGATGTTCATGGAATGACTCCATCTTTGCTGGTGAAAAATGTGCAGGAGGATAAGTGACTCAGTATGATGGCTGTAGCGTCACCCGATGAGTGGCCCGTGGGTCGAATATCACCACAATTGGGCCAATTAAATAGATCGCCCCGTTCGCCAACATGTTGGGCGCCGTTCCACGTGAAACAGCACCCACTATTTTGAAACAGTACCTACTATTTTTAAATCGAGAGTGAGCCTTAGTTGATCGTAAAAAAACCGGCCACAGTGCGGTGAGCCGGTTTTGCTTTTAGTTTGAATCCTGAATCCTGTCTACACCATGGCATGGCAAGCTCGGGACACTCCGAGCGTGGCAGACAGAGCGTCAGAGCTAGCGCATAGTGACAAACTCTTCTGCGCTGGTGGGGTGAATAGCGACGCAGTTGTCAAAATCGGCTTTGGTCGCCCCCATCTTCATGGCCACGCCAAAGCCTTGCAGGATTTCGTCCATTGCAAAGCCGATACCGTGCAGGCCGACTACTTTCTCTTTTGGGCCGACACAGACCAGCTTCATCCGAGTGGGCTGGCGATGCTGGGTCAGCGCCGAGTACATGGCAGTGAACTGGCTACGGTAGACCTTCACCTGATCTTCACCGTATTCGGCGATGGCTTCTGGTTCAGTCAGGCCGATGGTGCCGATGGGGGGGTGGCTGAATACCACGGTTGGCACCAGATCGTAATTGAGGTGCTCGTTGGGCTTATTGTTAAACAGTCGTTCACTGAGGCGACGGCCTGCAGCAACCGCCACCGGGGTGAGCTGAATGCGGCCGGTATTATCACCCACTGCATAGATGTTGGCTGCGGCCGTGTTCTGGAACTTATCGGTCGGAATAAAGCCTTTTTCGTCCAGCGCGATGCCTGCGGCCGCTAGATTGAGGTTGTCGGTGGCTGGCACCCGGCCAATGGCCCAGATCAAGCAGTCGATGGTGAGGTGGCGACCATCTTCGAGCTGTAGGGTTAGGCTGTTGTCCGCGTTTTTGATCACGGTTTTAGGAATGGCGTGGGTGTGCAGCGTAGGCCCTTCTTGCGCCATGATTTCGACCAGTGTTTCGTGGATCATCGGGTCGAAGTTGCGCAGCGGCGCCTGCTTGCGCACCACTAGATGGGTCTCTGAGCCGAGCGCCTGCATCACGCCTGCGATCTCAACGGCGATGTAGCCTGCACCCACCACGGCAACCCGCTTGGGTTGGCTTTGCAGGTCAAAGAAGCCGTCGGAGTCGATTCCGAGCTCTGCACCCGGGATTGTCGGAATGTGTGGGCGGCCACCGGTGGCGATCAAAATATGATCGGCGGTGTAATGCTCGCCATTAACCTCGATGGTGTTGCTACCCACAAAACGAGCGAATCCTTTGATCACGGTGATCTGGTTCTTGCCTAGCACGTTCTGATAGGACTGGTGGATACGGCCAATATAGGCCTGGCGAGATTCGACCAGCTTGGCCCAGCTGAAGTGGTTGAGGGTGGTATCAAAGCCGTAGTCGGCGCCATATTTGAGGGCATCGGCGATCTGGCCGGCATACCACATCGCTTTCTTCGGTACGCAGCCGACGTTGACGCAGGTTCCCCCCAGCTCGTTGGCTTCAATTAGGGCGACGTTCTTGCCATACATGGCAGCCCGGTTGGCAGACGCAATGCCGCCGCTGCCGCCACCGATGGCGATATAGTCAAAATGCTGTGCCATTGCGAGATTCTCCGCTCATTAAGTAAGAATGCAGTCACAGCATGATGGGGATAAAGCGGCTGGCTAACAAGAGCTGGCACCGAGTTATGTTGGATGGGGAGGGGGCACCCCATTGCTTGCGGATGGCCTGCGGATAACTCGCTCGCGGGAAAATATAAGACCAGCGGCCAAGCCGTGAGGGGAGGGCATGAGATCTCGCCCATCAAATCGAACAAAATGCGGTAAAAACGTACAAAGCGCATTAAAAAGCAGCGTTTAGCACATTAAAGGAAAATAAGTGTAGACAACCACCCCCTCATCATCAATAATTCGCCCCGTTCGACAGCGTAGCGCCCGTAGCTCAGCTGGATAGAGCGCTGCCCTCCGGAGGCAGAGGTCACAGGTTCGAATCCTGTCGGGCGCACCATTAAAAGTGTGCCAGTAAACGGGCGTGTTGTGGAACGAAAACAGCTGTGGTGGCTGTAGCTCAGTTGGTAGAGTCCCGGATTGTGATTCCGGTTGTCGTGGGTTCGAGCCCCATCAGCCACCCCATTTTACAGCTTGTTAGGTATGCGAAGGTGGCGGAATTGGTAGACGCGCTAGCTTCAGGTGTTAGTGCCCTTCGGGTGTGAGGGTTCGAGTCCCTCTCTTCGCACCATACTTGCTGTGTAAAAAAATGAATTAAGTTGTTGATTTATAAGTTTAAAGATTGTATAGTACATATCAACGGTGATTAGCGCAGTCCGGTAGCGCATCTGGTTTGGGACCAGAGGGTCAAAGGTTCGAATCCTTTATCACCGACCAAATTTAGAAAAACCTCGCTTCGGCGGGGTTTTTTGCTTTGTGGTATTTGTAAAATACCTTCTGCTATTAATCTCGGCTGGATGCCATTCACTCCATGGCTCACCCCCATGGCGATAGGAAGCAGGTTAAACCGCCGTCGAGTGAGCCTCTTATTATTTACTCTGATGACGCTCTCGTTTTGCCCACAATATATTTGCGCCTAAGTTAGCCTGCATTGACAATGGCTAACCCAGCCCTTTAATACCAAGCCATTATGCGGGAAATCTGCTAATGTTCCGCCTTTGACAGCCAGGAGATAGATATGGCCACTATCAAGGATGTCGCCTCTCGTGCAGGTGTCTCCATCTCCACCGTCTCACATGTACTCAATCACACTCGGCGAGTTAGCGAAGACGCAACCCAGAGAGTGATTGAGGCGGTGGCAACGCTCAACTACGCGCCCAATTCGGTTGCGCGCAGTTTAAAAATCAATTCGACTAAAACGATTGGCATGCTGGTGACTACCAGTGTGAGCCCTTTCTTTGCTGAAGTGGTGCAAGGGGTGGAGGCATATTGCTTCGAGCAAGGTTATAGCCTGATCCTTTGTAACACCGAAAATCAGCCACTTCGTCAGCAGCATTACTTGCGCATGCTGATGGAAAAACGGGTGGATGGTCTATTGGTATTGGGTACCGATATTGATACCCCCCTGCGTGACATGTTGCGTAGCCACAAACACGTGCCACAAGTGGTGCTAGATTGGGGCACCGAGTGTGATTTTGCCAATGTAATCAACGACAATGCCCGTATTGGTGCAGGAATGGCGGTGCGTCATCTATTGGATTTTGGGCATCGCAATATTGTTTGCATCACAGGTCCGGTTGCTAAAGCCACCACCCAGCAACGCCTTGATGGGGTGCGTGATGCCCTGAGCGAACACGGACTAACCCTGCAAGATGATCACATCTTTGAAGGGGATTTTGAGAGTCAGAGCGGGTTTGATGCCATGCAGCGGATCTTAGCCCTTAGCCCTCGCCCAACGGCGGTATTTGCCTTTGACGATCCGATGGCCATCGCCGCTATTTGTGCTGCGTGGGAAGCGGGCGTCAAGGTGCCAGATGATATCTCCGTCATCGGTTATGACGATGTTGAAATGGCCCGTTTCTCTAGCCCGCCACTGACCACTATTCGTCACCCTAAGGCAGAGTTGGGTCTGCTCGCGGTTAAACATCTGGTGAGCCGGATCCGCAACAAAGAGCTAGATGTTGAGTCAATGACGGTTCAGCCCGAGTTGATCATCCGGCGCTCGGTCAAGGCGCTCAGTTAAACCATTCGGTTAATTGATGGCTGTTGATTGAAACGAAAAACCCCCTCCTTAGCAGAGGGGGTTTTTGTTTATGGGCAATTTCAACGTCCGCAAAGGGTGACTGGGGTTGGGGTCATGGGGTGCAATAGCGCCTCTGCCCATGCAGATCAAAATAATCAACATAGATGTTAGTTATGCTGCCCCTAAGCAAAATAGATGCAGTGGGGAATGTATGAGTGTGATTGAAGCGGTGACCCAGGCCTGTGGCCTCGTCTATTTGGTGTTGCTGTTGTGGCAGGCTCGTACTGGCTGGCAGTGGTGGGGGATGTTGGGGCTGCTGGGAGTCGGTTGGTTGATGGCCGCCGATATGACCCTTTGGTTGGCGCTAGGGCTGGTGGTGGTACCGCTTGCGCTGCGGCATCGCTATCGGCCGCTACCGGCACTGAAAGATCTCAATGGTCAACAGTTACGAGCCTGCTCTCGCCATCTCTTGCTACTGTGCTGGGGGTTAGTGAGCGTTCAATATGGCCTACATATTTGGCAGCTCGCCCAAGGTGCAACTCCTTTATTGGTGCGCCCCGATGTCGTCGATGGCTTTTTACCGATCGCCGGTGGGTTGGGGTTGCGGGCTTGGCTCACGCAAGGGGTGGTTGATCCCCATCATCCTGCGGCCACCGTTACCGTATTGGTGTTGGGTCTTTCTGGCTTATTGCTCGGGCGGGCTTTTTGCGCTTGGTTTTGCCCGCTTGGACTGGTGGGGGAGTGGCTGCATCAGTTGCGCACGGGTCTTATGCCGGGGGAGTGGATCCCGCCTCGTTGGCTCGATAGGGTGTTGCGGGCACAAAAATTTGTGGTGCTCGGTTTCTTGCTGTTTATTGTGCTGATCGCGGTGCCAAGCACTGCGCTGCCTAGCTATTTCACGAGCCCCTATCATCAGGCGGCCGATATGAAAATGGGGGCATTTTTCTTCCATTTGACCCTGATTTCTGGCCTTTGTTTAAGTTGGGTATTGCTGCTTACCGCCCTCTTTCGACAAGGTTTTTGTCGCTATTTGTGTCCCTATGGGGCTTGGCTTGCCCTGCTAGGCGTGCTGACGCCTTGGCGTATTCGGCGTGATGGGGCGCGTTGTTTGCGCAGCCATGGTCACGATTGTGATAAGTGCAGCCGAGCGTGTCCTTCTCGTATTCCGGTGCACCAATTGATGACGGTGCGCAGCCTAGAGTGCACCAGTTGTATGAGCTGCGTAGCGGCCTGCCCTAAGCGAGCAGATGCATTACATCTTGGCAGTGCGACCCGAAAAGTGGCACCCAGCAAGGTGTTAGGGTGGCTTTGCTTGTTGTTATTGATCTTGCCGTTACTTAGCTATGGGTTGCTCAATATTTGGGTCAGCCATACTCCGCTGGTGGTACGGGCTACGCTATTGCAACTGCTGCCGACCTTGACCCATTAAGTGAATTGGGCGCAATGCACCCATTATTGATCGTGGCCGTCAGTTGCTAAACCTGATGATGGCCAGCCGTAGGGAAATAGCGTCGGCCAACTAATAATTGGAATATGTCTATTGATGGGGGTAATTGATCAGGGGGGAAACATTAGTTTGATGTTTTGATAGTATGTTTTAAATTAAATGAACTAGGCGATATTGTATTAACAATATCGCCTAGGATACACATTATTGCGGCAAAGAAAAATAGGTGAACAACAGCCCAAATAGAATGCCACAAATAAACAACCCCCAAAGGGTGCCTACGTTAGTTTCATCGCCATATTTGTCTTTGGATTTTAATGCGCGGGATAGTAATGAATATCCAGCAAAGACACCCAAGGCCAGTAAGATGAAACCGATTGCCAGCACCACCATTGCAAAATGTGTCACCTTAGAGAACCTCTATATTTCTGGTTTTGTTTCTGCGGCACTGCTCTGCATTATTTCTAATTAAATCTCTGAGGGCGTTACCATCTTTGATTGCATATATTTTTAGATGATCATGGCTAACATCAGAGGCGGATAAATTAATGTTTGCTAACGAGAACATCCGTAAAAAAAACGGCTCTTCTAATGAATAATCTTTAAGGCGATACAGCTCAAGCTCATCGGTTTTTTTATTAAACACACCGGTTTTACTAATGAGTCGTTCAGTGGTTAACTCATATTTTACATTCTTGACGACAATCCATAGCCACAGGGCATAGAGCAGTGAAATTCCAAGCAGCGGAGACAGTAAAACACAGATGATAAATTTATTAAAATTTACAATTTGAGAGGGTGTACCTTTCCAAATACTTTGTTCACTCATACAGTTATTCTCTATAAAAAGATTATTGATAGTCGCATTTTATAGGAGATACATTTTTTTTGGTAGTTTTTATACCGAAGGAATGGGCATTTTATGACGCATATAATCCAAATATTTGGCGCCTTAGCATCATGACATGGAGTCAGGCTAAGGCCTGGTCGGTGTTGGGCTTCGCTATGCTCCCAGCACCGTAATCGAATGATCGAGAGTAGTTGCTCTAGCTGTTGCTGTGAGTCAGAGGTGGTCAACCAGAGGGGAAATTCGGCTGGCCGTTATGGCGGGAAAGTTGATTTACGCGAACGTCCGATTACGCCTGACGGCTAATCGAACCTACGGAATCTGGAGGGTTTCGGGGGTGGCATTGCCCCCTTCTCCCCTTGCGGGAGAAGGGTTGGGGATGAGGGGGCGTTATGCCAACCCAAGGTCAATGTTGGGCTTCTCGATGTTAGGCACCGACCGCCATGCACCATATCTCACCGCCTCGCGTAGGTTCGATTAGCGCAGCGTAATCGGACGATCGAGATGCAGTTGTTCCGCTTGTTACCGTGAGTCTGCGGCAGCCAGCCGGAGGGGGAAATGCGGCTGGCCGTGATATCGGGAGAATCCATTTACGCGAACGTCCGATTACGCCTGACGGCTAATCGAACCTACGGGCTTCTCCCCTTGCGGGAGAAGGGTTGGGGATGAGGGGGGGTTATGCCAACCAAAGGTCAATGTTGGGCTTCTCGATGTTCGGCACCGACCGGTATGTACCATATCTCACCGCCTCATGTAGGTTCGATTAGCGCGGCGTAATCGGACGATCGAGAAGCCGTTGTTCCGGTTGTTGCTGTGAGTCAGGGTTCGCCAGCCGGAGGAGAAATGCGGGTGGCCGTGATAGCGTGAGAATCCATTTACGCGAACGTCCGATTACGCCTGACGGCTAATCGAACCTACGGGCTGCATACATAGGTTATAAGTATTTAAAGTAAAAATTAGATTCAAACAATTGTTTTATCATTATTTTTTGGGTATATATATGGCATCATGAATAAAGAGTGCGAGATAATGTCTACAAATGTTTGTGAGTATTCTAAAACGGCAGTAAATAAGGCTGGCGCATCTCTTTTAAATCAAGGGACTGATATACATGATTATGCAAAAACAGTTTTGGATAGCTGGCGTGCATGCCATGTGCAACCACTAGATAAATTTCATAAATCTCTAATTAATAGGGTGGATGAAATTGATGCACCTGCTCTTGTTTCACAACGTTTAAAAAGAACGCCATCAATACTATCCAAATTAACTAGAAATCCCAATATGATGCTTTCTAGAATGCAGGATATTGGGGGCATTAGAGTTGTAGTTAAAAACATGCAGAAGGTCAGAGATGTAGAGAAATTATATAAAAAAGGGGTGGAAGATTTTTCTGTGGCTAAAGGTGGTAAGGATTATATTAACTATCCGAAAGACTCAGGTTACAGAAGTGTTCATCAAATATTTGTTTGTCCTGATGGTTTTTCAATAGAGCTGCAAGTTAGAACTCAGCTACAGCATGCTTGGGCTACAGCAGTAGAAACGATGGGAACTTTTCTGAATCATTCTTTAAAATCTAGTGAGGGCCCAGATAAGTGGCTTGATTTTTTTGCTTTGGCGAGTTCTGCATTCGCCATTATTGAGAGCACGCCAAGGATCCCTCAGTTTGAGGCTCTGTCAGATCAGGAAACGTTCGAAGAATTATTAAAACAAGAAAAATCTCTTGATGTTATCAAAAAGCTTTCTGGCTTTCGTGTTGCTGCCCGTCAGATAAAAGATGACAATGCCAGTGGCCACTATCACTTAATCACACTTGATTTAGAGAAGCGGATGGCGAATATAAAAAGCTATGAACTCAAGGATATTGAAAAAGCAAACATTGATTATTCTCTCAAAGAGGCGGAGGCGCATGCTGGGAGAAATATCCAAGTAGTATTAGTAACTTCCGAGTCGATTAAAACCTTGAAGAAGGCATATCCAAGTTATTTTCTTGATGCAGAGCTTTTTTCAAAGCAATTTGAGAATGTGAAAAAACAGTTGGATAAGATTTTGCAACCAGCGAGGTTGTAGGAGAAATATATAAAAGGAGATAGAAAACGGCGCCTCACGGCGCCATTTTTATTATCACTGACCCAACCAATATCACTGCAGCAAGGAAATATCCGCCACTTGCAGGAATAGATTGCGCAGGTTGTTCAGCAGTGCCAGACGGTTGGCCTTGAGGGCCTCGTCGTCAGCCATCACCATGACTTCGTTGAAGAAGGTATCGACCGGCTCGCGCAGGGCGGCCAGACGGGTGAGGGCAGCCTGATAGTCACCGGCAGCGAACAGCGGGGCCAGTTCGGCTTGCAGTTCGGCAACCTGGGTGGCCAGCGCCTTCTCGGCAGCATCGACCAGCAGTTCCGGTTTAACGGCAGTCGGCAACTCGCCTTCGACCTTGGCCAGAATGTTGCTCACGCGCTTGTTGGCGGCAGCCAGTGCCAGTGCGGCATCCAGAGTGCGGAAGTGGCTGACGGCCTTGACGCGAGCGTCGAAGTCCCGTGGACGGGTTGGGCGGCGGGCCAGTACGGCCAGCACCACGTCGGCACTGATGCCTTCGTCTTGGTAGGCGGCGCGAAAACGTCCTAGCATAAAGTCGATCACATCGGTGACGACGGTTTGGTTGGTCAATTTGCCTTGGTAGACCCGTACCGCTTCTTCAACCAGTTCCACCAGATCCAAATCCAGCTGCTTCTCGGTCATGATGCGCAGGGCACCGATGGCGGCGCGGCGCAGGGCGAACGGATCCTTATCACCTTTAGGTAGCATGCCGATACCGAAGATACCGGCTAGGGTATCGAGCTTGTCAGCCAGTGCGACGGCGCAGGCCACCAGACTGGATGGCAGGGCATCGCCGGCAAAACGTGGCATGTACTGCTCATTAAGAGCCACAGCCACCGCTTCGTCTTCGCCATCGTGACGGGCGTAGTGCATCCCCATGACACCCTGGGTGTCGGTGAATTCGCCGACCATGTTGGTCATCAGATCACACTTAGAGAGCAGACCGGCACGCTTGGCCTGAGCCACGTTGGCACCGATGCGCTCGGCGATGAAGCCGGCGACAGTCTCGATGCGCTCGACCTTGGCCTTGACTGTGCCCAGTTGTTGCTGGAACAGCACGGTTTCAAGGCGCGGCAGGCGGGAGGCCAGAGTCTGCTTGAGGTCGGTCTTGAAGAAGAACTCGGCGTCAGACAGACGTGGGCGAACCACCTTCTCGTTGCCGCTGATGATCTGGCTCGGGTCTTTGGACTCTATGTTGGTGACGAAGATGAACTTCGGCAGTAGCTTGCCGTTCTTGTCGTAGACCGGGAAGTACTTCTGGTCACCCTTCATGGTGTGCACCAGCGCCTCAGCCGGCACGGCCAGGAACTTTTCTTCGAAGTTGGCGGTCAGCACCACAGGCCACTCGACCAGTGCGGTGACCTCTTCCAGCAGGGCATCGTCCAGATCGGCAACGCCACCGAAGGCGGCAGCGGCCGCTTGTGCGTCAGCCTTGATCTTGGCCTTGCGCGCCATAAAGTCAGCAACCACTTTGCCTTTTTCCAGCAGGATCTGCGGGTACTGGCTGGCATTGTCGATGGTGAACTCGCTCTCGCCCATAAAGCGGTGACCACGAATGGTGCGGGCTGAGTCGATACCCAAAATGGTGGCAGGAACCAGATCCCCATCCAGCAGCAGGGTCACGGTGAACACCGGACGCACGAACTGGATGGTCTTGTCGCCCCAGCGCATCATTTTCGGGATGGGCAGCTTGGCCAGTGCTTGGCTAACCAGCTCGCCCAGCAGATCTTTGGCCGGACGGCCTTCGACCTTGGCGGTGTGAACCAGCCACTCACCCTTGCCGGTGACCAGACGCTCGGCCTGTTCAACGGTGATGCCGTTGCCACGAGCCCAGCCTTCGGCAGCCTTGGTCGGCTTGCCATCGGCATCGAACGCCTGGGAGACGGCCGGGCCGCGCTTCTCGACGCTCTTGCTCGGCTGCTCGCTGGCCAGCTCACTTACCTTGAGTGCCAGACGGCGCGGTGAGGCAAACCACTCAATACCGGCGAAAGCCAGATCGGCCTTGGTCAGTTCACTATTGAGGTTGCTTGCAAATGCTTCGGCCAGTGAGCGCAGGGCTTTGGGTGGCAGCTCAGCAGTACCGATCTCTACCAGAAATGTATGTTGTGCCATGTCCGTTCCTTAACCTTGCTGCTCGTTGCTGTCACGTTCATCGCGGCGCTTACACATAGGGAATCCCAGTGCTTCGCGGGAGGCATAATAGGCCTCGGCCACGGCCTTGGTCAGGGTGCGAATGCGCAGAATGTAGCGCTGACGCTCGGTGACCGAGATGGCCTTGCGGGCATCTAGCAGGTTGAAGGAGTGAGCGGCTTTGAGGATGCGCTCATAGGCAGGTAGTGGCAGCGGTTTTTCCAGTGCCAGCAAGTGTTGGGCTTCTTTTTCGTGCTGCTCGAAGCTGTGGAACAGAAAATCCACATCGGCGTGTTCGAAGTTGTAGGTGGATTGCTCCACTTCATTTTGATGGAACACGTCGCCATAGGTGGTCTTGCCCAAGGGGCCATCTGACCAGACCAGATCGTAAACGCTGTCTACGCCCTGAATGTACATGGCCAAGCGCTCAAGACCGTAGGTGATCTCGCCGGTGACGGGCTTGCACTCAAGGCCGCCCACTTGCTGGAAGTAGGTGAACTGGGTCACTTCCATGCCGTTGAGCCACACTTCCCAGCCCAGACCCCAGGCACCCAAGGTTGGGTTTTCCCAGTTGTCTTCCACAAAGCGGATATCGTGGATTTGTGGATCCAGCCCCAGCTCTTGCAGCGAGCCAAGATAGAGCTCTTGAATGTTGTCAGGGGAGGGCTTGATGATCACCTGAAACTGGTAGTAGTGCTGCAGGCGATTGGGGTTTTCACCGTAGCGGCCATCGGTTGGGCGGCGGGATGGTTGCACGTAGGCGCAGGCAATAGGCTCAGGGCCCAGTGCACGCAGGCAGGTCATGGGGTGGGAAGTACCAGCACCCACTTCCATATCCAACGGCTGAATAATGGTACAGCCCTGGCGGGCCCAGTAGTCCTGCAGCTGCAGGATCAGGCCCTGAAAGGTTTTGACATCGAATTTTTGCATAGTTGTTTTTTTCGCGCGAAGTGAAAATCAGAGCAAGATTTGCTGAATATTAACCGTGGGAGTATACCGTTTGGCATGGTCGGATAATAGGCGAAATTACTGGGGATTGGCCAGATGACGCCCTGTTATGAGGGGGGCGGGGCCGCTTGGCAGCAGATGTTCTCTTTGCGAGGCGAAGGTTGTGAGGGATGAATAAGTCAGTTGGAGAGCGCTAAAAATGAGCGAGAGAGAGTTGCAGTGTGCTTGGGTAACCCGTGATGCGCAGTATATTGCCTACCATGACCAGCAGTGGGGGCGGCCGGTCTATGACGGCCATGAGTTATTTGCCAAGCTTTGCCTTGATGGCCAGCAGGCAGGCTTGTCGTGGATCACCATTTTGAAGCGCACCGAGAGCTATTACCGTGCCTATGCCGGGTTTGATCCACAGCTGATCGCCAAGTTCGACGAGCAAGATGTGGATCGATTGATGCAAGACCCCGGCATTATTCGCAACCGACTCAAGGTGCAATCGATCATCAAAAATGCCCACGCTTATCTGGCGCTGCAAGCAGAGGATATCGATGTTGCCCAGTGGCTGTGGAGCTTTGTTGGCGGCGCGCCGATCGTGAATGGGCGGCAATGTCGTGATGATATTCCGGCGACGTCCCCCGAGTCAGACGCCATGGCCAAGGCGCTGAAAAAACGCGGGTTTACCTTCGTCGGTAGCACCATCTGCTACGCCTTTATGCAAGCGGTCGGTATGGTGAACGATCATCTGGTCAGCTGTCCTTGCCATCGATTATGCCAGCTGCCGCGCTAGGGTGATGGCAGTGGTTTCGTTTGTGTTCTAACTCGTGGGTAGGGGGCTTTTTTTGGGTAAAAAAACGCCACTCTCGCTGGCTTGTTTTGGCTTGTGTCAGACAATGGCGTGCGGGTGCGGTACAATTCGCGCTCCTGGCATAGTGCCACCTTGTTTTCATCGTTTTCATAGAGGTTTTTTCATGCGAGCCAAGATCTTAGTGCCAGCATTGGCACTGACCATTGCCCTTAGTGGCTGTACCACTAATCCCTACACCGGTGAATCTCAAACGGCCAAAGGTGCGTGGGGCGCACTGGCTGGCGCTGCGGCTGGTGCTGCTGTTGGTGCGCTCTCTTCTAGCAAGGGCGACCGTAAGAAAGGCATTCTGACTGGTATTGCTGCCGGCGCTGCGCTGGGTGGTGGTATCGGCTACTACATGGACGTGCAAGAAGCCAAGCTGCGCGAGAAGCTGCAAGGCACCGGCGTTAGCGTGACCCGTAACGGCAATGAGCTGATCCTCAACATGCCAAATAACGTGACCTTTGATAGCTCAAGCGCCCAGCTCAAACCTGCCGGTGCGAACACCCTCTCTGGGGTGGCGCTGGTGGTTGCTGAGTTCGACAAGACTGACCTGAATGTGGTGGGTCATACCGACAGCAGCGGCTCTCTTGAGCTGAACATGAACCTGTCTCGCGAGCGTGCTGACTCTGTGGCTGCCCAACTGGTTGCGCAAGGTGTGGCTGAAAGCCGTATCACCACGACCGGTGTTGGCCCAGATCAGCCAATCGCCAGTAATAGCACGGCAGAAGGCAAAGCCCAGAACCGCCGCGTGACCATTACCCTGACCCCAACACCGACTGCGTAAGTCATTTTGGTGTTAGCAACGAAAAAGGCCCCACCAGTGATGGTGGGGCCTTTTGTTTGCCAAGGGCGATTAAACCGCAGCGGTTAGCTGCACTTCGACCTTATAACCGTCTTGGGCGAGGCGAGCCTGAACGCAGGCACGAACGGGGGCGGTACCCGCTGGGATCCAGTTATCCCACTGCTCGTTAAAGGCAGCAATATCATTGATATCTTTGAGATAGATATTGGCCATCAAGATCTTATCTAGACCCGAGCCATTGGCGGTCAGCAAATGTTGCAGACTGCTTAGCACTTCGCGAGTTTGTTGGTGAATATCCGCCGTTTCAGTGATGGGGGCTTCAACCACATAAAGGGTACCGTTGTAGATGATAACATCTGACCAACGCTGGGTGGTGCCAATTCGGGTAATGGTGGCCATAGGGGCTCCGACGTCAGGGTTATTGACCCTTACGGATCAGATAGCGATAGGGGGCTTGCTCGGTCTCACTGGCGATCAGCGTGTGATCCATAAAGCGGCAAAAACTGGGAATATCACGGGTGGTGGAGGGGTCATCGGCACAGACCAGCAGGGTCTCGCCATCGGCCATCAACCGGACTTTTTTACGCACCATCATCACAGGCTCTGGGCAGCGAAGCCCGATTGTATCCAACTCATGGCTTGCATCGCAGAATAAAGCACTCATCAGTAATCAACCCTCAACCAATTCAGCTGCCAATGATACTCATGGCGAAAAAATATTCAAATATCTAGGGGGCTAGCAGCATATGTAACCAAAGTGTTATCAATGGCTAGCCACTCCTCGCTTGGTGAGTAATATGAAAATTGCATCATATTCGACAAGGAGGGTGAATATGCACGTCTCTTACGGCAGATTGCAAGCCTACGCTGGCATGGGCTTCTTGGTTTTTTCCATGATCGTAATGGGTAGCCCAATAGGTAATAACGGCACCTGGTTCGGTGCGTTAGTGATGATTGGGTTGGGTCTTTGGATCGAGCTTTGCGATTACTATGATGACGACGAGGATGAGCAGGATAAATCCTAACATGATTGACCTATCAACAATGAAGGCGGTGTGATACCGCCTTCATTGTTTTTGTGGATTCGCTATTTGGCCAAATTAGCGAGCCGAGCGGATGGCTCGCTCTAATTGCTGCGCGGTTTGCAGCGGATCGCCGGTGGTGTCATTGAAGAAGTTGCCGAGCACATCAAAGATGGCTTGACGCATATTGGTTGGCATCGCCATCCCCTCTGCCATGCTGGGCAGCAGATTATCTTGTTGTTGTGCTTGCAAAAAATCCTGATAGGCATTGATAGCGCAGCGATCAAAGGTGCGCATATCGGGGTCAATTAACGCCGGGATCGAGCCTTTTACCCGATTAAATGCTTGCTGATTGGCGGGGCTCATTAGCAAGGTGGCCAAATCGGCTTGGGCTTGTAGTTGGGTCGGGTCACGCTGCTTAAACATCGCAATAGAGTCGAGATTGTAACTAAACAGGCCGCGGCTGCCCGGGCTTGGCAGGCAATCTATCTCCTCACCTAACCGGTAGTGACCTGCGCTTAGTTCCCCTTTAACCCAGTCCCCCATCAGCTGCATGGCGGCGCCGCCATTTTCTAGCAATTTGGTGGCTTGGAACCATTTTAAACCGGCGTATTTTTGTGGCACATAGGCCCGCAGCTGGTGAAAGCGAGTCAGCACCCGCACCATATCAGGGCCAATCAAGGTGGCGCTGTCTTGCTCGATAAATGCCTTGTGATAGAAGGCTTTACCGCCTTCACCCAGGGCCACTGTTTCAAACAATACCGCTAGTTGCCAAGGTTCGTTGCCAATGGCAAGGGGGATGATATCTCGCTTTTTAAGCTGCTGCGCCACCTCGATAAACTGAGCCCAGTCAGTGGGTGGGGTCAGTTTTTGCTGGGTAAACACCTTACGGTTAAGCCACAGCCAGTTCACTCGGTGAATGCCTGTTGGCACCGCCACCAAGGCGCCATCGAGGCTGAGGGTCGAGCGCACTATAGGCGGCATTTTTGCGTACCAGCCGAGCTGTTCGGCCAGCGGGCTAAGATCGCGTAAAAAACCGAGTTTGGCCCACTCTTGCAGCTCAAACCCCTTGAGATGCGCTGCCTCTGGCGAGTTAGCTGCCAGTGCTCGGCTTTTTAATACCATCATGGCGCTTTTGCCGCCGCCGCCTTGTACCGCGAACTCATCCCACTGATTGCCTTGGGCTGTCCACTTCGTTTTGAGCACGTCTACTGCGCGGGCTTCGCCGCCTGATGTCCACCAGTGCAGCACTTCGACATGGGCCGCGCTCGCGGGTGCGGACAGCAGGGTTATGACAGAAAAATATAACCATTTCATAAGGTTATTGCCTTGGTAAAGAGAGCGTGGCCTGCAAGCCACCTTGCGGACGATTTTCTAGCACCAGATCGCCCCCGTGGGCATGGGCGATATTGCGGGCGATGCCAAGGCCAAGGCCGGTGCCCGCTTGATCGGTACTGAGTCGGTAATAGGGCTCGAAGATGCGCTCGAACTGATCATCCGGTAGGCCAGGGCCTGCATCGATGATGAACAGGGTTAGCACCTCTTGGTCATCCATGATGATGATGCGCACCTGCTGGCCGTATTTGATGCCATTGTCGACTAAGTTGCCGATGCACCGCTTAAGGGCCAGCAGTTTGCCCCGATAAGGCCATTTGCTGTGGCCCTCGATGGTGAGTCGCAGGTGGTGTAAGTTCAGCGATTCTGCCATGTGGGCGAGCAGTGTATTGATATCGATCTCTTCGATATTTTCGTGAATGTCAGTCTCTTTTACCGTCTGCAGCGCCCCTTTCACCATCAGTTCTAGCTCGTTGAGATCTTTATTAAATTTTCCAATTTGCCCGTCATCATCGAGCAGCTCAACCCGCAGCCGCAGCCGAGTGATGGGGGTTTTCAGATCGTGAGAGATAGAGCTAAACAGTCGCTCCCGATCATCGATATAGCGACGAATGCGGTGCTGCATGATGTTAAAGGCGCGGGTGGCGGCCACGATTTCTGAGGCCCCTTCCTCTTTAAGTGGCGGCTGGTCGATATCTTTGCCCAGATTGACCGCCGCCTTGGCGAGGCGGCGCAACGGGCGGGTTTGCCAGCGCACCAGCATAAAGGTGAAAAAACAGAGAAACACTGTCATCAGGGCGATGAAACGCACCTGACTGTTTGGCATAACACTGTCATCTAAGGTCATGTAAGGGGCGGGTAGCAGCGCCGCAAGGTAGAGCCACTCGCCCGGCGCGATCTCGATTTGAGTGACCAGCACTGGCGGGTTGAGCGGCTCCAGTGACAGGGTGTAACGAGCCCAAGAGGAGGGTAGATCGGCAAGCAGGGTGTCGTTATTGAACACATGGAGATCATCTGGGCGGGAAAAATCCACCTTAATGGTCATGGCATCAGAGAGCTGGTGATCCAGCACCCCTTGCACCTCGGTTAGCACTTGTTTTTTGCGCTCGCTATCTGGGATGGCGTTGATCGTGATCGGCGCTTCATTGAGGGAGACAAAGAAACGGCTGCCCCCCATGTTTCGCAGCTGATCTAGCGCAATATGACGGTATTGCAGCGGCAGGGATTTGAAGAAATTGACAGTAGAAGCAGCCGACAGCGCAAGGTTGCGAGTGGTGCTGAGCATGCCTGCTAGCTCGCGCTGTTGGATCTGCTGCATCCAGATGCCGGTCAAAATAGTTTGAGAGAGCAAAATGGCCAGCAGCAGCAGCCAAATCATCCGCGATAACAGTGAGCGAGGCACACAAGCCTGCCAGAACCGGTGGTGGTTCATGACTGTGGACGCCGGTCATCAATCAACATGGGGTGGCAGCGGGGTGGCGCATCATGGCAGTTCGTGCACCTCGGCGATCAGCATATAGCCGCTACCGCGAATGGTTTTGATGATCCGTGGGCTTTTACCGTTATCACCGAGCTTTTGCCGTAGCCGACTGATCTGCACGTCGATGCCACGCTCCATCGGTAAGATCTCGCGGCCGCGTGTTGCATCGGAGATAGCCTCTCGACCCAGCACCAAACCGGGCTGCTGCAGAAACATGCTGAGCAGCATGGCATCGCTTCCAGAGAGATCGAGCAAGCTGCCATCGTCGTGGGTCAACTGATAGCTCAGGGTGTCGAGGGTCCACTCGGCAAAGCGCAAGCGACGGCTCGGTACCTTTTCTTTTTCTGATTGGCGAAACTCGGCGCGGCGTAGCAGCGCCTTGATGCGTGCCTGCAGTTCACGGGGACTAAACGGTTTGGCGATATAGTCATCGGCTCCAAGCTCAAGGCCAATGACTCGATCTGCCTCGTCTGAGGCGGCGGTCAGCATGATGATGGGCACATGAGAGTCGCGGCGGATTTGTTGGCAGAGGGTAAAGCCATCCTCACCTGGCATCATGATATCCAAAATAATCAGGTCGGGCGTGTGCTCGGCAAGTTGCTGGCGCATCCCGTTGCCACCCTCGGCCGTTAATACTTGAAAACCGGCGCGGGTCAGGTATTCATTGAGTAGTTCACGGATCTCTTGATCGTCATCGACGATCAGCAGTTGTTTGCTCATTGACATCTGTATCTGCATCCACTCAATTTTTTGTGCAGATTGAACCTGTCGGAGGAGCAAAAAGCAAGCGGATGCCCTCATCTAATGTGGGGGGAGGTAGCCACGAGCGGGCTGCAAAACGGCTGAAAATGAAAAAATACGGCCCCCATCGCTTAGCGGCCAGATCGCCATCCAGAGCGGACAAACACCGAGGGTCATGTGGGGGGGAGCTTAGGTAGTGGTCTGGGTCAGCATACTCACGCGCACTATATGCTGCACCCCATGCGCACTATACGCCGCACTACATGCAGCACGAGATCTGCATGATGAGTCATATCCGCAGCTGCACTAAAAGGGGCCCTTGAAGGCCCCATGCTTAACGCCGATAGACTGGCCTCGTGGTTTATACCCGTTCGAATACAGTGGCAATCCCCTGGCCTAGCCCGATGCACATGGTGGCGACACCGAAAGTCGCATCTTGCTGCTCCATCACATTAATAAGGGTGGTCGCGATGCGAGCGCCAGAGCAGCCGAGTGGGTGCCCTAGCGCAATGGCGCCGCCGTTGAGGTTGACCTTCTCATCCATCTGATCTTGCAAGCCAAGGGCCTTGATACAAGGGAGCGCTTGTGCCGCAAACGCCTCGTTTAACTCAAAGAGATCGATATCCCCAAGGCTCAGCCCTGCACGTTTGAGCGCTTTTTGGGTCGCGGGTACTGGGCCGTAACCCATGAGGGCCGGCTCGCAACCGGTGATCGCCATGGCGCGGACTCTGGCGCGAGGGGTGAGGCCGAGAGCCTTGGCGCGATCTGCACTCATCAGCAGCATGGCGGCGGCACCATCGGAGAGCGCCGAGGAACTGCCGGCGGTGACGCTGCCGTTGATCGGATCAAAGGCGGGGGGCAACAAGCTTAGCGTTTCAGTGGTGGTGTCTTGGCGGATCACTTCGTCACGCTCAATAAAGTAGCGGGCGCCGCTGGCGTCATGGCCCTCAAGCCCAACTATTTCGCGCGCAAAGCGCCCTTCCACGGTCGCAGCATAAGCGCGGCGATGGGATCGGGCGGCAAACTCGTCTTGCTGCGCGCGGCTCACGCCATGGAGCTTAGCGATCAGCTCGGCGGTCAGCCCCATCATGCCGGAGGCTTTGGCCACCGATTTGGCCATTCCGGGATGAATGTTCACGCCGTGGCTCATGGGCAGGTGACCCATATGCTCGACGCCGCCGATGATGAAGATATCCCCATCGCCTACGGCAATGGCGCGCGAGGCGTCATGCAGCGCTTGCATGCTGGATCCGCACAATCGATTGATAGTGACTCCGCCAATGTGTTTGGGAAGACCGGCCAGCAAGGCTGCGTTACGGGCGATGTTGAAACCCTGCTCTAGGGTCTGCTGCACGCAGCCCCAGTAGATATCCTCGATCTCGTTGGGGTCGAGGTTAGGGTTGCGCTGCAGGATGGCGCTCATCAGGTGCGCGGACAGATCTTCGGCCCGCACATGGCGAAACGCCCCGCCTTTAGATCGGCCCATCGGGGTCCGGATACAGTCGACAATGACTACGTCTTTCATGAATGGATCTCCTTTCCGCAATCAGTAGAAGGTGTTGCCTTGGGCGGCCATTTCACGCAGCTTGTCGCTGACGCGGTAGAGTGGGCCTAAATCAGCATACTGGTCGGCCATGGCTACATAGGCGTCCAGACCCATGGTGTCCAGATAGCGGAACACGCCGCCGCGGAAGGGCGGGAAGCCCAAACCGTAGACCAGTGCGATGTCGGCTTCGGCAGGCGTGGCAACAATGCCTTCTTCTAAGCAGAGCACCACCTCGTTGATCATCGGGATCATCATGCGGGCGATGATGGCGTCCTTGTCGAAATCCTGTTTCGGCTTGGCAATGGGGGCCAGCAGCGCGTAGCTAGCGGCGTCGGCCACCTTCTTCGGCTTGCCCTTCTTGTCCTGCTCGTAGGCGTAGAAGCCCTTGCCGTTCTTCTGACCGAAGCGGTTTGCCTCGTACATCACGTCGATGGCTGTGCGCCCGATCTTGCTCATGCGTGCCGGGAAGCCCTGCGCCATCACGTCGCCAGCATGGTGACCGGTGTCGATGCCGACTACATCCAGCAGGTAGGCGGGGCCCATCGGCCAGCCAAACTCTTTCTCCATCACCTTGTCGACGGCGGCGAAGTTGGCGCCATCGGCGACCAGCTTGTTGAAGCCGAAGAAGTAGGGGAACAGCACCCGATTGACGAAAAAGCCCGGACAGTCGTTGACCACTACCGGGGACTTGCCCATGGCGGCGGCATAGGCCACCACGCGGTTGATGGTGTCGTCCGACGTCTGCTCGCCGCGGATGATCTCCACCAATGGCATGCGGTGCACCGGGTTGAAAAAATGCATGCCGCAGAAGTTCTGCGGGCGCTTCAGCCCCTTGGCTAGCAGGGAGATAGGAATAGTAGAGGTGTTGCTGGCGAGCACGGTATCGTCGCCGATCACGCCTTCCACTTCACTCAGTACGGCCGCCTTCACCTTGGGATTTTCGACCACGGCTTCGACAACCACATCCACATGCTTGACGCTGTCATAGCTGAGGGTCGGAGTAATGGCACAGAGCACCTGGCCCATCTTGATGCCATCGATGCGGCCCTTCTCGAGCTGGCCGTTGAGCAGCTTGGTGGCCTCATTCATGCCAAGTGCCAGCGCCTGCTCGTTGATATCTTTCATCACTGCCGCAATGCCCTTGCTGGCAGACTGGTAGGCGATGCCACCCCCCATGATGCCGGCACCCAGTACGGCGGCGTGGCCAGTGGCCTTAGCTGCCTGTTTGGCCGCCTTCTTGGCCAGCGCCTTGATATGTTGATCGTTGAGGAAGATACCGACCAGTGCCTTGGCAACATCGGTTTTGGCCAGCTTGATGAAGCCCTGAGCCTCGACGGCCAGCGCCTCGTCACGGCCCATGCCGGCGGCGGCCTCGACGGTTTTCACCGCGGTCATTGACGCCGGATAGTGTTTGCCCGCCACGGCGGCAACCATGCCGGCAGCGGTGGTGAAGCTCATCATGGCTTCCAGTTTGGAGAGACGCAGCGGCGCTTTCTTAGCGGCGCGGCGGCTCTGCCAGTCCAGCTTGCCTTTGATCGCATCTTTGATCATCTGCAGCGCAGCGCTCTGCAGCGCATCGGGGGCGACCACTGCATCGATAGCACCCACCTTGAGGGCGTCATCGGCGCGATACTCCTTGCCGGTGGTGATCCACTCCAGCGCGTTGTCGGCACCGATGAGGCGTGGCAGTCGGACAGTGCCGCCAAAGCCCGGCATGATGCCGAGTTTGGTCTCGGGCAGGCCAATCTTGGCGCTGGTGTCGACCAGTCGAAAATCGGTACAAAGGATGGTCTCGCAGCCGCCACCCAGGGCGTGACCCTTGATGGCACAGAGGGTCGGCACTGGCAGATCTTCTAGGGCGTTAAAGATGGCGTTGGCCTTTTTCAGCCAGCCGAGCAGCTCCTCTTGCGGCAGATCGAACAGTTCGAGAAATTCGGTAATATCGGCACCGACGATAAAGGCCTCCTTGCCGGAGGTAAGGATCAAGCCTTGCAAATCGGCTTGTTGCTGTAATGCAGCGATCGCGTCGCTCAGGGCGAGCAGGGTAGCGCGATCCAGCTTGTTGACTGAACCTGGCGCATCAAACCTCAGCTCGGCAATGCCGTTTTCGAGGTAGCTGACCGACAGGGTTTCGCCTTGATAGATCATGATCGTGTCTCCTTGTTCCCACTTAGTGGGGATATGACTCCTTTATCCCCAGCGGGGACGAGGCCCACTATTGATCCAATGGCAGGCATCAGCAATACCGACCTTGAAACATTTGCGTAACATCTTTCAAGTAACTGCGCTTCATCACAAAATGGAGGTAAGCCAACATTATTTTTTGGGCGGGTCGAGGGCGGGACAGGGGGCATGAATAGCGGCGCAGGGCGCAAGAGTGTTTCAACCTCGACATCAACCTCGGCATCGTTTGATAACAAACACCGAGTGACCCGTGGGGTGGCTCACGAAGTCGATAGTTAGTGGGTCGAGCCTCGCTGCGCTTGATGTTATGCTGCTATCACATTCACCTCGGAGCAGGACGCCATGAGTAGCTACAGCCAACTTTTTGCCCAGCATCTCGATACCTTGCAGCAGCGCACCCGCGACATTTTGCAACAACAGGGGCTCAGCGGACTGGCCATCCACTCCGGCCAGACCCTCCGTATCTTCCTCGATGATCAAGATTACCCGTTCAAGGTAAACCCGCACTTCAAGGCCTGGTTGCCGGTGCTGGACAACCCCCACTGCTGGCTGCTGGTGGACGGGGTGAACAAACCGGTATTGCTGTTCTACCGCCCGGTGGATTTCTGGCACAAGGTGGCGGATCTGCCCAATGCTTTCTGGGTCGAGTTCTTCGATATCCGCTTCCTGACCAAGCCGGAACAAGTTGCCGATCATCTGCCCGCCAACAAGCCTGAGTGGGCCTATCTGGGGGGCTATCTGGAAGTGGCCGAGCTATTAGGGCTGACCCAGCCCAATCCGGAGGCGGTGCTCAACTACCAGCATTATCAGCGCGCCTACAAGACCCCCTACGAGCTGGAGTGTCTGCGCGAGGCGAACCGGATCGGGGTTCGCGGCCATCTCGCCGCCAAGGACGCCTTTATGGCGGGGGCAAGCGAGTTCGAGATCAATCTGGCTTACATGCAGGCGGTCGGGCAGGGAGTCAATGAGGCGCCCTACGGCAATATCGTCGCCATCAACCGCAACGCGGCCATCCTTCACTACACCCATTTGTCTGCCTTGCGGGTGCCGGATGCGGAGCGCCACTCTTTTCTGATCGATGCCGGCGTCGATTTTCATGGTTATGCCTCCGACATCACCCGTACCTGGGCGTGGCGGCGCGGTGAGTTTGCTGATCTGATTGCGGCGCTGGATGCGCAGCAGCAGGAGATCATCAAGGAGATCAAACCGGGCCGCCGCTACAGCGAGCTGCACCTGCAGATGCACCACAAGCTGGCGCGCCTGCTGCAAGCGACCGAGCTGGTGGAGATGTCGGTGGACGAGATGATCAACACCGGGGTGACCAACGTCTTCTTCCCTCATGGCCTCGGCCACTTCCTCGGTCTGCAGGTACACGATGCGGGCGGTTTCATGCAGGATGAGCGCGGCACCCACCTGGCGGCGCCTGAGCAGTTCCCCTCTCTGCGCTGCACCCGGGTGATGGAGGTGGGTCAGGTGTTCACCATCGAGCCGGGGCTCTACTTTATCGATAGTTTGCTGGAGCCGCTGCGCCGTGGCGAACAGGGCAAGCGGGTCAACTGGAACAAGGTGGAGGCGCTGCGGCCGTTTGGCGGCATCCGCATCGAAGACAACGTGGTACTGCACGCCAACGGGGTGGAGAACATGACCAGACAAGCAGGGATCTGATGGCGGTAGCCTACTTCATTCCGGCGGCTTCATTAGAGCTCAGCGAAGAGATCAAGAAGAGCCGCTTCATTACCCTGATTGCCCACACCCCGACTGTCGAGGCGGCCAAGGGGTGGGTCAACGAGATCAAGCGCCAACATCCGAGTGCTCGCCACCACTGCTGGGCGTTTGTGGCGGGCGCGCCGCAAGATAGCCAGGTTTATGGCTTTAGCGACGATGGTGAACCGTCCGGCACGGCGGGCAAGCCGATCCTGGCCCAGCTGATGGGGTCGGGGCTCGGTGAAATCTGCGCCGTGGTAGTGCGTTACTATGGTGGCATCCAGCTTGGTACTGGTGGGCTGGTCAAAGCCTATGGGGGCGGTGTCGGTGCCGCCCTCAAGCAACTGCCCACTTTGCTCAAGGTGCCGCGCTCTCCCTCTCTTATTCACTGCGATTACGGTGACATGGGGACGGTCGAGTCGCTGATCAGCAGCCATAATGGCGAATTGCTGGCGGCCAATTACGGTCAGCAGGTCACCTTGCAGGTGACATGGGAATCCTCGGTTTGGGCTCAAGTTGACCGTGAATTGACTGACCGAACTCATGGGCGGGTATCGCTTTCTGCTATCGATAACGCAGTAGGTCGCTAGGCTGCATCACTCGTTAATTAAAGTTGAGCGAGCGGATTAGACGTCCGATCCTATGCTTAGTTGTGAGTGTTCAACAGCTATGACGTATTTTTAGTTAAAGCACCCTTTAAATCGCGCTGATATCAGGTATGTTGCTAAGTTAATAGGATATTTTTACATTTTTGGTTCGGTTGAAACATCGATTCTGGCCTAGTGGAGGTAGTTATGAACAAAATTTTGGTACTTTATTCCTCTCGGGATGGCCAAACCCGCAAAATCATCGATGTCATGCTGGAGCAAATGCCAGGGTGTGAAGTGGTAATGCACGACTTACATACACTACCGATGTGTAACCTCAGCAAGTATGCCAAGGTGTTGATCGGTGCATCTATTCGTTATGGCAACTATCACCCCAGTCTGTTTAGCTTTATTCATGCTCACCAAGAACAGTTAGAAGTAGCTAATGCTGCGTTCTTTGGTGTGAACCTCACAGCCCGCAAGCCTGAAAAGCAAACGCCACAAACCAATGCTTATATGAAGAAGTTTTTGCAGCTCTCTCCTTGGAAGCCAAAAACCTTAGGTGTGTTTGCAGGTGCATTGCAGTACTCCCGCTATAACTGGTGGCAAACTCGTATCATTCAGCTAATTATGAAAATTACCGGCGGTAGCACTGATACTAGTAAGGACCTTGAGTTTACTGACTGGGAAAAAGTGCGTAGTTTTGCTCGTGAATTCTGGTCAAAAAAATAACAACCAGATGTGAGGCGAACGTTTATTGTTCAAGCCAGCCCCGCTTATGCGGGGTCTTTGTTTAATAAAACGACAGTTGAACGGTAATGTCACTAAAAGAGCTCTTTTTTACAATTTTTCTCTTGTCATCTTTCTCTCGCTCCCTATAATGCGCCCCTACCAGCACGGCGGAACACGCCGGACTGATGAGCTAGCTTCTTAATGAAGTGGGCGCCGAAAGAAAAGCGAAAACAATCGCTTGACTCTCGAAGTGAGGCGCGTAATATACGCCACCTCAGCGCGATAAGCGCAACGCTCTTTAACAATTTGAATCAAGCAATCT